>JAJTFB010000038.1 GCA_021300015.1 Pirellula sp. | reverse complement strand
GGACCAAATACAGCAGGCACTCCGAGCTTTTTTACAGCAAGAAGTCGGTCGAGTTCGATGTGGAAAACGGTAGGTTCCGAAGAGCCAAGATCCGCGTGAGCACGTCGGAATCGGCCGACAAGAGCACGGCAACTTAGCTGAGTGTAGGAACTTCTGCCTAGTTACGACCCGCCAAGCCAATACTAGGTACGAATGGCACCATAACGCAGCGAGTCTTTATTGGCTGACAGAACGCTGAAGCACCAGCGTCTAGGGTCGTTGCGCTTGACGGATAAGCTCAGGGCATGACGACTGGGTGATCGCCGGCCAAGTCTCATTCTTTCTAGGCTTCCCTAGTTCGTACGACTCCCTATGGCAAGATCCGCTGGATCTGTCGTGCCTGGCACTAGTTGCTGGTGCATGGCGTAGGTTTTCTTAGTCCCGAACCGCCGGAAATGCGCGTCTACTAAAGCCTAAACGCAGCAAACTGGCTGGCGGGCTTCGAGAGATCGGCCAACCGCCAGCATTGGTTGGCTCCCATCGGAAGTGGCCTGCCGTCGGCAGGCAATAGCCAATCGTACCAGGAGTGCCATCGTGCCAGGCACCTTTAAATCGTGGCCGGATGCTAGCAAACTGCTGTCAATCCGGTGCCAGGCACCAGTTGCGGTCCCTGAGTCGGAATGCTAGCGAATCTCGTCCACTTTCCCGGTGCAAACCTGGTGCCAGGCACCTTTGCTATCCCGCGTCGGAATGCTGGTAAATACCGTCCAGTCTCCTGGTGCCAACCCGGTGCCAGGCACCGGCCTAAGACGCGGTGAGATGCTAGCAAACAGCGGACCGAGCACGCAGCCATTCGTGCCTGGCACTGATTGGAGGGGGCGGTTTGCTGGCTTTGGATCGGTCCAATCAGACGGATCGTACCGACTGCTTGAACGAGTGGATGGTGCGTTCGGCGGCTTTTTGGGAGTCTGGTAGCGGGAAGACTTCGGCGCTGAGAAATCCGCGGTAGCCGATTTGGCCAAGAGCATCGATCAGCGGTTGGACCGATAGATGTCCCGAGCCGACGGCGAGTCGATTGGTATCGGCGAAGTGAACATGCCCGATGGCAGTCCCGGCCTTGAGGATCGATTCGACCATATCGGCTTCCTCGATATTCATGTGAAACCAGTCTGCGAGCAATTTGGTGCAGGAGAGTCCACGGATCAGTTCGGTTCCTTGCTCTAGGGTATTGCACTGGTCGGTCTCGTATCGGTTCAGTGGTTCGTAGAGGATGTTCCCTCCGATCGCTTTGGCTTGGGCATCGAGCCGTTCGAGCCCTTCGCGCAGGAACTCCTTGGCCTGAGTCTTGCTCACTCCCGGTCCGGATCGCCCTTGCATCGAGCCGATGATCATCGGCGCTTGGAGTTGCGTGGCTGCAACGAGCATCGATGAGAGAAATTCCATGGCCCGGGCTCGGATTTGTGGATCGGCATCGGCCAGCGAGAGTTTGTGCTTTAGCCAGCCAGCTCCTGTGCCGACGGCGGCGATTTCCAATCCGATTTTCCGCGCGAGCGTCCTGGCGTCGATGGTTTGGAAGTACTCAGGGCTTGGCGGGAAGATTTCGATTGCGTCGAACCCGAGATCCTTGGCCGATTGCATGCTTTCTTGGAGCGAACCCCAATAAACAAAAGGTCCGCCCTGGGCTTCTGGGACGGCTGAGAACGTGATTGAGGATTTCATTTCAGTTTCGTTCATCAATTCTTAGCAGTATCTTCATATTGGTTGGCTGGTCCATTCGTCGGGCTTGAACGAAAATCTCCCCCAACGCGTCGGAACTGGTTATCTTCAGGAGGATACTGGATTCGGAGCTTGGAACAAAGAGAATTATTCGTGATTGGTCGCACAGGAAGGTTTGATTTTGGCTGCGAGAGCTGGAGTCGAGCCCCAAGGAGATAGACGATGCAAAAGACGCTTGGATTTAGACTGCTCAAGTCCACCGAAAGGTTCGTTTTCGTGGGGGCAATGGTCTGCATGGCAGCTTGGTCGCTGAGCTTAGAGGCGATCGGGCAGTTGGCTGTCGATCCTGCGTTGAAGCCTTATCGGGCGGTCCCGGGAGTATCGGGGCAACTCAAGAGTGTCGGATCGGATTCGATGAATCCGCTGATGTTGCTTTGGACCGAGAAGTTCAAGGGGTACTACAAGGGCGTTCGGACAGAGGTCGAGGGGCAGGGTTCATCGAAAGCGATGCCTGCGTTGATCGAGGGAGCCTCAAGTTTTGGGCCGATGAGTCGCGATGCCAAGAGCAATGAAATTGCGGACTTCGAGAAGAAGTTTGGCTACAAGCCGATGATGATTCCTACGGCGATCGATTTGTTGGCAGTCTACGTGCATCGAGACAATCCGTTGACAGAAATAACGTTGCCCCAGCTCGATTCGATCTTTTCGAGCACTCGGAAGCTCGGGGGCGATCCGATCGATCAGTGGGGAGACTTGGGTTTAACTGGTAAGTACGAGACTGCCAATGTCGCGATGTTTGGAAGAAACGCGGCCTCTGGGACTTATGGATTCTTCAAAGAAAAAGTGCTTGGCAATGGTGACTACGGCGATTTGGTCAATGAGCAGCCGGGCAGCACGGCGGTGATTCAATCTGTCGGTGAGAATCCTTTTGCGATCGGCTATAGCGGAGTAGGGTTTAAGACGGCTTCGGTCAAAACGCTCTCGTTGGCGACCAAGCCGGGTCAGAAGGCCTTTGCGCCGACGGCCGAGCATGCATACAGCGGCGATTACCCGCTAGCACGGTATTTGTACTTGGCGATCAATCACAAGCCTGGCAGCAAGCTCGATCCGGTACGACGGGAATTTTTGAGGTTCATATTCAGCCAGGAGGGGCAAGAGTTGGTGATCAAGGAAGGGTCGTTTCCAGTCGATGCACCTACGGCAGCCAAGGCTTTGAAGTTGCTGGGTATCGAGCCTTAGGATTTCCTCTTTAGCGATAGTTTGGCGGACATCATCAGCACTCCATCCGATGGCGAGCAAGTGGAATTGAGTCGACGCGTGCATCGTCGCGATCGATCTTCGCGTCCAGGAGTCTATTGGACGGATCGCATCGCCAGAGCGGTCATCACCATCGGTGGTATCGGAACGATCCTTGTGGTCCTTTTGGTGGTGTTGGTACTGTTGGCAAATGTGATTCCTCTGTTCGGCAAAAGCGAATTGGCATTCGATCGCCAGGTCCGGTTTTCTTCGATCGAGGGTCAAACTGTTGTTTCCGGCGAAAGCAAGGCGCTTGCATTTGGAACCGACGAGTATTCCGAATTGGTTTGGATTGTGCGTCCGGATCAGAGTTTGGATGTTTACAGTTTGGCCGACGGCACGCATCTTGAGAGGATTGTTCCTCCTGAGCAGGCTGGATCTGGGCAAGCGATTCGAGCTTCGGTGGCCAAGCTGGACGATCAGCATCGTTCGGTGCTTTTGGGGCTTGAGGATGGCTCGGTGCGGGCCATTCTATGGACAGTCGATGTGGGTTATTCATCGATTTCCGACCTCGATCAGGAGCTTGCAAGTTCGTTGGGGTCAGGCTCCCCAGACGCGGCACTCGTACGGGATCGGACGGTCTATCGTGTCACGTCGCCGGGTTTGGTTCGCAAGGTCAAGTTTGCCGATGCACAGTACTTGGATCCTATTGCCGTGCACGCCAAGTCCATCGAGAGGATCGATTGGGTCTGGACTTCTGATGGATCGCTTTTTGCTTCGTCGCAAAAGGGGACTTGGGCCACTTGCAGTGCGGGGCAAATCGCCGTTGGTCAAATCGAAAGGCAGCTTGGCGGTTTAGGGGGTAAGCCCAAGCAGAGTGTGGAGATATGGCGAGCCGACTTCGGCGTGCCAGGTGCGGATTCGTCGGCTGCTGTGGGTCCTGTTGGTTTGATGATTGGCGGATTGGAAGACTCCGTGCAAAGTGTCGATTCGAGTGGCAAGGTGATTCGCTGGGGGTTTGGTACCGACGGCATTTTGACCCCGATCGATCGGTACACGACCCATACGGCGCAGTGGAGTGCATTGTCGGCCAGTGAGCCGCTGCTTGGGCGTTCGACATGGATGTTGGGGAGTCAGGGAGGAGAGATCGAGGCGGTGTCTTTGACGACGAGCGATTCGGGTAGGGATTTGCGAACGATCCATCGCATCTTGTGTTCCAACGCCGCGATCCAATCGATCGCATCTTCTCCGACGCATCGACTCGTTGCGGTGGCCGACAAGGTGGGTGGATTGCAGATCGTGCATGTGACCTCGGAGCGTCTTCTAGCCCAGTTGGATCCGATCGAACTGGGTGATGAGTATCGCATGCAATTTACGCGTTCTGGCAGGGAGCTGCTCGTATGCAGCGACGAGGGATTCAAGCGGTTTTCAGTCCGGGGCGACTACCCTGAGGCATCGTTTGCGAGCTTCTTTACTCCTCAGTGGTACGAGGGTTACCCCGAGCCGAGTTACGTATGGCAAAGCAGCACTGGTAGTTCGCAGGGGGAGCCCAAATTGAGTTTGATCCCGTTGATATTTGGGACGCTCAAGGCGACGTTTTATTCGATGCTCATCGCCGCTCCGATCGCGATCTTAGCGGCGATATTTGGAAGTGAGTTCCTGAGCAATACTTGGAGGTCGCGTTTCAAGCCGTTGATTGAGCTCATGGCCAGCGTACCGAGTGTTGTGCTGGGGTTTATTGGAGCGATGGTTTTGGCACCGATCATGCGGGATTCGCTTTTTGTGGTGTTGTTATCGGTCGGGATGATTTTATTTTTCTTTGTGTTGGCGGCTCACCTTTGGATATTGATCCCGACCGAGCGATCGATTCCGTGGCGAAGGTTCCGACTGCCGTTGATTTTCATGATTCCACCGCTTGCGATCCTCGCAGCGGTTTGGGCCTCGGGTCCTTTGGAGCGTTGGCTTTTTGGTTTCTCGATGCAGTCATGGCTTAGCGATCCGCAGCAATCGAGTTGGCCGGGTTGGTTTTTGTTGATGATTCCGCTGTCGGTCTTGGGGGTCGTCTGGCTCTTTTCTGGACCCATGGCCGGGGTGCTCGATTGGTCATCGCAACGGATGGGGCTCGAGGGTCGTGCCGTGTGGCAGACGCTGCTATTTTTCGTCGCCTCGTTTTCCGTATTATTTCTGGCGTTTCTTGTCGCCACTTTGTTTACCGGATTCGATTGGGATGCGAGGCGTGGCTTACTCGGTGCGTATCAAGAGCGCAACGCCCTGCTGGTTGGCGGCATATTGGGTTTTGCAATCATTCCGTTGGTTTACACCTTGGCAGACGATGCCTTGCAATCGGTTCCGCAGCATTTGCGGAGCGCCTCGTTGGGGTGCGGTGCGACGGTCTGGCAGACGACGATTCGGGTGGTGGTACCCACGGCGATGAGTGGATTGTTCAGCGCCTTGATGATCGGATTTGGACGTGCGATCGGAGAGACGATGGTGGTCTTAATGGCGGCGGGCAATACCCCGCTGATGGACTGGAACCCGTTCAATGGGTACCGCACATTATCGGCGACGCTTGCCACGGAGTTGCCTGAGGCGGCTCGGGGTTCGACGCATTACCACACGCTATTTTTGGCGGCCCTGTTGCTGTTTATATTCACTCTTGTTGCGAATACTTGTGCGGAGTGGGTTCGGATGCGGTTTCGCAAGCGGGCTTACCAACTATGATCCGATCGAGCATTCGACGTTCAGCGCGTTCGCAAATTGCAGCACAGGGCGAGCCCATGGTATGGCTCTCGGGGGGGATGTTTGCGATTGCGTGTTTGATGATTGTTTCGCTGCTTGCCTTCGTGCTCTGGCAGGGACTCTGGACACTCTGGCCGCGTACTTATTCGATCTATGGTCGAAAAGACGGCACTCTAGTCGGAGGAGAGCTTTACGCGAAAGCGTCGCTCGAGGGCCAGGAGACGCTTTATTTGCGGACTGGAAATTATGATGTTTCCAATCAGCATTTCGCTTATGTTTCGAGCTCTGAGTTGGTCGAGCAATCCGGTTGGCTCGCCCCGGACTTATGGCTGGTCGAGCGCAAGGAGTGGGGGAATCTGTATGGTTTTCCCAAGCAGCTTTCGTGGGCCCAAGCTTCTCCGGAGGATTTTGTTCGATTGGTCCAGGAGGGGATGCGTCAGACGGCAAAGATCGATCGGGAGTTGGGGGAAGCCAAGAACGAGCTAAAGCGGATCGACCACAATATCGCCGAGGCTCGATTGGGGATCCGGCGCGTGGAGCTTGCCGAGAGGATCGATCTTCAGAAAGCTGCAGAGACCGGATCGCTCGAGGGTTTGAGTCCATCGGCCCGGGATGCGGTTTCGAAGCTTGTGCTGCGAAACCGGCAGGCTGACGAGATGATGGTGGAGATCAACGATCGGATCGCTAGGCTCGAAGCCCAGCGCGCCGAGCGGACAGTGGTTTTTGAGCTTCCGATTCTCGATCCGCTAGGCACGATCACGGCCGACTGGACGGACTTGAGTGCGGGTCGTCTGAGGGATCCGAATGGTTTGGCCGAACTGCTCGGTGGGGGCGAGGATTCCTCGGGACTTTCGTTCAGCGCAGAGCCGATGGGCGATGCTGGCTTGAGCGATCCTGGGGTGGAGGACCAGCGGCTTGTGTGCAAGGTGACGATTCCGGGTGAGCCGACAAGGCGATTGATGATTCGTCGGTTGGAGGATGGTCGAAGTTCGGTGGAAGCGTTTCGGGAGCATTCGATCCTCTTGGCGGATATGGTGCGGTTTTTCCCCACCAACCGATTGGGGATATTCCAGAGGCTTGGGGTCTATGCGAGTCGATGGTGGGAGTTTTTGTCGGGGGATCCACGAGAGGCTGGAATGGAGGGGGGCTTTTTCCCGGCGATATGGGGTACGGTGGTCATGACGATTGTCATGTCGTTGGCGGTTATGCCTTTTGGAGTATTGGCGGCGTTGTATATGCGGGAGTATGCCAAGAGCGGTTGGTTGTTGAGTGTCATACGCATCAGCATCAACAATTTGGCGGGGGTTCCGAGCATTGTCTACGGTGTCTTTGGATTGTCTTTTTTTTGTTACATCGTCGGTGGTTATATCGATGGGGGGCCGATCAAGGCGGGCTTCGAGCCTTGGCCAAGTGCTGCTTGGTTTTCGGCTCTGGGTGGATTGGCGATTGTCGGTTTGATTGCTTTTGCCGTATCGATCTTTTCGGGGCAAGCAGAAGCCCGTCGTTCCCCGATGCGAACGGTGCTTCGCTGGTCGGCTGGCTTGCTTTGGCTTTTGACGCTTGGACTGATCGTATGGTTGTTGGTTAAGTCCCCCCATTTTCATGGTTTTTACGAAGCGCAGTTGCCCAATCCGACGTTTGGCAAAGGGTGTCTCTTGTGGGCCGCGTTGACGTTGTCGCTTTTAACTTTGCCGGTGGTGATTGTGGCCACTGAGGAGGCATTGTCAGCGGTTCCGAATTCGCTTCGCGAGGGTTCGTATGCTTGCGGGGCTGGCAAGTGGCAGACGATCCATCGGATTGTTTTGCCGTATGCGAGGCCTGGGATCATCACCGGTTTTATTTTAGCGATGGCCAGAGGGGCAGGGGAGGTCGCACCGATGATGCTCGTCGGTGCGATCCCTTTGGCCACCGAGTTGCCGCTCGATGGTGAGTTTCCGTTTTTGCATGGATCGCGATCGTTTATGCATTTGGGTTTTCAGATTTATTCGTTGGGTTTTCAGAGCCAAAACAGCGAAGCGGCCAAGCCGATGGTTTTCACTGCGACCCTGTTGTTGCTTTCGATCGTGACGGTACTGAATCAAACAGCGATCTGGCTTAGAGCTAGTTTGCGCAAGCGGTTTCAAACGAGCCAATTCTAGAAAGTGCATCATGAATAGACTCAAAGCGATCGCTGATGGTCAAACGTTCGAATCGGTGATTCATCAAGAGGTACTCGATCGCGATCCGGTCGTATCGATCCGCGACTTCAGTTTGTTCTACAACCGCAAACAAGCCTTGTACAACATCACCATGCCGGTGGCCAAAGGAATGGTAACTGCGTTGGTCGGACCGAGTGGTTGTGGCAAGTCGACGTTGTTGCGCAGCGTCAACCGGATGAATGACTTGATCGAGTCGGTGCGTATTGAGGGGGATATGGTTCTCAATGGCGAGTCGATTTTTGCCCCGTCGGTGGATGTCATCGCGTTGCGCAAACGGATGGGGATGGTATTTCAGAAGCCGAATCCGTTTCCCATGAGCATCTTCGAGAATGTCGTTTATCCGCTGAGGATTGACGGAGAGCGGGACAAGACCATTTTGATGCAGGTCTGTGAGCAGTCGCTACGTGGGGCTGCGTTATGGGAGGAGGTCAAGGACCGGCTCAGCGAATCGGGGTTGAGTCTCTCGGGGGGGCAGCAGCAGCGGTTGTGCATCGCCAGGGCGATTGCCAGCGACCCCGAGGTATTGTTGCTCGATGAGCCTTGTTCGGCGCTCGATCCGATCGCCACGGGTAAAATCGAGGACTTGATCGATCGATTGCGGGGAGAGTACTCGATTTTGATCGTCACGCACAACATGCAGCAAGCCTCGCGAATCAGCGATCACACCGCCTTTATGTATCTCGGTAGGCTTGTCGAGATGGCCGAAACCTCGACGATTTTTACCAGGCCCAGGCTCAGTGAGACCGAGGATTACGTCACCGGTCGGTTCGGCTAGTCCGTCTGCGTTGCAACCTAGATCGATTCGTGGTAGAAACGCGACGACCGTTCAGTCGGTCGTCCGGTTCGATTCATGCATCCTTAGAGACCTATACCAACGTTTTATGAGTTCCCCAGTGTCGGTGCCCGATTCGGGATTAGTCAAGACGGTATGCGGAGTTCAGTCGCATGTAGATTTCGGCGACACCGATTCTAATTTGCGTCGGATTCTTGATTGGTTGGACCATGAGCAGGTACAGGGGGCCGACTTGGTGGTCTTTCCTGAGTGCATGCTGAGCGGTTACTGTTTTTCCAGTCTCGACGAGGCGCTTGCATCGGCCCAGACGATACCGGGTCCGGCAACGGATGCGGTCGCGGAGGTTTGCTTGGCCAAGAATCTGCATGTGGTCTTTGGGCTTTTGGAGCTTGGTCCGCAGGGTACGGTGTACAACAGTTGTGTGCTTGTTGGCCCCAGGGGGCTCGTGGCGACTTATCGCAAGGTGCATTTGCCGTATTTGGGGGTGGATCGTTTCACCACGCAAGGAGAGGGGCTTTATCGAGCGGTGCAGGCCGATGAAATGCGGATCGGCATGCATATCTGTTATGACGGTTCGTTCCCTGAGTCTTCGAGGTGTCTGGCTCTCGATGGAGCGGACTTGCTGGTTCTCCCGACGAACTGGCCACCTGGAGCCGATACCTTTGCGAAGTATCTTCCGAATGCGAGAGCTTTGGAGAACAACGTCTATTTCATGAGTGTCAATCGGGTCGGAACCGAGCGTGGGTTTCGCTTCATCGGCAACAGTCGCATCTGCGATCCGAATGGCAATCCGATTGCCGATGCGCCGCATGAGAACGAGCAAGTCCTGCGAGCGACGATCGACTGCGCCAAGGCTCGCAACAAGCGTCTGGTTCGCGTTCCGAAGGAGCACGTGATCGATCGCTGGGCCGATCGTCGTCCTGCTTATTACGGGTCGATTGCCCAGGAGCATCATTTGGAGCGGAAGATCGATTGACGCGGGTTGCTTAGGATTACTCCTTTTGGCAATGATAGACAATCGCGGGTGGTGCGTTCTTCCAAACGATGGGGCTGGTTTCCACCGAGTGAAAACACTCATTGAGCAGACATCGAAATCGTATACCTGCAGGGAGCCACAGACCGTGGATGTAGGCGAATGTCGAGAATTTCCCCTTGGGTCCGAGGCTATCGAGGACTGCGGCTAGGAGATTGCGTTGAAGATCCGATGGGAACACGGCCCAGGGAAGGCCGCTGATCAGGGCGTCGAGATGTTGGATATGTCGAGAATCGCACAGGCGTCGAAGTTCGCGGGCATCGGCATGAACGATGTCGGCCTTAGGGAAGCGGGATTGCAAGAGTTTGACGAATTGTCGATCGAGTTCGACGGCAAAGAACACCGTGGTCTTATGGCGTTGTTCAAGGATCGATTGGGTGATTGGGCCGGTGCCGGGTCCGATTTCTGCGAGAGCTCGGGTGGTTTTCCAATCGACATGTCGGAGCAGTTCGTTTGCTAGGTGCACCGAACTCGGGAGGACAGCGCCGACTGCCCGAGGGTGCTTGAGGAATCCCTTCAAGAACTCCATCCGGTCGCTTGGTGGCAAGAGAATACTCCGTGGCAATAGCGATTGAAAGTCCGTGACTTTTCGAAGCCTATGTTATATGCTTTTTGAGACACAAGCGGATTGAGGCGATCGAGGAAAGGCAGGATCTAGATGAGCAATTCAGAGGGATCAGTACCTACATACCAAACCATGCGGGGGCGAGATTTTCCGACGCTCAGGCAGTTTACGGTCTTTTTGGAGAATCGGGTCGGTCAGTTGCTCGAGGTGGTTCGTCGGCTGGAGATATCGGGCAATCGGATCGTCGGTTTTTCGATCAACGATTCTTCGGATTGCGCGTTGGTCCGATTCGTTTTGCGGAATCCCGAAACGGGCCGAGAGACATTTGAGCGGGCGGGATTGTCGGTTTTCGAGAGCGATTGTATTGGGGTGGAGTTGCCCGAATCGGGTCAGCCGTTTGAGGAGATCTGCATGGCGTTGCTTCAAGCCGAGATCAACATTGTCAGGGCTTTTCCGCTTTTGGGAGTCCTTTCGGGGGGGGCTGCGGTCGTCATTTCGGTCGACAACACCGAAGCGGCTCTTGAGACGTTGGCACAAAAGGGGCTTCGCCTTTTGCACGAATCGGATTTGCTCGATGCGCAGGACGGCTGAGTCGTTTGCATCGGGGAGTTTTGGACAAAGGGGAGCCGAGGTTTTCTGGCGAGGGGTGAATTTTTGTTCCCAAGGTTGCCGTGCAAGGGCTGTGCGATCAGACTCGGATAGCCGTCATCTCGGGCTGGGGTATCAGCTCGGGCGGCTTAGGAACATTGATTTGGGTTGTGAATTCGATGCGAAATCTTGCGTCCCGTAAGGGTTTTACGTTGGTGGAGCTTTTGGTGGTAATCGCCATCATTGGGGTGTTGGTTGGATTGCTCTTGCCGGCGGTGCAAGCCGCTCGCGAGGCGGCCCGTCGGATGTCGTGCTCGAACAATCTCAAGCAAATCGGCTTGGCGATGATGAACTACGAGGCAGCGATCAAGCGGATACCGCCTAGTGCTTGCATCGATCCGAGAGTCAGCACGAATACTTCATGGGGCATTCACGGGCGGCTTTTGCCATATTTGGAGCAAGACTCTCTAGGCCGACAAGTGGACTTGAGTGTCAACTGGAGTGCCTACCCGATTCTCAATTACTACCGGGTCCCGACGTATGTTTGCCCTTCGGACCCTCGGGGGGATATTCCACGCGACACGGCTGCCACGGGGAGTGTGCATCGGATGTTTCTCTATCCGACGACCTATGGGTTTAATTTGGGGACTTGGTTTATTTATGATCCAAACACCAATATCGGTGGCGATGGGGTGACTCATGCGAATTCGACGCTCAGGCTCGCTTCGGTGACCGACGGATTGAGCAGAACGCTATGGGCAAGCGAGGTGCATGCTTGGCAGGCTTACACTCGCAATGCGGGTCCCCCGTCGACGGGGATGCCTAGGACGATTGCCGAAGTGGCGACGATCGCCGACAGTGGTCGCAAGGATCGGATTTTTCCGGATGGAACAGGTACGGGGCGATGCGAGTGGACCAACGGGCATGCACATCACAGTGGATTCACGGTGACACTAGGGCCCAACACGGTGGTTCCCTATTTGTACAACGGAGTGATGTACAACATCGATTACAACTCGCAGGCTGAGGGGCAGAGCACGAACCGTCCGTCCTATGCGGTACTTACCTCGCGTTCGTGGCACGGTGGCCTGGTCAACTGTTGTCTGATGGACGGCAGCGTGCAGTCGATCAATAACAACATTGACGTGCAGATTTGGCAAGCTTTGGGGACGCGTGCAAGATCCGACCGTTCGGACATCGACTAAGAACCTCGATCGAACCGCCTCGATCAACGATCGGCATCGCTGCAGTTCGAACAGCCATCGAATACGAGTACCGTTTCACTGAGTACCGCTTCGCTGAGTACGAGTACGACGAAAACTAGGTTGCGTCAGGCTCGTTTTTGGAGCGGACTTTGCGCATCCAGACGCTGTTGCCTTTGGAGTTGTATTGTGCTTGGCTCATGAGTTCGCGGATCAGCAGCACGCCGCGTCCTCGGGGTTGATCGAGGCGATCCTCTTCGGTTGGATCGGCGACATTTTCGTGGTCGAACCCATCCCCTTGGTCGGTAACGGTCATTTCGGCGGAGTCATGGTCGACGAGAAACACGACGTGCACTTCTTTGGCTGGGTTTTTTTTGTTGCCGTGTTCGATTGCGTTGACGACGGCTTCTTCGATGGCCATTTGGATATGGAACACATCACGACCTTCCCAGCCGGCCGATTCAAGGGCGCTCATCAATTCTTCGATCGATGCGTGCCCTGCATCCAATTCACTTGGGATGACTTTATCGCATTTCCAAATTGGCGTAGGGACGTTCATCAGCAATGGTCCTGGGTGATTGGGGGCCAGACCTAGAGTTTGAAGGCGGCCAGCCCGGTGGCTTCGTCCTTTCGGATGTCGAACACGCGATCGAGTCGGGTGATTTTGAAGACTTCGCCGATCTCGGGGCGTAGGCAGCAGAGTTTGAGTTGTCCGGCGGCGTCTTTGACTTTTTTGTTCAGGGAGATCAGTTTATTCAGCGCGGCGCTGGACATGAACTCGACGGAGTCGAAGTTCAGCAGGAGCATATTTTTCTTTTCGTTGAGGACCAATCCGGTCAGTTCATCACCGAGACTTTCGATGGTTCCGGAGTCCACGATTTTTTTATCGACGAAGTGGACGACATGAACGCCGTTATTGTCCATCACATTGATACGTCGGTAAGTGGCCATCGAGCAACCTTCGCTAAAACAAAAATTTGGAACGGAAATCAAAGACGCTTAGAGCAGGAAATAAGGGTAAACCAAGCCCCGCGTTGGGGCAATTGATTTTTGCGTATTCGGGCAGTGGTTTTTTGAGGGTTTTTTCGCCCTGAGGTTCCTTGGAACAGGAAAAACGCTTGGTGATTCGTAGGGGCCGAGGGGTAGTTTTTCTGGCGGATCAGATTTTCGGAAGGGAGTAGCCGAGGCAGATACCCGCAAGGATCGCTGAGATCCAGAAGATGGCGACGGTCGACCCGAGTTTGCGGCTCTTCATGCGTGAAAACATGTAGTAGAAGACGTAGACGACCGTCAGGGTGCACAGTAAGCCTTGTTGGATCGACTCTTTGAACGCCGTAGCTTGGATAGCAAAAAGGGCAAAAAGACCGACTAGGCAGGCTGCGCCTCCGACGGAAAAGGCGATGACGGGTCCGAAGGATGCCGATTGGAACTTGGCGAGGATTGGTACCGAGGAGACTTTGCCGGATGTGTTGACGTCCATTTTCAGGAGGATTGCCGACATCATGAAGAGGACACCGAGGATGATTGCGAGCATCATCCACCAGGGCATCCCGGCTTTGAGGAGCCTTTTTTCGGTTTCGACTTCTCGGGCCATCATATCGGCTGCTTCGGCGAGTCGTTTATTCCCGAACTCCTTGGTTTCGACCTCGAAGCCTTCGATTTTGCTTCCGGCTTGGAGGTTGTAGCCACATCCGACGCAGATGGCCGAACCGGTCGGCAGAGGTCGATCGCAGCCTGGGCAGAAGATGCCTTCGCGTTTTTTCAGGCCGGCCGAATCCAGGAGGATCGCCATGGCGTCTTGTCCGCCCGGTGGGTTTGGGGCGGCGGGTTTCGCTGCTGCGGGTTTCGCTGCTGCGGCCTTGGGTGCGGCAACGGGGATGACCTTTTGGCACTTCGGGCATTTGACCTGTTTTCCGGCCATGGCATCGGGGACGTTTAGAGCCACCCCGCATTGGCAATTCACACGCAAAGGCATTCGCGCAACCCTTATGGCGAGTCAACGAGACCAGACTGAAGAAACGGGCAAGTGTTTTTGAATGGCAAGCAACCCGCCGGAGAGTATTTTGCATCAGGGGCCAAACAAAACAATGGGCATAAGTATCCTAAGGGTCGATTTTCAACCCAGAAATAGGGTTCCGTGGCTTCCTGGCACGCAAGTTGCTGTTTAGTCTTCAAAACCGTTCTTGTATGCCTTTTTGGCGTATTCCAACCGTCGTATGTTTAGTCCACGGAGTGTTAGTAGATGGCTGCATCTAAAGAGAAGAGCAAGGTCAAGTTGGTTCCGCTGGGGGACCGGATCGTGGTTCAGCGTCAAGAATCTCAGGAGAAGACTGTAGGTGGTATTTACCTGCCTGACAGTGCCAAGGATCGACCGACTCGGGGCAAGATCATCAGCGTCGGTGACGGGCGCGTTTTGGAGAACGGGAGTCGATCGCAACTGCAAGTCAAAGTTGGCGATCACGTTCTGTTTACCAGTTATGCTGGCGAGTCGATCGAAGTCGACGGCGAAGAATACTTACTCATGAACGAGTCCGAAGTCCTGGCGGTTCTGGGTTAATTCCCCGGTTCGCTGAGCTTGGTCGTTTCCACTTTACCATCCAATATTTCCTTTCGTCTTGAGGTCCTCTCGGGTGTCCTGGGTTCTTCCCGGTGCGTCGAGATCCTTGAAAAACGGCGAAGAATTTCACCAGGAGCAATCTCACACCATGGCAAAAATCATTGCGTTCGATCAAGAGGCCCGCGAAGCGATCCGACGTGGCGTCGGCAAGCTTGCACGCGCCGTCAAAGTCACTTTGGGGCCTCGCGGCCGCAACGTCATTCTGCAGAAGTCGTTCGGTAGTCCAACGGTCACCAAGGACGGTGTGACGGTCGCTAAGGAAATCGACCTTGAAGATGTCTACGAGAACATGGGCGCCCGGATGGTCCGCGAAGTGGCTTCCAAAACCAGCGATGTCGCTGGCGACGGAACGACCACCGCGACGGTCATGGCCGAAGCGATCTTCAATGAAGGTCTCAAGGCAGTCGTCGCCGGGGTCAATCCGATCCAAATGAAGGCTGGTATCGAGCATGCAGTTGCGGATATCACCGAAAAGCTCAAAAAGATGTCGATCAAGATCAAGGATAAGGCCGAGATGGCCAATGTCGCTTCGATCGCTGCGAACAACGACCGAGCGATCGGTAACTTGCTTGCTGACGCCATGGAGCGCGTCGGTAAAGACGGTGTTGTCACCGTCGACGAAGGCAAGAGTTTGCATGACGAACTCGAGTTCGTCGAAGGGATGCAGTTCGACCGCGGATACCTGTCCCCTTATTTCGTTACCGACCCGACGACCATGGAATGCGTTCTAGAAGACGCTTACATTTTGGTCTTCGAAAAGAAGGTTGGAAACATCAAGGAGATCGTCCCGGTTCTCGAGCAAGTCGTTCAGCAAAGCAAGCCGCTTTTGATTATTGCTGAGGACGTCGAAGGGGAAGCTTTGGCCACGTTGGTTATCAACCGACTCCGAGGAACCCTGCACGTCGCGGCGGTCAAGGCTCCAGGCTATGGCGATCGCCGCAAGGCGATGATGGAAGACATCGGTATCCTCACGGGTGCAGTACCGGTCTTCGAAGCCCTTGGCAAGAAGCTCGACGCATTGACCCTTTCGGATCTTGGTCGTGCCAAGAAGGTCATCATCGACAAAGACAACACCACGATCATCGAGGGTGCAGGCAAGGCCAGTGAGATCAAAGCTCGCATCGACCAAATCCGTCGCGAGATCGAGAACACCTCGAGCGATTACGACCGCGAGAAGCTCGAAGAGCGACTCGCGAAGCTCGCCGGTGGAGTTGCCAAGGTCAATGTCGGTGCTGCGACCGAAAGCGAAATGAAGGAAAAGAAGGCTCGCGTCGAAGACGCATTGCATGCGACGCGTGCTGCGATCGAAGAAGGCATTCTTCCTGGTGGCGGTGTTGCTCTGCTGAGAGCTTCGACCCAGGTAACCCCTTCGGAATCGCTCTCGCAAGACGAGCTGACCGGCTACAACATCGTCCTTCGCGCTTGCCGCGCACCGTTGACGATGATCTCGGCCAATGCCGGGCAAGACGGTGGTATCGTCTGCTCGAAGGTCGCTGAGTCCAAGGGCAATATCGGCTACAACGCCCTGACAAACGTCTACGAAGACTTGGTCAAGGCTGGTGTGATCGATCCGACCAAGGTAACTCGCACCGCTTTGGCCAATGCCGCTTCGGTGTCGACCTTGTTGCTCACCAGCGATGCTCTGATCGCCGAGAAGCCCAAGGATGACAAGAAGGGTGGTCATTCCCACGACCACGACATGTACTAAGCGTCCGTAGCTTTACGCACACGAACGTTGATCCAACAAAAAAGAGCTCGGCATTTGCCGGGCTCTTTTCTTTTTTCGGCTATATTCATACTCGCTACTGAAATTTCCGAAGAACCGTTCTTTCTACCGCCCATGAAAATCTGGATCGATGCCGATGCGGCTCCACGCGAAGCCAAAGAGCTTGTCTTTCGAGCCTCGAAGCGTTTGGAAATCGAGGTGACGCTCGTGGCCAACCAATCGATTTGGCTTCCGCCATCGAGCCGGCTGATCCGCGGAGTGACGGTGCGAGACGGCGCGAATGTCGCCGACCAATACATCGTCGAGCATTCCCTCCCCGGTGATATAGCGATCACGGCCGACATTCCGCTCGCGGCGCAATTGGTTGCCAAAGAGGTCTTTGTCTTGGATCCTCGGGGTGAGGTTTACGACGATCGCAACATTGGACCTCGCTTGGCATCGCGGGACATTCTCGATTCGGCGCGCAGTGCAGGTATGGAGCTTACCGGTGGCCCGAAGCCTTATGGGGCTCGCGATCGGTCTGAATTTGCCCAATCGCTCGACCGGGTCTTGACCCGCGCGATCAAGTTGCGGGATCAGGCAGTCAAGAAAAGTGAGCCGAGGGGACCGGGTCTCGAGCCTTAGTGCTCGCGAGTTGAAGCTAGGCGAGCCAAGGGGGAAGTACACCTGCGGCGGGCAATTCGATCCACTGCACCTTCTTGATCCCATCGATCGAGCCGAGTTCCTCGAGTGCGATCTGTGGGGGACGCGAGTCGAGGTTCAGGACACCGATGGCGAGTCCTCCTTGCTGTTGCTGGACACGGCCGACGGACATTTGGCCGATATTGACACCGTGCTTGCCGAAGACGGTCCCGACTTTACCGATGATCCCTGGCATATCGTCGTGGGTGAAGAAAAGCATGTGTCCATCGAGGTAGGCTTCCATGCGGTAGTCATCGATCGAGACGAGTCTGGGCATGCTGTTGCCGAAAACGGTCACTCCGGCTCGTACGGTATGTTCACCGCCGAGCACCTCGGCGGTGACCGAGGAGCTAAATGCTCCTAGGTCACGGTTGCGTTTCTCGATCAGATCGATGCCCCGTTCCTTGAAGAGCAGTTCTGCGTTGATGATATTGACGTCATCGGCCATGGCCCGTTGGAGGAGTCCGGCGCAGAAGGCGGATGTCAGGAGTTTGGTGTCTTTATCGGCGACTTCGCCTCGGTAGTGCAATTCGCAGGCGCTGACTGTGCCGGAGTGCCATTGGGCCATGAGCAATCCCAACCGGTAGGTCGCATCGAGGTATCCGCGTAAGCCTTCGAGCATTTTCGGGTCGAGTGAGGCGACATTGACCGCGTGGCGAATTTCGCCGGTGTTGAAGAAGTTCATCAGGAGTTGGATCCCTTCGATCGCAACTTGGGTCTGAGCCTCTTCGGTGCTCGCGCCTAGGTGTGGGGTGCAAACGACGCCGGGCATTCCGAACAGGGGGCTGTTGGTGCATGGTTCCTCTTCGAAGACGTCCAGGGCGACCCCTGCGATGATTCCGCGTTTGAGTCCTTCGACCAGGGCTGCTTCTTCGTAGATACCTCCGCGTGCACAGTTGACTAAGCGGACTCCGGGTTTGAGGAGTTCCAATTGTTTCATACCGACGAGGTATTTGGTTTCCTCGGTCAGGGGCGTGTGGACCGTCAGGTAATCGACCTTGGGGAGCATTTCGGCGACGGTTTGAACTTTTTCGATGCGCAGTTTGGTTGCTTGTTCGTCCGAGAGGAACGGGTCGAAGGCGATGACGCGCATGCCGAAGGCTTGGCCTCGCAGAGCGACTTCACGGCCGATGCGTCCGAAGCCGATCACGCCTAGGACTTTGTCGGCCAATTGGGCGCCCATGAACAGCTTGCGATCCCATTTTCCGCAGCACAGGGATTGGTACGCTGGGGCGATCGAACGCGAGAGTGCGAGCATTAGGGCGAAGGCATGTTCGGCGGTGCTCAGGGTATTTCCGGCCGGGGTGTTCATCACGACGATCCCTTGGCGGGTCGCGGCATTTTTATCGATGTTATCGGTTCCTACGCCGGCACGCACGATCGCTTTGAGTTTGCGGTTGCCTTCGAGCGACTCGGCGGTGATTTTGACCCCGCTGCGAACAATCGCTCCATCGAAAAGGGCCAAGGATTCTTTGAGCTCTTGGCCTTTGAGTCCATGGATTTCTTTGTATTCAAAGTTCGAATCGCTACGGAGCAGTTCGAGGCCTTCGGGAGCGATCGGATCCAATACCAAAATACGGGTCTTCATAACGTTTTCGATCTTGTGGACTTGGAGTTCAAGCGTGTTTGGTGGCGAATAGATCCATGAGTTGTACGAGGAGTTTGACCCCCTCGATCGGCATGGCATTGTAGATGCTGGCGCGAATACCGCCGACGCTGCGGTGCCCTTTCAAGGAGTCCAAGCCGAGTTTTTTAGCCTCGGCCAAGAATGCCGTTTCGAGTTCTTCGGACGGCAGTTTAAAGGTCGCATTCATCAGCGAACGGTCTTCGAGCCGCGCGTGGCCTTGGTACATCCCCGGATGGCGATCCATCGCATCGTAGAGCAATTGCGCTTTGTCCTGATTCCGACGGTGCATCGCATCGAGGCCGCCGACGCTTTCCTCGAGCCACTGGGCGACGAGTCCCATGACGTAGATCCCAAACGTCGGTGGGGTGTTCCACATCGAGTCTTCTTGTGCATGGTTCCGATAGCTTAAGTACCCAGGCAGGTTCTCGGCGCTGCGATCGAGAAGATCCTTGCGGATGATCACGACGGTCACTCCGGCGGGTCCCGCATTCTTCTGGGCACAGGCATAGACGATCCCGTACTTGGCGATGTCGAGGGGTCGGTAGAGAAAGTCCGACGAACTGTCGATGACCAGAGGGCAGGGGACTTGCCAGTCGCTTTGGAACTGGATGCCTTGGATCGTCTCGTTGCTTGTCATGTGGAGGTAGGCAGCATCGGCCGAGACGCCGAGTTCCTCGGGTTTTGGAAGCTTTGAGTACCCGTGGTCGGCTCCGTCATAGAGGACCTCGACGGGACCCTCTTTCTTGGCTTCTCCGACGGCATACTTTCCCCAGGTTCCAGTCACGACGTACTGAGCTGGCGATTTCGAGCCTCGCAGCAGATTCATCGCCACCATGGAAAACTGCAAGCGAGCTCCTCCTTGGAGGAAGAGGACTTCATGGGTTTGGGGGATCTTGAGCAATCGGATCAACCGCTGCTTGGTCTGTTCTTGGATGGCTATAAATTGCTTGCTGCGATGGGAGATCTCGAGGATCGAAGCACCGCAGCCGGGCAGACAGAGCATCTGATCTCGGATGGTTTCCAAGACGCTCACGGGCAAGCAAGCCGGTCCTGCCGAGAAGTTGTACAAGCGGTTCTCTGTCATGTTCCAATCATGTTCCAATCGATTCCGAGGTCAGATTCAAATACCCAACGAATACGTTATCCAACTGCACGGTTGTGAAACCGGGCTGGCCAGCGATTTTAAACCAATCCATGCGGAGCGAAAGGACTATTGCTCCTGCTGGGGTTCACGAATCGCTGAGGCCAACCACTCAAGCGCCATGGCCTCGGAGGTCCAATGTCCATCGAGCTGCATCGATCTGGCTTGCGATAGTAGTTTGCCGAATGCAGGACCTGGCTTGAGCCCGGCTCGGATCAGATCGCTGCCTTTGATCCAAGGTTCTGGATTCCATAGGTGAGTCGGTTGAGCGAGACGTTCTTTGTAGGTTTGGATGCCGGAGTCCGGCCATTGGTGCAGACGGCATAGGGCTTGAGCCAAGTGCATCGACTCGTCGATCCAGCCATGGAGGAGCTTGGGCTGGACTTGAGACCAGTCGAGGGGCTTGGGATTGGCCAGGGCCCAGGAGGCTTCAACGCAAACGCATGCCGAATCGATCGTCGCGTTGGGGAGCTTCCATCGGCGCTGGATTGCCTCGAGGGCCGTTCGCCAGGCTTGGGTGGGGATTGGATATTCCGGGTCGCTCGGAGGTCGTAGTCTGCCCAGTGGATGGACCAATGCAGCCAGAACGACGGGGAGTTCTAGGTGCGTATCGGGTAGTTGGAGGAACAGTTCGGCTTGATCGACCGGCAGGAGTTCTGGGGCGATGTGCGCAAGTAGACTGCATCGTTCGAGTTCGGACCAAGCCCATTGTCGGTTGGGTTGTTCGAGGATTTTCGAGAGTTCCATCCCGATCCTCTCGCCGCTGACGCGTTGGATCCCTGAGGCCGATTCCTCGATCGCTTTGCGGGTCGCCGGGTCGAGTTCCAAGGCAAATCGGGCGGCGAATCGAATGGCCCGAAGCATCCGCAGTTTGTCTTCGTTGATACGGGCATAAGGGTCGCCGATGGCACGAAGCAGGCGATTTCCCAGGTCGATTTGTCCTCCGACGAAATCGATGACTCTCTGGGCGATCGGATCGTAGAAAAGACCGTTGATGGTAAAGTCGCGCCGCTGGGCGTCTTGTTCGGCCGTCGCGTAGACGACCCAGTCGGGGCGTCGGCCGTCGGAGTAGGAACCGTCGGTTCGGAACGTCGCGACTTCGACCTGGCACTTGGTCTTGGCCAATCGGCCATGGACGAGCACAACGCCAAAGGCTTCGCCGACGGCGCGAGTGTGATCGGCGCCGAAGACTTCACGGACTTGCTCGGGCGTAGCGTCGGTGGCGACATCGAAGTCTTTGGGAGTCAGGCTCAGCAGAGCGTCTCGCACGCACCCTCCGGCATAGTAAGCCACGTAGCCTCGGTCGACCAAACGCCGAACGATTTCGTGGGCGAATTGCCGATGGAGGGAACCTGCATGGAATAGAGGTCTGTCGGCAGAAGGGTTCTGCGCCGTGGGGTCCTGGGATGACATTGTGAAGGTAGCTGGTTCCGTTCCTCGCCCAGAGAGCCTATGATACGCCGTTATGAGCACTGATTTTAACCCCCAGGACCCCAACCGTCAGCCTCACCGAGACCGAGGCCGCCATGCGGTAGTCGGGATTCTCTATGAAGAAGGACAATTCCTGGTCATTCGACGTTCGCAATTCGTCAGCGCACCGGGGTTGATCTGTTTCCCGGGTGGAGGAATCGAGCCTGGAGAGGACTTTCAAACGGCCGTCAAACGCGAATTGGTCGAGGAACTCGATCTTCGGGTCGAGGTCCGAGGGCATCTCTGGACGAGTCAGACCCGTTGGGGAACTCGCCTGGAGTGGTTGTATTGCGAGCGGCTTGAGGGTTCCGAGCCGAGGCCCAATTTCCAGGAGGTCGAGGAGTTCCATTGGATGAGCGTTCCGTTGCTCGAAGCTCGCAAGGATCTGCTCGGAAGCATGCCAGAGTTCTTAGCGAGTTTCCGCAGCGGGGACTTCCGATCGCACTTTGAATCCGACTGACGCAGACGCTTGCATCTGCGAAATCGACAACAGCTAACCGTCAACAGTTAACAAAGTACAGAGCTCAGATCCATGCAGTGCAGAGTCATCGACAGTCACACCGGGGGCGAGCCGACTCGCACGATCGTCTCGGAAGTTCCTTTGCGTGGAGGGAATGTCGCGGAGCGCTTGGCGCACATGCGAGAGGAATTCGATTTCTTGAGGACCGCATTGATCCATGAGCCTCGCGGTTCGGAGGTCATGGTCGGCGCACTGGTGCTTCCCCCGATCGATGCGAGAAACACAGCAGGGATTATATTCTTCAACAACGTCGGGTATTTGGGTATGTGTGGCCACGGAACGATCGGGGTCGTCGAGACTCTCCGATGGCTTGGAAGGCTACAGCCCGGACGCCATAGCTTTGAGACATGCGTCGGGCAGGTGGATGCGGTTTTGCATGAGGATCGGCAAGTGACGCTTGAGAACGTGGCGAGTTATCGGGTGGCGAGCAACTGCCCGATCCGGCTTACCGATGGAGTGTCGCTATCTGCCGATATCGCTTACGGTGGCAATTATTTTGCTCTTTTGGACGTGAGCCATACCGATTGGTTCGATCGACCTGCGGGCTATTTGATCGACAGGTCCACGGAGATTTTAGAGGCGGTCCAAAAGGACTATCCACGGGTCGATCATGTCGAGCTTTTTGGGGCTGCGGTCTCGTCGGCGAACGATTCCCGTTCGTTTGTTTTATGCCCTGGCCGCCAGTACGATCGTTCACCGTGCGGGACCGGGACGAGTGCCAAGCTCGCTTGCCTTGCGGCCGACGGAAAACTTGCACCTAGTGCCATTTGGCGTCAAGAGAGTTTCATCGGCAGTGTCTTTGAAGCCTCCTACGAGTGGCTCGAGAAGGCCAGCTTGCAGATTCGACCTTCGGTCCGCGCTCGGGCGTTTGTCAACGGGGATCTTCAGTTGGTCGTCGACCCCGAGGATCCCTTCGGTTGGGGGATCCCAAGTCGCTAGTCTCTGTAAGATCTTTTTGGGCGATTGTTTTGGGGGTCGATCCAACCGGTTTTCGACCGACGGCTTGGAGGGTATCTTAAGCCGACGGCTGCTGCGATGTTCGCGTGCAACTCGGGGAAGAAGCGGGATGGCGAGCAAGACGGGGATGGCCCAGAGTGAGGGATTTCGATGTCAAAACGATGGATCTTTCGAGCCCATGATTCGGCAGGTTTTTTGGCGTTTGCCGACGAGTTGAAGGTCGATCCGGTGGTGTCTCAGCTTCTTTTGTCGCGTGGGATTTCCAAGGTCGATGCGGCGAGGCTTTTTCTCGATTGCAAGTTTTCCGACTTGCGAGATCCGCAGTTGTTGCCTGGGATCGACGCGGCAGCCGAACGGATACTAAGGGCTGTACGCGATGGCGAGCCCATCGTCATCTACGGCGACTACGATGCCGATGGGATGTGCGCTACGGCGATCCTCGAATCGTTTCTCAAGATGCTCGGGGCCGATGTGACGTACTACGTACCCAATCGGCTCGAAGATGCGTATGGACTCAGTTGCGAGTCGATCCGACGGCTCGCGAGCTTGGGCCGCAAGCTCCTGGTGACCGTCGACTGCGGAATCGGTTCGATCCAAGAGGCGCAGTTGTGTCGGGAATTGGGTTTGGACTTGATCATCACCGACCACCATGCTTGTGGCGCGATCCTTCCCGAGGCCGTGGCCATCGTCCACCCGAACTTGCCCAACACCAACTATCCGTTCCATGGGCTCTGCGGTGCAGGAGTCGCCTTCAAGCTCGCTTGGCGAATGTGTCAGATTCTGGCCGACAATCGGAGCAAGGTAGCCGATGTGCATCGGGACTTTCTCTTGATGGCCATGACCATCGCGACGATCGCGACGGTGGCCGATGTGGTCCCCTTGGTCGATGAGAATCGGATTTTGGTCCGAACTGCATTGCAGTTGATGACCAAGCATGGCCCTCCGGGCCTCAAGGAGCTCATCAAGCTCACGAAGCTCGACGCCAAGCGAGCGATCAGTGCCGAAGACATCGCCTTTACCCTCGCCCCGAGGCTCAACGCTGCCGGTCGGCTCGGTCAGGCCCAGTTGGGCGTCGAGCTATTGACCACTCAGGACCCCGGCCGAGCCTTGGCCCTGGCACAGTATCTCGACCGATTGAATGCCGACCGAGACTCGATCGAGCGAAGCATCACGTTGGCGGCCAGCAAACAAGCCAAGGAGCAACTCGAAGCCGCTGCCGAGCCCGCCTTGGTGCTGCACTCCCCCGGTTGGCACCTTGGGGTCATCGGAATTGTCGCCGGGCGGATGGCCGAGCGGTTCCATCGCCCTGTGGTGATCATCTCCTCGGACCCCATGGGACAAAAGCCTGCCACCGGCAGTGGTCGATCTGCAGGTACCGTGGATTTGCACCGGGCGTTTGTCGCCTGCAGCGAGCATTTGGAAAGCTGCGGTGGGCACGCGGCAGCCGCAGGCTTACGGATCCAGGACCGCAAGATTCCCGAGTTCCGAGAAGCCTTGTGCGATCATGTGCGCCGAACGGTCGGAGAGAGGGATCCAGAACAGACCCTGCTGGTCGATGCGGAGGCCACGTTTCAGGAGCTCAGCCTACAGACCGTCACGATGATCGAAAGCATGGCGCCCTTTGGAGCTGGAAATCCGCGACCGGTGTTCGTCGCAAGCAATGTCCAACTGCACGAGCCGGCCAAACTCTTCGGGCAGGGGGATCGGCACGTTGGGGTTCGGTTCAAGCAGCATGATCAGATCTTCCGAGCCGTCGCGTTTTCGCAGCCCGAGTGGGCCGAGAAGATCAATGCCCACCAAGGCCAATTCGATTTGGCGTTCCGACCCAACGTCAACGAGTTCAACGGGTACCGCAGGGTCGAATTGCAACTGGTCGATTGGCGAGCAAGCCAAGACGGTTGATGCCCACTAGGCTAAAACAAGCTTGGTTAGAGTTCGCTGCCTAGGACATTTCGCAAAGCGCCCTCGAGGGTCGGGAAGCGGAACGGATAACCCGAGTCTAGCAGCACGCCCGGCACCGTTCGAGCGCTGGCTAGCAGAAGGGCATCGGCCATTTCGCCCAAGGCGATCCGGAGGGCAAAGGCCGGTGCGGGAAGCCATGAGGGCCGGTGGAGGACTTTGGCCAACACGGCGCTGAAATCTCGGTTGTTCAGGCACTCAGGGGCCACGACATGGACCGGCCCTTGGCGATCCGAGGCCAAGGCTAGCCACAGCAAGATGCTGGCTGCATCGTCGATATGGACCCAAGGCCAATACTGTTTTCCCGAGCCCATCGGTCCACCTGCTCCGAGTTGGAAGGGCAAGAGCATCTTGCTCAAGGCTCCTGAGCGCGGATGGAGCACGACACCGAAGCGTGCGAGGGCGACTCGACCGGATCGATCGGAGTACTGCATCGCGGCGGCTTCCCATTCCCTGGCGACCTCCGAGAGGAAGTCATCCCCCGTAGCTGATGGAGCGACGCTCGAGGATTCGTCGAGCCGTTCGTCGCCTCGGTTGCCGAAGATCCCGACGCCTGAAGCACAGATCAGGGCCTTGGGTGGGGATTTGAGCTGACTGAGCCGTGTGACGAGTTTCTCGGTCGAGTCGATGCGGGTGTTTTTGATCGCTTGTTTGTAGGAGTTCGTCCAGCGTTTGTCGGCGATTCCTGCGCCACCGAGGTGGATCCAGGCGTCGAGGTTTTCGAACGCTGCGAGTTGATCTTCGGGGGCACTGAGCACCCCGCGCGGCCAGCGAGAGGGTGGTTGATCGCTTTGGGGGCGGGTGGATCGGACCACTTCGATTCCCAGAACGCGGGCCAGTTCGATGGTTCGACGACCGATCAATCCCGAGCTCCCTGAGACCCCGATCCGAAGTTGGCGCTGCGCCGTTGGCAGCAGTTCGGAGAACTTCAGATCGTCGGCTGTGATACGATGCCTGAAGCGGAACATGGCCGTCAGCTTGGAATCGACCCAGCCTTTGAGCACGTTGCTCAATGGAGCACCGTGGAGTTGGAAGTCGATACGATCGGTGAGTTTCGAGGCCGAATCGCGGATCGGAACGAAACGATGCTCGTGTTTCCACTTTGCGAAAGGGCCAGACTTAAGCTCATCGACGAAGAGTTCGTCGTGGATGTATTGCGTGTGTTCGGCTTTCCAGATTTGGGAGATCGGGCCGATTTTGTTCCTGACCGAGACGAGCGAACCGACTTGGAGTGAATCGTTGCTCGATACAACACTGGCAGGTTCCCAGGGGGGAATGAGCCGATTGATTGCACCGGCTTGTTCGTGGTACCCGAAGAGCCGGTCGACTGGACAGGAAGAGGGCACGTTTTTCGAGTTGGCGGATTCGTTCTTTGGAGACACCGAGTCGATCGGCGAGTTTCTGAAGGGTTTGGACTCGGCGGTGTCCGCCGAGGGAGAATCGAGCCCGAACGATCAGTTTTTCTCGCCGGTCGAGGCGATCGAGCATGTTCGAGAGTCTTCCACGCAAAGCTTCCCAGCGGATTTCACTCATTCCAGAGGCGCGATGTTCGTCGCTGATGTCGACCCCAGAATCGTGGACGCTCAGGGTGATGCGTTGTCGTTCCTTTTGGTTCTCCATCACACGGCGATAGGAGTTGCGCCGGACGACCTGAGTTGCGTAGGTGCTGAACCGGAAACCGAGAGCGACGTCGAATTTATCGACGGCTCGCATCAGGGCGACGATTCCATCGCTCAATAGATCATCGAATGCGTTGTGGCTGTTGACGAACTTCTTGACGATGGAGATCACCAGACGCATGTTCGACTTGACGAGCCGATCGCGGTACCAATCGGCGGCCCGGAGGAGCGATTCGATGCGACGGACGGTCCAACCGTTGGTGGCTCGATTCTTTTCGACAACCGACTTGGTGGTGCGGGATTTCTCGTTTTGGATCTGGGTCTGGGATTTGAGTTCCAAGCGGAGTTCGTTGGCTTTGAACCGCAAAAAGTTCATGCGTCGGAACGTCTCGACCTCTTCCTCTGGAGTCAGGAGTTTGGTTTCGCATAGGCGAGCCAAGTGGGCTGGCAGGTCTGGGGTTTTGACCCGGCGCAGCTCGTCGGAGGAAATTGGCAAGAGGCGTTTGTCGGCAAAGAGACTCGCCTCGAGTTCTGGAGTCGAGAAATCGACATTGCCCATGAAGTCGATTTCGTTGGCCAGGAGCGTCTTGACGCTCAGCGCCGTTTCTTCTGACGTTTGGGTCTCAGGGCAGATCAATTGGCAGTAGTGGACAAAGGAGGCTTCGAGTTCTTTGGTCCGAAAGGTCTTGGGCAACCCGGTCGACTTGGTCGGAGCAGGAGTCCTGGCAACAGACGAGCTTTGTTCACCAAGCAGGTTCTGCTCTGTTGGGTTCGTCGCAGGTTTCTTTTTGGTTAGCTTTGCAGCCGAGGCCGTTGGGGTGGTGGCGGTGATTTTGGACTTCTTGGGGGCTGTTTTTTCGAGCAGCTTGGCCATCGTAAAACCTTTCATCGACTTTCGGGATGAACTTTTGAGGATGCGGAGGATGCTTCTTTGACCGAAACGTCGGCCGAGCGATAACTAAATTCGTTCAAATCGTTCATTCGAGATGTTTATATCGTTCTTTTGGGGGCGTAGCAACATGCTGTGAACGATTTTTCCGGTAATGCCCCAAATTAAAAAAGAGGGAGGAAAAACCCAAGTTTCTCGATATTGCTAGAGGTTTTTCCTAGGGGAACGCTACAATTCCCCATCCGGTTGGTCAGAGAGAGACGATGAACAATGGGTCGCAAGGCTCTTGAGCGATCTGAGTCGGCTTGACCGACCTGAACGTTTTCCTCGTTGGCGAGTTCCTTGGATACGTTCAAAACGACCGTTCTGTTCGGCCTTCGGGACGCTAGCGAGCGGGCTGTTGAACGAATCGATGAACGATTTTGATCGAGATTGGCTCGATTGAGCCAGAGCCCGAGGGAAATTGGAGGTCATTGATGATCGATAGGTCATTCAAAAAGCAGGCCTATCGATTGACAACGCTGGACAGTAGTACATGGAAATTTGTAGGGGATAGATTCGGTAGAGAAGAGTCGTATGGATGTTCCGAGGTTCGATTCGATGTTCGAGTTTGGATTAAGAGACTTCGCTGAGGCGGGGCTCGAAAGGAAAGGTCACACGGTCTAGGCCGTGTTACGACGATGAATTTGGAGCACAATTTCAGTCCTAAGCAGGTGGCCCAGGCACTTCAAGTCAGCGAGTCTTCGGTGAAGCGCTGGTGCGATCGCGGCGTGATCCGAACGGATCGAACCTATGGAGGTCATCGTCGGATTCCCCTCGAACACCTCATGGAGTTTCTCGAGTCGACCAATCGCCGGATCGTCGATCCGTCTGCGATTGGGCTGAGCGATCCTCGCCAGGACGCTTCGCGATTGGATGATTCCCGTCAAATCGCTCGGGATGCGGTCGAAGAGTTGAGCTTGCAGGCCGAACGCGCTGGAGAGGATCCCTCGATCGCCAACGCCTCGTTCCTGCAGTCTCAGTTCGAAAGGGCTTTATTAGCCGGCGACGAGACGCAGTGTCGCAAGGTGATCAGTTCTTGGTATGCGATCCATGGAAACATGGCCAGCGTGGCTGACGATTTGATGGCTCCTACGTTTCGAACCATCGGGCAACTGTGGGCCTGCGGTAGAGCGGATGTCTATCAGGAACGCCGCGGATGTGAGATTTCCATCCGATTGATCCATGAGCTTCGTCGTTTGATCCTCGATCCGGGAAATGACGCTCCTCTTGCGATGGGGGGGACTTGTGAGGGGGACAATTATCAAGTCGCCAACCAACTCATCGAGATGATTTTTCGCGAAGCCGGCTGGCGCACGATCAGCTTGGGCTCCGGAGTTCCCTTTTCTTCCATGGCTTCTGCGATTGAGAAGTATCGTCCGAAGATCTTTTGGTTGAGTGTCTCGCATGTGGAGTCCGAAGAGGCCTTCCTCGAGCGTTTTGAGCCTTTCTCGCATGGTTTACCCCAGGGGACGATGCTGGTCGTCGGAGGTAGGTCCTTGAGCGAATCGCTGCGTCGCAGGATGCAGTTCTCGGCTCACTGCGATAGCATGCGTCAACTCTCGACGCTCGCGCGGAGCCTGATCGCGCACTGACGCTCCGGTTGACTGAGACTCCTGTAACTGAGACCCCTGTAACTGAGACCTGGGTTTACTTTCGGACTTGGCCGTAGCGGCCCAAGGGGATCGTCAGGAGAGGCGCGTCCGATTCGCACGACTGCAACTCCAGCCGTGAGACCTCCAGGAGCAAGGCGAACGTGGCCTTCGTATCTCGGTCTCGATGATCGATGTAATACCAATGGTCTTCGTAGCGGACGGCCACATAGGCTCCCTCGGGTCGCTTCTTCGATTTCACGCAGTGAACGCGGAAGAGTCCGTCCATGACCTGTCGCCAATCGAACGGGGTTCCGTCGGGGTTGCATGTCATTGGGACTTTGCCATCGAGGACATGCTCGCTCGGAACATCGATCCCGTGCGAAACAAAGAAGAGGGCTTGCAGAAGCGAGCGGGTTTCAAGATCGAGCAGTTCGAGCCTTGGGCCATTCTCGTCGGAAAACGGTGGCAATTCCTCGGTTGTGATCTTCAGGGTGCTGGCCTCGGGGTCGACATGGAAGCACCGACAGAAGGTATCCCATGCGGGATTGAGCTTCGCGCTCGGATCGATCGCTAGCATCGGCTGATTCGTTTTTCGGATCAGGCAGAAACCTTCGGATTCCTTGCGGACCTCAAGTTGCATTTCGACGGCTTTGATCGCAAGGTCCGGAGCATTGGGCGGGTCTGGAAAAGGGCCTGCGACAATCTCCTCCTGCGGATCGATGAACAATTGAACGAGTTGTGCGTCTTGCAATTCCTGGAGAGCATGGATCCCCTCGAGGAACTGGGCGTAGTCCGGAGCGCATTTGGGAGTCGGGCCACTTGCGGTCTCGGCGTTGGAGATCCAGTTGAGATTTTCCAAGTAGAGTCGAAAAACCGTCGCGATCGGCCAAGTGGTTCGCGAGAGATAAAATGCTCCGTTCAGGGAGATAGGGGTAAAGAGCCGTCGCGTGTACTCCTCGTCATCCAAAGGGGTGTAGCTGAGTGTCGGGCGAGAGGCCCGAGACAAGGAGGCTTGGGGCAGGGCCTGGGATCGGAACCCATCGGCGGCGCCGGCCAAGAAAAACGGGATCGCTTGCAAATCCGAAGCGAGCTCCTGCTGGTCGGCGATGTTGGAGATCGCCAAGCTGCTCGGGGTGTTGGTGTAGCGCAGTCGGACGATGTTCAGGAGGAATTGCTCTTCGGAAGTCGTCTTGACCGCTTCGTTGTACTGAAGTCGGGTTTGGACGAGCGAACGGGGCCCAAAGCCGCACCCGAGGAAAGCCCCGAGGAAAGCTAGGGTACAAAGTCCAACGAGCTTCAAGATCCGCCGGTAGCTCCTTAATGGCCGCCAGGGGATATCGCCGTTTTTCTTTGCGTTTTCCAGCCCGCTCATCGCCTACCCCCGGTTGTACCGAAGCACATCGGCAAGCTGGGGGGCTTCGCATTAGGCAATCTGTAACGATTGGGCTCAGGTTCGCGATCGGAGGTTTTTCCAAGGTCGCGTGCAAGGAGGCTTTGATGCCATGGCGGCAATTCGTGGCGGCTGGAGTATATTGGAGGATCTACGCTGTGACACTGCGGAGGATCGATTGGGGGCAATCGATCTTCACTGAATTTTCTTACAACTGGCCATTTACAACTGGTCATTACGGCATCCCCGGTTTTGGAACCCTAGGTATCACTCCATGTGCGATCTGTTTTGTCGGTTCTTTCGGGCCTTATGCTGCTTGGTCCCTCTGGTGGTGGGGGGACTCAGCCCAATCGCAAAAGGGCAGGAGACACCGAGTGATTTTTTCGAAGCCCGCATCCGGCCGATTTTGGTCGACCACTGCGAGATTTGCCATTCGCTCTCGACGCAAAAGTCCAGCGGTGGTTTGGTTTTGGATTCCGCCGATGGCTGGAAGACCGGTGGGGATTCCGGACCGGCGATCGTTCCGGGGAATCCCAAGGAGAGTTTGCTCATCCGAGCCGTCAGGCGCGATCAGGGGCACAGTCCGATGCCGCCGGCCGATAGCGGTTTGTCGTTGACCGAGTCGCAGATCCGGGACCTGGAGGCTTGGGTATTGCAGGGGGCTTTCGATCCTCGCAAGTCGGCCGAGCGGATCGGTGGGATGCGTGCCGAGGAGGTCCGATCGTGGTGGTCCTTTCAACCGCTCGGATCGCACGAGCCCCCTGAGGTAGTGCACGATCGATGGGTATGGAATCCGATCGATCGGTTCGTCGTCGCTGGGCTTGAAGCCCAGGGGCTCGAACCGGTATCGACAGCAAGCAAACGGGAGTGGATTCGCCGTGTAACATTGGATTTAACGGGGCTTGTGCCGACCCCTGAGCAGATTCAAGAGTACCTAGCAGACGAGTCCCCGCAAGCCGACGCGCGGTTGGTCGACCGGTTGCTTGAATCCTACGAGCACGCCGAGCGTTACGGACGCCATTGGCTCGATGTGGCTCGGTATTCGGACACGGCTGGGGATGGGGCTGACTATCCGGTCCGTGAAGCGTACCGGTACCGTGACTGGGTGATCCGATCGATCCATCGCAACAAGCCTTGGGATCAATTCGTGCGAGAGCAGATCGCTGGCGATCTGTTTGCAAAGGACTTGGCCGGGTCGTCCGACGCAGCGGATGCACCGGTGCGTTTGGAGACTTACGCGGACCTGGTCACAGCGACCGGCTTTTTGGCGGTTGGCAAAAGGTATGGATACGCGCCGAACGCGGATTTTCAGCATCTGGATTTTGCCGACGCGATCGATTCGATCGGCAGGTCCTTTCTGGGGCTTTCGATCGGCTGTGCGCGCTGTCATGACCACAAGTACGATCCGATCACGGTGCAGGATTACTACGCTCTGTACGGGATCATGCAAAGCACATTATGGGCCTTCCCCGGGGGAGAGGAGCAAAAGCGTCCTGCGAATTTTCCAGCCTTGGTTCCTCCCGAGCAAGTCGCTCAATTAGAACGGGGCAGGACCGATCGATTGCGCTCGATCGATGAGGGGATCGAGCGAGCTCGAGCCGAACGCATGGAGTTGGATCCGAGTTACCACGCCGGTGGAATCGATCTGGACTTGGAGGCTCAGGAGGTCGGTAAACCCCCGACGAAGGCTTGGTTGTCGGCTGGCCCGAATGTGGTTTCGTCCGAATCGCAAAGTCCGTATTCGCATGTGTTTGGACAAGGGACGCGCGGGGTGCGGGTCGGGGCCGGGACCCCTTTTGAGGGTGTTCGCTACGTGTTGGATCGCAAGCTTACGTTGACCGATCGTCCGCTTTACTTTGCGATCGACTTTCGGGTCCCTGAGTCGACGCAAGGCTCCTGTCGATTGTACCTAGGCCGAGGCGTGATCGAATCGACCGCTCTGGAGTGCAGCATTTCCAAGGACGCCTTTGCGATCAAAAACGCTGGGGAGTGGAAGGTGGTCTCGGCTTTGGAAGTGGGCAAATGGTACCACTTGCAATTGAAGCTCGATCCGAGCGATATGACTTGGTCAGGCGGTCTCTATGGGGATGAGTTTGAAGCGTCGATCTCCAAGACTCCGGTCAGTGCGACTTGGGATCGCCAGGCCGATACGTTCATCTGCGATGGTTTTGGTCATATCGGCGATGGAGTATTGGCCCGAGATCTCGATAACCTAGGGATACATACCGAGCCTTTTGGGGCGTTCGGTTCGCCGGCTCTTGAGCGTCCCTCAAGGAGCCCTGCGAGCCAGGAACGCTTTGCCAGTCTCGATAAGCAGGTCAAGGAACTCCAGGCCCAGCGGGCGGCCATCGCGGCCGAGGTCCTCTATGGGGTGGCTTATGGGGTCAGTGAAGCCAAGCCCACCGATGCGAGGATCCAGTTGCGAGGCGAGCCGAGCAAAACCTCCGACGAGGTGCCCCGTAGGTTCCTTTCGGTTTTGGGAGGGCAAGTGGTCCCCCGGGACCATGCCGAGAGCGGTCGGCGCGAGTTGGCTTACTGGTTGAGCGATCCGAAGAATCCGCTTGCAGCGAGAGTTTTTGTCAACCGGGTTTGGCATTGGCACTTTGGACAAGGTTTAGTGCCAACGACGAGCGACTTTGGAGTCCGGGGTCAGGCCCCATCGCATCCGGAGTTGCTCGATTACTTGGCCCAGCGTTTCATCGAGAGTGGCTGGGACGTGCGTCAGTTGCATCGTTGGATCGTCTTATCGCGGACTTACCATTTGACGAGCCACGTCGACGCTCAAGAGGACACCGATCGGGTGAGCAAGGGTCGGCAGCTCGACCCTTCAAACCGTTGGTTGTGGCGCAGCGTCAAGCGTCCGATGGATGCCGAGACCTTGCGGGATTCGATTTTGAGTGTCAGCGGGTTGCTCGATCGAGGGGTTCCCAAGGAGCATCCGTTTCCGTCGGTCGATACCTGGGCTTTTACGATCCACAACCCGTTTCATGCCGTCTATGATTCGGCGCATCGAAGTGTTTATTTGATGCAACAGCGCAACCGCAAGCATCCTTATTTGGGGCTCTTCGATGGTGCCGATCCGAACTTGAGCGTCGATCAGCGTCAGGCCACGACGACACCGACGCAGACGCTGTATCTGATGAATTCGCCTTTGGTCCATCAAGCTTCCGAGTCGCTCTCGAAGCGATGCATCCGTACGACTTTGGATGTCACGGCGCGTTTGCAATTGGTTTATGAGATCACGCTCGGACGGCCTGCGAGTCAAGAGGAGCAGGCGCAGTGTTTGGAGTTTTTGGAGGCCTATGCCCAGCGCGAGTCGAGCGACGGAGAGCTCAAGGCTTGGGGGGCATTATGCAGGGTTCTGATGACCAGCAATTCCTTTTTGTACATCGATTAATCCGGTGGTGGTATCTATGAAACGCAACGAATTCAAGAGCTTAAACCGACGCGAGTGGATCAGGGCAAGTGGTCGAGGCGTTGGCCAGATCGCTTTGGCCAGCATGCTAGCCCAGAGCGATGGGTTGAGGGGAATCGGGGCAGGCTCAAGCGATCCTTTGTCGGCCAGGGCAGGGCATCATGGAGCCAGCGCCGATCGGATTATTTTCATTTACTCGACCGGTGGCGTATCGCATGTCGATACTTGGGATTACAAGCCCAAGTTGTATCAGGACCATGGCAAGAAGGTGACCGCATCGCGTTGGCTCAACAAGCCAGGAGCGTTTGATCGGTACTTGATCAAGCCACGTTGGACGTTTTCGCAGTACGGGCAAAGTGGGACATGGGTCAGCGACTTGTTTCCCAAGTTAGCAACACGGGTCGATGACCTGTGCGTGTTCAATGCGATGCATTGCGAGAGCGACGGGCATGACAAGGGGACCTTGGCGGCGCATACTGGATCGGCGCAGTTTGCCAGGCCTAGCCATGGTGCTTGGGTCAGTTATGGGCTAGGTACCGTCAACGAGAATTTGCCCTCGTTTGTGGTCTTAGCGCCGCATGCTCCTTACGCGGGAGCCCAGACTTGGGGGAGCGATTTTCTGCCTGGGTGCCATCAGGGAACGCATGTGATTCCCGGTGATGAGCCTTTGGAGCATCTCAAGCCGCGTGCCAGCAGTCCGGCTCAGCAGTCGTTGGAGTTGGAGTTGCTTGGCAAGTTCAATACCAAGAGCGTCGAATCGAGTCCGTTGGATCCGATGCTCGAGGCGCGGATGCGGAGTTTTCAGACCGCTTTTGGGATGCAGCGACAAGCTCCAGAGGCATTTGATTTATCGACCGAGTCGGAGTCGACGCTCAAGATGTACGGTTTGGAGGCGGGGCAGACCAAGGGATTTGGGTGGCAGTGTTTGGTCGCGCGTCGATTGGCCGAGCGTGGGGTAAGGTTCATTGAGTTGATCGATACCGGTTCGAACAGCGGCGAGAATTGGGATTCGCATGGGAACATGCAGGACCATGAGCGGTTGGCCAAGATGATCGACCAGCCGATATGCGGGTTGCTCAGCGACCTGAAGGCCCGAGGGATGCTTGAGCGGACGTTGGTGGTCTGGACGACGGAGTTTGGGCGCACGCCGTTCCATCAGACGGCTGATCATCCTGGGCGTGAGCATCATAACTTGGTGTTTTCCTCGTGGATGGCCGGAGGGGGAGTCCGCGGAGGGGTTGTCCATGGCAAGAGCGACGAGTACGGGATCGAGGTGGACGAGGGTGGGGTCCATACACACGATCTGCACGCGACGATGTTGCATTGTGTGGGGTTGGATCATGAGCGACTGACGTATCGTCATGCGGGTCGGGATTATCGGTTGACGGATGTCTCGGGTCGCGTGGTTCGGGAGGTTTTAGGCTAGAGTGGCCCGAGCGGCACTCTGTGGCGGTATCGTTGCGCGACGTCGGCGCGGCTCAAGTTGTTTTAGGTGCTTTGTGGTTCTTTTTTGAAACACAGAGGCACAGAGAGCACGGAGGAGAGGAAGGAGGAAGGAGGAGAGGGGAGGAAGGAGGAGAGGGGAGGGGGAAGAGAAGGGGAGGGGGGAGTGTGAGAGTTGGTGGTGGCGGAACAGTGGGTTGACTCGATCTTGGGTGGCTCGTTGGGATTTTTGTCTCTTTGTCCTCTGATTCTCTGTGTTTCCATTCTGGATCGCGGGAGCATGGACTTTTGGAGCCGGATGGTCCACAATTCGATTCGCACGCCGACTCTACCGCTCGATCCTCTGAGGCAATCCTTGCAAATGAATAACAAACTGGATCAACAGCTTGCGGAATTCCGCGCGTTGCTCGCCCGCTCCGAACACCTCGAACCCGAGACGCTCGAGGCGCTCGGGGACCTCGCAGGTGATATTCAGCAATTGATCGAATCGAACGACCCTGACTCTCATGCCACCACGGGACTCTCAGGTGTCTCGGAACGACTCTCCGACTGGATCGATCGATTTGAACTCGAACATCCAGAGCTGACCCATACTCTTTCCCAAGTCGCCGAGCGACTGGCAGATATGGGGATTTGAGCCTCGGTTGCTCTTACCTGGGACTTATCTTTAACTGAACGTTTTATGCATACCGTACTTTTGGTGGAAGACGACCAGGAGCTTGCTTGTTTTGTCAGGGACTACTTATCCCAGTATGGGTATCGCGTGCAAATAGAGTCCAGTGGCTCTTTGGCTGTCGGGCGGATACTCCAGGAGTTACCCGATGCGGTGATACTCGATGTGAATCTTCCAGGGAGCAATGGATTTGAGGTGTGCAAAGCGGTGCGGAGTCGATATCCGGGTGTGATTCTGATGCTCACGGCTAGGTTGGAGGATGTCGATGAGGTTCTAGGGTTGGAAAACGGAGCGGACGATTATCTGGCCAAGCCGATTCGTCCGAGCGTGCTTTTGGCCCGGATGAAGCTACACTTGCAGAGGCAATCGCCGACCAGCGACCCGCAGGACGAGTCGATTCGCGCAGGGGGATTGATTCTCTACCCGCAGCGAAGAGCGGTGGAATTGCGAGGTCAGCCGGTCAAGGTTTCCAGCGCGGAGTTCGATCTCTTGTTGATCTTGGCCGAACGAAAAGGCTCGATTGTCACCCGTATGGAAATCCATAACGCACTCCACCCAGCAGAAGAGTACGATTACCGCAATCGTTCGATCGATCTGAGGGTGTCTCGGCTGCGGAAGAAGCTCGAGGACGATCCGGCCCATCCTGTTCGGATCAAGTCGGTATGGGGGGATGGCTACATGCTTTCCGCCGAGCCGTGATCAGGCTTTTTTTGAAGCTCTTTGTCCTGCTGATGGTGATATTGCTTGCGATCAAATGGACCTTCGAGAAGTTCCTCGATATGCAGGTCTACTCCGATCGCGATCGCATCGTGGCCGGCTTGGTCGAGGTGCAGCTCGACGGCTTGCGCTCGTTGTCCAAAGAGCTTTTGAGCTTTGAAGAAACGCAGATCCCCCAGCGGCTCGAAGCCTATCGGCAGGAGTTCGACATACCCTTGCAGATTTGTCCTGTTTCACAACTCTCTCGGGGAGAGCTTGCGCAACTAAAAGAGCCCGATGGGTTCGTTTACAGGTACTACAACGGGATGGTCGATTTCTTAGGGGTGCCGCTCGGACCGGATACTTACCTAGGGCTCGGTCCGCTTTCCGACCAAACGACCGACATCATTGAAAACGAAGTCGCCACTTGGTTGCGAATTCAAGCTAGGAAAATCGATAAGACCCCCTTGGACCCAATCGCCCTGGATTCGATCCGGCGTTTGTCACGTATTCCTTTGGAAATTCGAACGCGAGCCGAATTGCCTGCGGAGGTGTCGGATCGGTTTGCCATCGGGAGAGATGCCGCGTTTTACCGAATGGGAGGAGATTCCTTTGTCGCCCTGGCGCTGAAGGACCGGGAGCATGCCTTGTCGATGGGACCTTTGCCAACGATCATCGCCGTAGCGCAAAAGGCGGGGCGTCGATCCCTGACATTTTGGTTTCTGGTCGCCGCATGCTTGATCGGCGGTTTGGTTTTCAATGTGTCGAATAAGTTTCGGCGGATTGAAGATGCGGCTAGGCAAATCGCGTTAGGGAAACTCGACACAAGGGTCGATGTCCATCGCGCTGGGGAGGCCAAGGTACTGGCCTTGGCCTTCAATTCAATGGCCGAAAAAACCGAGGAGATGATTCGCGCCAAGAAGGATATGCTTCATGTGGTCTCGCATGAGCTACGCACACCGCTGGCCCGATTGCGTTTCGGTCTGGAGCTCATGGACACCGCAGCAGACGAATCTCAAAAAAGGGCCCTGCGAGCCTCGCTCGATCATTCCATCGAGGAATTGGATGCGATCGTCGCAGAGGTTCTCGAGTATGTCCGCAATGAGAACTCGGCCACCCAGCTCGAGCGAGTTTGGATTGGAGTTCAGCAAGCGTTCATGCAGACCATGCGCGGGAGCGAGCAGCAGCAAAGCCAGGTGGAGTTCGAATGGGTATTTCCCGACGATCCACCTCAGAGCCATATCTTTGCCGATCGGATCGCTTTTCATCGCGTTTTAGGAAATTTAGTCTCCAATGCGGTGCGCTACGCACGCAGAACGATTTGCATCCGGGTCTATCGCGTGCCGACTCCCCCTGGCAAGACCGATGTTGGCCAAGTGTGCTTGGAGGTCCAGGACGATGGTCCGGGGATTGCGCCGGAGGAATGCCAACGGGTGCTTGAGCCGTTTGTCCGGTTGGAGGGGGCGGGTCGAGTCGGCGTCGGGTCCCAAGGATCGAATCACGCAGGATTGGGATTGGGGCTTGCGATTGTCGATCGGATCCTAAAGCAGCACGGCGGGCAGGTTAGGATCGACCGGGGGAGTTCGGGAGGGTGTCGGGTCCGAACGTATTGGCCTACGACTGGGGTTTGAGTATGCTCATAGGCATTGCAGAACAAAAAACCGAGGAGGGGACAAAAGGTCCCCTCCTCGGCAGCCACTTCCCTGACCGGCCCTACACACACGAACACATGAGCCGACCAGAGAATTGCGCTTTGGAACCGATTTGAGTTCATTAAGCCCAAATCGGTTCCAACTTTTCTCCCAACCGTCCTTATGAAACACGCGATTGCTGAATAGAACAGCCGTCGCGGCAGACTGGCGTAGAGCAATGCTGGTGCCAAAGCCCCGATCAAAACCGTTTTTTATCCGAGCCTTTTTGGAAGACTGGGTTTTTTGCAGGTTTTGATAAGGTTTCACGGATCGATCCATCATGATGGGGCGACCAAGCCGAGCAGGTCGACTTGAACGACTCGGGTAACTCGCAGAGAATCCCGGTGGCTTTGGATCTCAGAACAAGTGTCCATTTCTCAAATTGCGAATTGTTAGAACCGCGAAAGAGACTCAAGAGGCGATGAGCGTTTTTTCACTGGGCAGTTGGTTGACGTTGATTCCTGTAGTGCATGGCAGTGCGGCTTATGCCAGTGCGCTTCGCAAGGAGTTATTGAGTCGATCGTTTGATGCGTTGGCCGTGCCGTTGCCGGAGTCCTTTTCCGAGCAGGTGATCCGAGGGGTCGAGAGGTTGCCGGCGTTGTCTCTGGTGGTTCGAAGAAATGCACTCGGGCAAGATGGTATCGAGGAAGCTGCGGGCTGGGAGCAGGAATTGCCCGAGGCGATGCCTCGGGGGACTTATGTTCCGATCGATCCATGTCAGGGTGTGATCGCTGCGATCCGCATGGCCTTAGGGGAGCGGATTGCGATTGAGTGGATTGATAGCGAGGGGGATTCGATCGAGAATCATTCGCCGGTGATTGCTGATTGCTATGCGATACGCCACACAACGCTTGAGCGTTTCTGCAGTGCGATGTTGCCGGCCATTGGGCCGCCGAGTTTAGGGTTAGGGAGTTCCTCGATTCTCGAGCGGATCGAGACGATGGCCCAGAGGATTTTGGCGATGCGTGCTCGCTATTCTCGGATTGTGGCATTGTGCCCGCTGGAGACTTGGCCTTGGCTGCGAGAGGCGATCGGCAAGGGTCAGGAGAATGCGGATAACCGGGAGGGGGTTGTGGGCGAGGATCGCGAGGATACACGTCGGCAGGACGCACCGATGGCTGAGCTTTATGGGGTCGATCCGCGGAGTTATCTTTTTATGCTCGGTGAGTTGCCGTTTATCACGGGGCTTATCGAGCAGGCTCGTCAGGATTTCGAGGATGACGATCGGGTGGTGGCCGAGGGGCTCAAGGAGTTGTTTGTCACGGCCCGGAGTTCCTATCGTCAGGAGCTTGGGAATCGCGCTCGGCAGATTACTCCTTTGTTGATATCGCAGTGTTTGAAGTATGTGCGGAATCAGACGTTGCTCGATCGGCGGATGACACCGAGTTTTTATACATTGGCCAAGTCGGCTCAGCAGATGATGGGCGATACGTACACGAGTCACTTGGTCAATTCGGCGACGGAGTATCGATTTGACAGTTACGAGCAGGCGGATGGATTAGAGACGATCCGGATGGGGATTGGGGTAGGTCAGTTGCCTGGCACGGGTCCGACGGCGTTGGTATCTCGCTTGCCGGGTCCACCGATGCAGTGGCATTCCTTGGAGCTTAAGCGGCCCGTGCAGAAAAAAGATCAGCGTCGTTGGGAGAGCCGTTGGAATCCTTACATGCAGTGTTCGTGGCCAGAGGAGGACACGCAGATCGAGAGTTTCCGCAATCGGGTTGCCGAGCGCGCGCGTCAGATCCTAGGAGCGGATTTGGCCAGGACCGAGAAGTTCACGACGAGCATTATGGATGGGTTGGATCTACGTGAGACGTTGCGGCATTGGTATGACGGGTCGTTGTATGTGAAGGTCAATCCGCCGTCGGTCGGGCAGGTCAACGTGACGGTGATGATCTTCGATCCCGAGCCGGATCCTCGGGAGTATTCTTGGAGAGCGACATGGTTTTCCGAGCATCCCGACGAGTCGACGTTGGCCTTCTTCGCCACTCCTTTTCATCGACAAATGATTGGGCCTGGGATCGCGATGGCCAACTATGGGGGGTCGATGTTCATCTATCCGCCTAGGCCGATTGTCGACATTTGGCAAGACGAGCGATTGGACTTTACCGACACGCTCGAGCAGCGGTTGGTTGCGGCAGCATGTTTGCATTCCGAATCGCGGCATGTGGCCTTGATGAGTCCGACTCCGCCGGGTCAGGTTCTCAAGAAGATAGCCAAGCGGTATTCACGCAAGTTGGTTTATGTGCCGCTTGCGCATTTCTCGGACAGTGTGATTCAGCAGTTGAGGATCTTCCATGTTCTCAATGGTCGACACGTGCGAAGTTACGCGGCGAACTTTATCCGCAAGTCCTGAGGTCCGGCGCAGCTAGCGTCAGTTCGGTTTGGAGTTTGGGTATTGGAAGAAGCCTTGTCCGGTTTTGACACCCAAGTTGCCCTGGGCGACGAGGGGTTCGATGCGAGCGATCAGGGGAGCCCATACCTCGTCGCCTTCGACGAACCGAGCGTTGGACATTGTCTGGAGCATCAGGTCGAGTCCGATTTGGTCCATGATGCCAAAGGGACCGACGTTCATTCCGGTGGCTTTGGTCCAAGCCAGATCGATGCTTTGAGGGTCGCTGACACCTCGATCGAGGAGTTGCAAGGCCGAGAGGAGGACCGATTTGAGCATGGCATTGAAAAGATAGCCGCTGTTTTCGACGGTTTGGACGATGGGGGTTTGTCCGATTTTTCGAGCCAGTTGGCTCAGGCGTTCGAGGGTATCGGGGTGGGTATCGGGACCGGCGGCGACATCGACCAGGGTGGCTTTCCAGATTGGGACATGGAAATGGAAGTGGGCATAGCGAGCCGGGTGTTGGATGTGTTTCGAGAAGGTCGAGGGAACGAAGTACGAGCTGTTCGAGGCCAGGATCGTTTCGGCTGGGAATGCTTCGGAGAGTTGTTTGAGGAGTCGACGTTTCAGGGCGGCTAGTTCTGGGACGCTTTCGAGAACCAGATCGATGTGGGCAAGTTCGGAAGCGCGTTCGAGCAGTGCAGGGAGTTCGAGGAGTTCGAGGTTCGCTTCGATTTGGGCTTGGGAGCATTTGGGCCAATAGCCTTCGTCGCCAAAGGGGCCGAGGTTCTCAAGGATCCAGTTTTTGGAGGCTATCAGGGGTGCTCGGTAGGGGTCGCACAGCAGGACCTTTAGGCCGTGCGAGAGCATTTGGCCCGCGATTTGTCGGCCGGTCCAGCCTGCGCCGACGATCGCGACGGTTTCGCGATCCGAGGCCGAGGGGTTGATCGGAGAGTTCAGGGGGGACGATTTCACGGGTAGGGTAGGGGGGGCTTCGAGGTGGATTTCGGGGGCTATTTTGGGCGGAAGTCGGCTTTGGAGATCGAGGAATGGTGGATTTTGGGTTCGATTGGAGCCGATGGGAGGGATTTACGATTGACGGAACTGGCAGATCCGTTGTAATTCTCTCCGTAAAGGGTCGGCAAGTAAGGGGTTAGACAGACTCCGCGCGTCCCGATTTGAGAAACCTTGCGAAATTCTTTTTAGTGGCCGAAGGTCTGCGTCGTTGCGGATCTGTGGGAAATTTGGTTTTGCCGCCGAGTTTTTTCATGGCAGGATTTCGCTCATGTCTGGACTTCCGTGGGGTAACCCTTGGACTTCCGGGAATTTGAAGGAGATAAGCGTGGCAAACGAGTTAGTAAGCAAGTTGATTGAGGCAGGTGCGCACTTCGGACACCGAGTGAGTCGGTGGAATCCCAAGATGGCACCGTATATCTACGGCCGCAAGAATCTGATTCACATTATCGACATTCGCGAGACGCTTCGTGGGATGTTGCGAGCCAAGAAGTATTTGAGCCAGGTGGCCCAAGGTGGTTCGCTGGTGTTGTTTGTCGGGACCAAGCGTCAGGCATCCGAGGTCATCCAGCGAGAGGCGACCCGATGTGGGATGCCGTTTGTCAGCGAGCGTTGGCTAGGAGGTTGCTTGACAAACTTCCGAACGATTCGCGATCGGATGGGTCGACTTGAGGAACTCGAGACGATCATGAACAGCGACAAGCTCAATGGTTATTCCAAGAAGATGCAATCGGCCTTGAGCCGCGAGTATCGCAAGATCTATCGAAACCTCAACGGGATCCGCACCCTGAACCGAATGCCAGAGTGCCTTGTCATTATCGATCCGAAGAAAGAGAAGAATGCGATTCGCGAAGCCAAGGCTTTGGGGATCACGACCGTCGCCCTGATCGATACCGACTGCGATCCATCGCAAGTCGACTTGGTCATCCCCGGCAACGACGACGGGATTCGCTCGATCGATTTGATTGTCAAGCAGCTTGCTGATGCTGTATTGGCTGGCAAGTCGGAGAATCCTGAGTTGATGAAGACCGTCCCGCAGTCCGCACCGGCTTCGGCAGTCAAAGACGCCGTGAGCGAAATGGCAGCGATGGCTGAAAAAGAAGCCTTGGGCTAACGCATTCGATCCATGCTAATGAGCTAACAATTGGAGAAAAAAGATCAATGTCGAATATTTCCGCAAGTGACGTAGCCGAGCTCCGCAAGCAAACCGGAGCTGGCTTGATGGATTGCAAGAAGGCGCTACAAGAGTCCAGTGGCAACTACGAAGGGGCACTTGAGTATCTGCGCAAGCAGGGCCGCAAGGTCGCCGATAAGGTCGCCGATCGGGACACCAACGAAGGTTGTGTTGTCACGGCTTTGAACGACACCAAGACCACTGGTGTTGTTTTGGCGCTCTGCTGCCAGACCGACTTTGTCGCCAAGAACGAAGGCTTTACTTCGCTGGCCGCCCGGCTGGGCAAATTGGCTTTGGACAACAACGTCGAGAGCGTCGAGCAATTGAACGCTCTGCCGATTGATGGCATGAGCGTAGCCGAGAAGCTCGTCGAGCAGACCGGCAAGATCGGCGAGAAGCTCGTCGTATCGGAGCTTTACCGGCTCAGTGGAGACAAGCTCTCGAGCTACATCCATGCCGGCAGCAAGATCGGCGTTTTGCTTGCGTTCAAAGATGGGGGCAAGGCAGGGTCCGACGAGTTCTTCCGAGGCGTGGCCATGCACATCGCAGCGATGAAGCCATCGATTCTGAATTTCTCGGAATTCGATCCTGGATTCGTCGCCACCGAGACCGAGTCGATGGCCGCTCGGATCAAGACCGAGAACGAAGACTTGGCCCGTCTTGGCAAGCCCTTGAAGACCGTTCCGCAGTTCGTCAGTCGATTGCAGTTGACCCCAGAGGTCATGAAGGCAGCCGAGGACGCGATCAAGGACGTGCTCAAGGCCGAGGGCAAGCCCGAGAAGATTTGGGACAAGATTGTCCCGGGCAAGATCGATCGGTTTGTTGCCGACAACACCCTTTTGGATCAAGACCGCTGTTTGCTCAACCAGTTTTACGTGCTCGACGAGACCAAGACCGTCGAGGCGGCCGTCAAGGCTTTTGCCGACGCCGCGTCGATCGTCGCGTTCCGGCGCGTCGCGATCGGTTAGCCGTTTATCCCGGTTTAGTCGGTTAGGCCGGTTTGATCGGCTTGTGCCGGGAATTCCGGGTAAGACAGGACTGGGACACGAAGAATCAAAGACCCTGGGGTTTGCAAAAGCCCTGGGGTTTTTTTATTTGCGGGGTTCTTTGGGAAATCCGGTCCGAATTTGAGTACAATTCGGCGTGTTCATTGCTCGAAGCTACAGAACAATGAGTCACTGCGTTAGGGATTCATGGCGGAACGTAAAGGGAAATGCACAATGATGCGGACCACTAAACTTCGACGACCTTTGGTTTTCCAAGCCGCATCGGTTGTTTTTTCGGCCTTGGTGCTCTTGGTTGGCTCAGGCACCTTCTGGGGCGTTTCAGGTTCCGGAGTTCGGGCGATTGCGCAGGACGAGGCTTCGAAGCCCAATCGCAAGGCGACGGTTCCGGTTCAGACAGAAAAGATCGATAAGGCGATCGAGGCCAGTTGGTCCGATGCGGGGGTGCGTCCTTCGCCTCTCGAAGACGATTTGAAGTGGTGCCGTCGGGTCTATTTGGATGTGATAGGGCGCATACCGAGTTTCGAAGAGATGTCGGTGTTCATGAAGGACAAGTCGTTGGATCGCAAGTTGAATTTGGTGCGACGGCTCTTGGAGGACGATCAGTACACCGAGGAGTATGCGAACCATTGGTCGACCGTATGGACCAATGTTCTTATCGGTCGCAACGGGGGAATGGAAGAGCGATCGCTGACGAGTCGCCCGGGGATGCAGAAGTACCTGCGCGACAGTTTTGCAAGCAACAAGCCTTACAACACGATGGTCCATGAGTTGGTCACCGCGACGGGCTCGACCAAGCCCGGTGCGGAGAACTTCAACGGTGCGACGAATTTCTTGGCGATGAAGGTCAACGAGGAGAACGGGGTTCAGGCAACGGCGGCGGTATCTAAGATTTTCTTGGGGTTGCAGGTTCAGTGCACGCAGTGCCATAACCATCCGTTCAATCAATGGAAGCAGCAAAAGTTTTGGGAGTTCAATGCGTTCTTCCGTCAAACGCGGGCTCTGCGTCGCTTTGTGCGAGGGACCGACGACATCGACCACATCGAGTTGGTCAATGAGGATTTCTCAGGAGAGGGTTCGCATCCGGACAAGGCCGAGATTTACTACACGCTTCGCAACGGGGTGGCCAAGGTCGCTTATCCGGTTTTTGTCGATGGGACAGCCGTAGGCAAAAGCGGGTATGTCTCGGAGGTCAACCGACGCAGCGAGCTAGGGGACCTCATGATGGAGAGCGATTATCTCGACAAGACGATCGTCAATCGCATGTGGGCGCACTTTTTAGGTTATGGCTTTACCAAGCCGATCGATGACTTGGGGCCTCACAATCCGGTAGCCAACTTGGAGCTGTTTGAGACCTTGGCCAAGGATTTCCGCGAGAACAGTTATGACCTCAAGCAGTTGATCGTCTGGATCACCTTGTCGAAGCCTTATCAGTTGACCTCGAAGATGACCAAGGACAACGAGTCGGACGATCCGACGATGGGAGAGATGCCCAAGTTCAGTCACTTCTATACCCGTCAGATGAGCGCCGAGCAGTTGTATGCTTCGTTAGCGGTTGCCACTCAGGCCAATCGCAAGGGGAATTTGGAGGAGCAGCAACGGCGTCGCGAGGAGTGGATGCGTCAGTTTATCGTCGCGTTTGGTACCGACGAAGGGGATGAGACGACGACGTTCAACGGATCGATTCCTCAGGGGCTCATGATGTTCAACGGCGATTTGATCCGCGCGGCGATCGCGTTGGAACCCGGGACTTGGCTCCATCAACTCAGCACGGGCAAGGGGACACCGCAGGACAAGGTGCAGTTTTTGTTCATCGCCGGACTCGGTCGCAAGCCACGTCCGGAAGAGTTGTCCGTCGCGACGCAGATATTGGTCGCGCGCAAGGGCGAGGTCGGGGGGATGCTCCAGGACATGTGGTGGGCGATCCTCAACAGCAACGAGTTCATTTTCAACCACTAAAGGTTCTTATCTAGAAGAAGGTGTTTTGCTATGTGGAATCGATTTTCAACACCCAACGGGATGTCCCGTCGTCATTTCATGTCGCACATGGCCGGTGCAAGCGCGATGCTCGGCAGTTCGCTGTCGCTTGGGCACTCGCTCCGAGTCCATGCCGACACGCTCAAGAAGAACCGTAAGTCCTGTATCTTGTTGTGGATGGGTGGTGGTCCATCGACGATGGACATCTGGGATCTCAAGCCAGGTACGGACAACGGTGGACCTTTCAAAGCGATCAGTACCTCCGGAGACGTTCAGATTTCCGAGCACATGCCGCTGATGGCCCAGCAGATGCATCACATGGCGATTGTCCGATCGATGAGCACCCGCGAAGCCGACCACAACCGGGGGCGTTACTACATGCACACCGGGTATGTTCCCGATGCGAACGTAGACTATCCGAGTTATGGGGCGGTTATGGCCCACGAGTTGATCTCGCAACGACCGGATCTTGAGATCCCTCCTTTTGTCGCTGTGGGTGGGGCGAGCGAAGGACCTGGGTTCCTAGGGATGTCCTGGGCACCCTTCAACGTCACGAGCAACGGTCGGGTCCGCAACTTGGAGATGAGCGTCGATTCGGATCGGCTCAACCAACGCCGGATCGCCCTTGAAACAATCGAAAATTCCTTCATCAGTCAAAACCGAGGCGGAGTGTTGGAAGACCACCGCAAGGTCTTGGGCAAGACGTTTGATTTGCTCACCAGCAAGCAGATGGAAGCTTTTCAAGTCGACAAAGAGCCCACGGAGGTCAAGGAACGCTATGGCGTAGGCGGGTTCGGCCAAGGCTGTTTGCTTGCGAGGCGTCTTGTTGAAGCCGGCGTCGCGTTTGTCGAAGTCGACTTGGGTGGTTGGGACAACCACCAGAACATTTTCCGAACCCTCGAAAACGATCGCTTGCCGGTGTTGGACAAGGCCATGGCGGCCTTGACCTCCGACCTCGACGAACGAGGGCTCCTGGAAGACACCTGCATTGTTTGGATGGGTGAATTCAGCCGAACTCCACGGATCAATGGCGATGCGGGGCGAGACCACTGGGCCCGAGCCTGGAGCGTTGTCGTCGGTGGCGGCGGGATCAAGGGAGGTCAGGCCATCGGTGCAACGAACGAGGATGGGACCGAAGTCGACGGCGAGCCCTACTCCTCGGAGGACGTGATGGCGTCGGTTTGCCACTCGTTGGGAATATCCCTCGAGACGACCTTCACGAGCCGAAGTGGTCGTCCGATGAAGATCGCCAACAGCGGCAAGCTCATCAAGGGGCTATTTGCTTAGTGTGCGCGACGATCTGACCAATCGCTCCGATGGTTTGGAACCTGGTTCTTGGGACCCCGAGAAGCTCATCGCTGAGCATTACCTCGGGGTCTGGAGATACTTAAAAGCGATCGGATGCCCGATCCATTTGGCAGACGATCTAGCGCAAGAGACTTTTGTTGCGGTTCTGAGAAAACCCTTTGAGTTGATCAATCCACAATCGACATCGTCGTATTTGCGACGCGTCGCGTTCCACCTGTTGCTCGAGTACAAGCGGAAGTTTGGTTCGACCGGATTGACCGATCAAGCCGAGATTCTCGATCGGTACTGGACCCGGTGGGCTGGATCCGATGTCTCCGGGGATCGGGTGCTCGATGCGCTCGGAGAGTGCTTTCAAAGGCTTACGGCAAGAGCCCAAAAGTCTTTGAAGATGCGATTTGAAGAGCGAGCATCGCGCGAGCAGATCGCCGCCGATTTGCAGATCAGCCAGAACGGCGTGAAGAACTTACAGCAACGGGCCAAGGCCCAGTTGAGACAATGCCTAGAAGAGAAACTCGGAGCGGTAGACCGGTAGATCGATGAGCAGTTTTGAGTTTGAGAATTCGAAGCGACCTGAGGACCCCGTGCTCGATGCGATGCTCGATGCGATGCTCGGAGAGTGGCTCGGGGGAGAAGCACACAGGGGCCAGGGTTCCTCGAAGGCTTTCGATCCGGGCGAGATGTACCGCTCGGTTCTCAAGCGATCTGAGGCGAGTGTTTTTACTGCCGAGCAGCATGCGCAAGCCGTATCGAATGCTCAACGAGAAAGCCTCGCAGAGGTCTTGCCAAAAGGCTTGCCAGAAGTTGTGTCAGAGACCGGACAAGACCGATCGCATGGAGCGGGTGCAAGGCCTCATTGGAGGTCTGCGGCGATTGCAGCATCGATTGCAGCATCGATTGCAGTATCGATCGGTGGATTGTCGTTGATAGGCCGTTGGGTTCAACGCGACCTTAATAAGCCCGTTGGAGTAGGGCAAGCGTCGCTCGATGGAGCACCATCGTCTGGTCCTCGAGTGGCCGAGCCGAAGGCAAACGCCAGCCAGGGGGTCGTTGTTGTAGACTCGCAGAGTAATACCTCTCAGAGTTTGGAGTCTCAGGGTTTACCTGAGCAGGGGCTTTCGACTCGGACCGATTCGGTGATCGCCGATGGGGGATTGGATCCATCGCGCCGCGAGCCGATGCAGGACAAGCTTGCCGTCGGGCGGCAAACCGAGGGCAATCAGGAGCAGGGTGGCGCACAGGCCCCAGTTCAGGGCGAGGAAATGGTGTTGGCCTGGCCGTCGGCTCGGGGCGTGAGTCTAGGGACATTGGAGGATCGCGAGATTGTCTCGGTGATCGATTCTCAGTTTCAGCAGATTTGGAAAAGCTTGGGGATGCCACAGTCGGACATGGTTTCGGGTGGCCAGGCAAGCTTGAAAAAACGGGGACTGACGGCCGACCGCATCTCGCGATTGTTGTTGCATCGGGTTGCGACCGATTCGGAGCTCGAAGCGATACGGCTCGATAAGCTCAGCGAGGATACCTCGCTTGAGAGGCTTGTGGCAAGCTGGATATCGAGCGATGAGTTCGATCGTGTTTGGTCAGCGCGTTTAGCGAATTTTTACATGGGTGGACGGATCGAGTCGAGCCAGCAGGCTCTTGTGTTTCGCGAGTGGCTCGCGACGCTCATACGCGACGACGTACCCTTAGAGCAGGTGCAGCGGCAAGTCCTTTTAGGGTTGAGTCAGGCGGATCATCCGGCGTATTTCTTGGTGGATTACTGGTCCGATCGTGGCGATCGCTGGGCCTTGCGGCCCAACAGTCCACAGGTGGCTTGGGTGGGTTATGGCGATTCGCAGGTCAAGCGATTGGAGGGACTTTCGCAGTTGTTTTTGACGGTGACTTCCAATCCGGCGATGGTCTGTACGCAGTGCCATGGAACGGAGGGGACTTCGGCGCCGAGTTGGTTTGCCGATCGCATGGCCATGGGTACTGGATTGGTTGGGTCCAAGTCGGTCGACTTCGATTCGATCGCCGCCTTGATGGTGGGCATTGCGCAGCCTGGAGTTTCGGAGTTGTTTCAGCGACAGCAGGATGATCAGGTCCGGAAGATCGCAGCGAGGTTTCCCGACGGCAAGCGGGTCGGGAGCGAGTTGTCTTTCGAGCAGGCGATCGATGGTTGGCTAGAGCAGGGGAGTCATTCTCAAAGTGGTCTTTTGAATGCCCTTTGGAGGGACTTTTTCGGAGTGGGATTGGAGTCGGCTTTTGGGTTGGATGGTTCAGTGGCCTTGGAGGCACGGCGCGATTTGGTTGGATATTTAGGCAAGCAGATCGTCGAGCGGGGGGCGGGATTGCGTCGGGTGGTCTATTGGATGTTGATGTCCGATCTGGCTCGGCAGTCCGAGGAGCCTTTGACCTATGCACAGTACATGGTGATGGATCCACAGAGGCTTCAGGATTACCTTCAAAGGCAGGAGGTGTTCAAGTCACTGGTGTTGGATGATTCGCGTTCTGCGGTGCGCGATGAGGCTTGGCTCGTTGGTTATGCATCGGCCTTGTTCCCTGAGCAGGCCGAGGGTCTGGAGCGATCGTTTTTGGCACAGCCATCGAATCAGGTCCAGGGGGGGAGCAAGCGTGCAAGTTCAGAAGGCCTAGTAGAAAGCAAAGCGGTGCAGTGGCCCCGGGGCTTGCTCCGAGCGGAGCTAGGGTATCGCGTTGCGGGCGATCGAGCCCGTCGTTGGGCGGGCTTGTTATCTGCCAGCGAGCTTAGCCAAAGCGCGTTGATCGATCATGTGTATTTGATGACCAAGCATCGCTTTGCGACGGCCCGGGAGATTCGGGCCTGGAGTTCGACATCCTGGACCAAGAGCGAGCGGGGTTCAGCGATCCTAAGGCTTCTGATGGGAGTCGCGAGCATTGAGCCATAAGCGATGCACCTTTAGCGTCGTTATGGTAGATCGATTGTCCCCAATCGATCGGAACTTGAAACCACCGTAGGCAGTAAGACAAAACAGCCGAAAAAGCCGTAAGACGCCTCCGCTTGCGCGTCGGGCGGAGCCATTGGGGACAATGGCTCTACACTGTAAGACGCCGATGTTTGCGGGTCGGGCGGAGCCTTTAGGGTTTCGAGGTTTTGGAGTTGGAGCCTACGAATCGCGTGGATCCTTCTTCGAGCAAGTCCTCTTGGCTGCTGGGTGACTGGACTGCCGCGCGGAAGCGATGGACACCGTTCTTTGAGGCTTGGCAGATGACTCGGAGTGTAACGGTTTGGTTTGGACCGATCGAAGGTAGGTTTTCGAAGAGGGCTTGCCCTGGGACGATGCGTCCGGCGTGTCCTTCGAGGGCCAGGGGTTCGATGCCTTCGGAGAATTGTGCAACGACTCGGATGTCTTCGGCGGCTTTGGAGCCTCGGTTCGAGATTTGGAGTTCATAGACGACCCTCGCACCGACTGGGGCTGGAGCTTGAGGTTCATTTACCACGAGTTCCAGATCGGCGATGGCTTCGACGAGTGTAGAGATATCCGAATGGAGATTGATGTTTTGATCGGATCGGGCTTGGAAGGCCAGGGTATGGTTACCGGATCGGTTCATATCGCATCGGATCGGGAGGGTGAATTGGGATTTCGGATCGAGCTTAGGGATCGACCAGCGGAGTTCGTTGGCTTGGCGAGTGACACCTTCGGGAAGTTCGATCAGTCCGATTCCGTCGGGGATTGCGACGGAGCAAGCCAGGTTTGCGGCGGGGATTCCGCCGGAGTTTTCGATCACGAGTTCATAATCCGCTTTCGAGCCTTGGATGAATTCCTCGGGGCCGAACCACGTCGCTTTGACTTCGATTTTTTGGACTTGGACATCGATGCGTTGGCGTTGTTGGAGTTTACCTGAGGGGTCTTTGGCGGCAGCGACGATTGGGAATAGTCCTGGGTGGTCGAAGGTCAGTTCGATATCGATGATTTTTTCGGAACCTGGAGCGATGGGTCCGATTTGGGAATCGTATTGGGATGTCGTTTCGGTTTGGAGCGAGAGGGTCAGATCTGGCAGGACCGCCGAGCCGGGGTTTTTGATGCGCATGCGGTACTTTTCGGGCGCTCCGAGTTGGACTTCGGCCGGCCCGCTCAGCTCGAGTTCGAGTTTTGGCTGGTGGACTTGGACGTTCATCTGCGTCGGCTTTGGAGCTAGGGTCCACTCGAGGTTCAGAGCGAATTGGTCGGCTTCGAGGACTTCGATTTGGAGTTCGAGAGATTTCGAATCGTTGGCTGCAAGGGAATCGAGTTCCCAGAGGACCCCTGAGTCTTCGGGGGTTTCGTCCAATTCGTAGGAACCGACCATGGTTTTGATTCCGTCGATCAGGACACCTTTTGGGGTCGAGGCCCGGACGATGAGACCTTGGAGATCCGAGGCGCCTTCGTTGGTCGCGTGGATGGTGTAGGTTGCTTTTTGACCGACTGCGATGGCTTGAGGTCCATCGACGCGCAGTCGCAGTTGGGGGACACGAACGTCCAGGGGAGTGGATGCTTGGTTGGTTTTGTTTGGACCTGCCGTCAGGATAGCGGGTACTTTTGGAGAAGCGGTCCGTGGGACCGGTGCGATATCGATTTGGGGTAGATCCGGGAGGTCGGAGATAGCGTTTGGAGAGGGAGTTTGGGTTGGGGGTTGCGATGCAGGATCGCTTGATGTGATGGGGATGGGTTTCGAGTTGTTGGTGGGAGTTTGGGGTTTTCTGCGGCTGGTGTTTTTTGGGTCGATCGCTTCGGTTGGAGCCGCTTCGTGTGGATGCGGGGAGTTGGATAGATTCCTCGGTAGTCGGCTTGGGTGAGGAACGTTTTGCAACCCCGCTGCCGATTGCTTCGGAGTTGGCGCGGGCTTCGGAGTTGGCGGGGGCTTCTTGCAGGGAGGCGCGGCTTTGAAAGTTATTGCGAGTCGCTGGATCGTTGCGGGGGCGGCTCGGTTGCATGGCTTTGGGCAGATCGATCGGTTCGTTCAGGCTTGCTTTAGGATCGTTGTTACGGTTTGACCAGGGCATGTTGAACGACTGCAAGGGGACTTTCATCCCGCTGGTCCATCGACGATCGCGGGTTTCTGGATCGGGATCTGCGGGGTCTTTGGTGGGTTTAGGGTTCGAGTTCCGAAGGCGGCTCAGGAGGCCTTGGCCATTGCCAGGGTTGGATTTCGAGTTGGGCGAGAGCTTCGGATCGAATTCCGGCAGATCTCGTTGCGCCAAAGCGGGGTTGGCCGAGCCTAGGAGGGCCAGGAGCAGGGCGAATAGGAAAAGGCCTAGAGGTGCGAAGCGTAGTGAGCAGCGAGCCATCATGGTCGATCGATCCGGTAGTGGAGCTTGGAATTTGGCCGTAGAAGGGCTATCGGAGCGGATCGGAAGGATGGGGGTTGTAAGATAAGAGGATTTGGAAAGATTTACCGGATTTGAGGACTTTGAGGGGCGTGTTCGATAATGCAACATTCCTGAGTCGATCGCAGGCCAGGGGAGATGTGCGTGGGGGTGCTAGGGGATGGCAAATGGGCAAGAACGTTGGTGAAAACAGGGTGTTACCATTCTTTTTGTTCTTGGCATGCCATTTGCTCCATTAGGAAATACAGACGAATCCAGTGGGATTTTGGTACGGTGGAACCCGAATGGGTCGAGTGGGTGGTAGGTATTTCGATGGATACCCGGCCCAGATCGCCTAGAAGGGGAAATTGATACCATCGGTTGATTCTTTGTCGGTGGCCCCTTTTTTAATGGCAACATTTGAGGGGTGTAAATACGATAAAAAGGACCGAGGATCTTTGGATTTCGGTAAACCTCTTTTCCAACCAATGAATGTTCGGAGCGAATCGCGATGCGGATGCAACGTCTTACTTTGAGTAATAGGGCAAGGCTGCCGGAAGTGGCAGTCGGTTTTGCTTTGGCGTTTGGGCTGCCGATGGCTTCGAACGTCTTGTATGCCTTGGATTCCCAGGCGGTATCGCCGCGGTTGACCAAGGCGAGTCGACTGGCGACTTGCCAGCAGGATGGGAAGACCTACTTTGCCTTGAGTTTGGTTTCTGGGACGGTAACCGAGGCGTCTGCCGTTTCTAGGGTTGCGGTGATTGTCGACACGTCGGCATCGCAGAATGGGGTGTACCGTCGCGAGTCGATGGAGGTAGCCAGGTCGATCATTGACTCATTGCCTGAGGGTTCGATCGTATCGCTGTTGGCGTGCGACGTGGAGCCTGAGTTGTATGCGGCAGGGGCGAAGTCCGATTCGGGCGACATCGCATCGGGTTTTGAGCGATTAGAGCGCCGCGTTCCGTTGGGGACGTCGGACATTGCCAGTGCATTGCGAGCGGCGTCGGAGTCGCTTGGTGATCAGGGGCAAAAGAGTGTTGTATACATCGGAGACGGGCTCCATTTGAGTCGTTTGCTCAACACCTCGGAGTTCGATTCCTTGGTCGGTGAGTTGGTCGCTTCGCGATGTTCGGTAAGTTCGTTGGCGATTGGCCCGAAGACCGATTGTGAGTTTTTAGCGACGCTTGCCAATCACACCGGAGGGCGAGTATTGGTTCGGAGCAACATTCAAGGGGTTACCTTGCAGCAAGTTGCAAGCGAGCTGTCGAAGGTAGCTTGTGCGCCGGTATTTTGGCCTAAGGAGGCGAATTGGCCGGTGGGGATTGCGGCTCGTTATCCCGAGCGTATCCCGCCGATCCGCAGCGACCGAGATTCGATTTTGATTGGGGTCATGTCGTCAAAGAGTCTTACTGGTACTTTGCGTATTGACGGAGAGGTATTGGGCCAGTCGAAGACACTGCAATGGGATTTGGTCTCAGAGGCATCGAATCCTGATTTAGGTTTTTTGGGAGCGTTGGTCAGCAAGTCCAGCGGCAACGGTGGAGTGTTGTTGCCGACGGCTGGATCCGATGCGTTGCGGGAGGTCGGAGATTTCCTGAGCAGTTCGTCTGACACGTTGGTCAAGGACGCGAAGTTTGCATTGCATGTTGGAGATGTCGCCGCGGCGCGGGTGATTGCCAAAGAGGCGTTGGATCGTTCGCCGTCGAATCTTGAGGCCAAGACGCTTTTGGAAGCTGCCCAGGTCGGCGGTCTCAAGCCAGCGTTGGTTTCACCTAGTGACGAGGCCAAGGGTGGGGGTGAGTCGCCGCGCAAGGTAACGGGATCGAAGATTGTCAAATTCGTCACGGCGCGGGTTCAGCCACCTTCGGACGATCCGTTTGGGGATCCGGCACCGGCGAGTTCTGCTCCTGCTGGTCAGGATCCTTTTGGTGACACGCCTGCCGAGCCGGCCGGTGCGCCTGCGGCGGGAGTCGAACCGTCGAATGCGAATCCGGGTTTGGGCAACGCACCTGGGAGGGATTTTGGTTCTGATCCGTTGATGGCACCTAGCGATGGGCTCAATGCACCGGTCGGATCGGATCCTTTTGGTGAGCTATCGAATGCTGGGGACTTGCTCAACCAGGACACAGAGATGCGTCGGGTGGCGGCTCAGGCACTAGAGCGTCAGGTGATGTCGGAGCTGAGTCGAGCTCGGACATCGGACAATCCTTCGGGGGCCAAGGGTGATTTGAAATTGCTTTTGGATCAGATCCGTCGATCGCCGGATTTGGATCCGGCCAGTCGTGTTCAGCTTGAGTCGAGGCTTGGAGCTGGAATTCAAGCGACGGCAAGGTCTGAGGCGGATCTTCGGGAGCGGATTGCGCGTTCGGAGGCGGTTCAATCGGCGGCTTCAGCATCGCGTCGTTTGTTGGCCGATCGGGATCGACGCGAGGCGACGATTCAGCAGCTTGTACAGCGGTTCGACTCTTTGATTCAGCAGCAGTTGTATTCGGCTGCCAACAATGAGATCGCTCCTCAGATCCATGAGTTGGCGCACAACTCGGTGATTGACAAGGTGGTCAACTACGAATCGAGTTCGCTAGCGAATTATCGTTTGATCATGGATGTGATCAATCAGCGGAATCGGGCGTTTGTCGATGCGTTGTATCTATCAGAGCAAGCGTTGATTCCGTTTGTTGACGAGCCACCGGTTCGCTATCCACCGGCCGATGTATGGCAGGCGCTGAGCGCAAGGCGGATCGAGCGTTACGGGACGATCGATTTGTCGGGCGGGAACGAGACCGAGCGAAGGATTTTCCGGGCGTTGCGAGAGCGAGGTGAGGCGACCTTCAACAACACGCCGTTGAGTTCCGTGATGCAACAGTTTTCTGACCAATACGGAATTCCGATTGTGATCGATCAGAAGGGTCTCGAGGACGAGACGGTCACTCCTGAAGATCCCGTATCGCTGAATGTTCCTGAAATTTCGTTGCGTTCGGCTTTGAAGTTGATTCTCGAGCCGTTGAATCTGACGTATGTCATCCAAGACGAAGTCATGAAGATCACCAACAAGAAAAATTCGGCCAACGTGGTTCGGGTTTATCCTGTCGGCGACTT
>JAJTFB010000037.1 GCA_021300015.1 Pirellula sp. | reverse complement strand
CCCGTGCGTATCGTCCCGTGCGTATCGTCCCGTGCGTATCGTCCCGGGCGAATCGGCCCGTGCGCATCGGATCGAGAGAAAAATGCCCGAAAGCCAAAGTAGGCTTGATCCGAATCCCGGTTTCGGTTAATTTCAAGGGAGTTGAGAGTTGTTCGGATGGGCCCAGAGGCACTTCCGGTTCAGCGTTTCGGCTCAAAAATAAGACCTAAGGGTTTTGATCAGGCTTAGTGCGTGCGGGTGTAGCTCAGTTGGTAGAGCACAACGTTGCCAACGTTGTTGTCGTGGGTTCGAATCCCATCACCCGCTCTTGGATGCCTGAAAGAAACCCTTTTTTTATTCTGTCTTCACTACCTTATTTCGCTTTGCGAGTTACGAATGTCAGCAGTCGATACCGAGGCCAAGGGCAAGTTAGATTTCAAGGTCAAGATCGATCAAACCGCGGCTTGTCAGCGGCACATCGTCGTGACGGTGCCTCGTGCAGAGATCGACCGCTACTTCCGCGAAGCCTACAGCGAGATCGCACCTCGGGCGGATTTGCCAGGATTTCGCCAAGGGAAGATTCCCCGGAAGCTTCTTGAGTCGCGGTTTAAGAAGACCGTTGCAGACCAAGTCAAAAGCAGTTTGGTCATGGACAGTCTCCAACAGATTACCGAAGGTGGAGACATCTCAGCGATTGCCGAACCCGATATGGACTACGGGGCCGTCAAGCTCCCGGATTCGGGAGACTTTACGTTCGAGTTTAAGATTGAAGTTCGTCCGGAGTTTCAGTCGCCCAAGTGGGAAGGACTCAAACTGACCAAGACAGAGTTCACCTTGACCGACCAAGAGGTTGAAACCCAATTGGTTCGCACTCTCGATCGGATCACCCCGGGAGAACCCTGGGATGGCGAAGCTCAACTTGGTGATCGTCTGATTCTCGATGGGGAATTCTCTCAGGGCGGCCGTCGGATCAGCGGATTCGAGGAATCGCTGGTGATTCTTCGCGCCGAATTGAGCCTTGCCGACTGCATCATCGAAAACTTCGGCGAACTGATGACCGGTTCCAAAGAGGGCGACCGAATCTCGACCAAAGTCAAGATCATGGAAACTTCGCTCAACGAAGCCTTGCGAGGCCAGGAAGTCGATGCGACCTTCAAGGTCGTTGAGATCCGCCGGGTGAACGTCGAGGCGCTCAACAGCACCCAGCTTTCTTCCTTGGGTTTTGACGATACCGAGGAGTTGCGAGATTTCGTCCGAAGCGAACTGACCCGTCAGAGCGAATACCACCAAAACCAACTTCTACGCGACCAGATCACCAAGGAATTGACCGTCGGTGCCGACTGGGAACTGCCAACCGGAATGGTTCGACGCCAAGCCGAACGCGAACTCCAACGCCGCGTTTTAGAAATGCGACGCAACGGCTTTTCCGACGACCAAATCCGTACCGTGGTCAACTCGATGCGCCGGAACATCGAAGAACTCACCCGGGGAGCCCTCCGAGAGCACTTTGTCCTGGAAAAACTCGCAGAAGATCTGAAAATCGAACCCACCGATGAGCAGTACGAAGCCGAAATCAAGTTGATCAGCGAGCAAAGCGATTCGACGGTTCGACAGGTCAAGGCCAAGCTCGATCGTACCGGTCAGATGGATGCATTGCGAAACCAAATCATCGAGCGACTCGTCATCGAGCGTATCGTCGCCGCTTCGGATCTGACGACCGTCAAGGGTGACTCCATCCTCAAGAAGGAGCCCAAAGAGTTCGCCGTCGAATTCCTTGTTGCTCCGGTATCTCAGTCGCTTCCCGAAGCGAAGTACGATGATCTTCCCGAAGATGACGCTGACGACAAGAGCCCAGTTAAACCTACCTAGTCATCGCGGCCCTGAGATGGGTCGAATCTGACATGGATGAACACAAGCCGTCCGAGGTGCCTTGGAATATACTTCCCGAGGCTCTCGGGGAGCGGGAAAAAGAACGTTCGACGCCGGCCGATGAGCCTGCGTCATTGCTCTCGAATCATGATTTGCTCGAGATGATGAGGCGGACGGTCGAGCAGCTCGCAAGTAGCGATGTGTCCCGAGGCGATCTTAAAATTCTCTCTCGAACGCTGCGCGAACTACGCTATGCGTTCAAAGTCTTCCAGCCGTTCCAGCGGCGTCGGAAAGTCACCATCTTCGGTTCTGCTCGAACCAAGGATGATCATCCAGCCTATCGGCAAGCGGAATCTTTTGCCAAGCAGATGGCTCATCACGGATGGATGGTGATCACAGGGGCAGGCGGAGGGATCATGGAGGCCGGCCACAAGGGTGCTGGCCGCGAACTCTCGATGGGCCTGAATATCATGCTCCCTTTCGAGCAGTCGGCCAATCCCGTGATCGATGGCGATCCGAAACTCGTGACACTCAAGTACTTCTTCACCCGCAAGCTGATGTTCGTCAAAGAGTGCAGCGCAGTGGTTTGTTACCCGGGTGGATTTGGCACACTCGATGAGACCTTCGAGGTTTTGACACTCCTGCAAACCGGTAAGCAGTCGCTCCTACCGATGGTCTTGGTCGATGAGCCGGGTGGAACCTATTGGAAAAATGTCGAGAAGTTTTTCGGCCAGCAGTTGCTCGCCGACGGGTGGATCAGTCCCGAGGATGTCCATCTGTACAAAGTCACCGACAGCAATGAAGAAGCCGTCGAGGAGGTTCTTCGATTCTATCGTGTCTATCACAGCATGCGTTATGTCAACGATACCCTAGCGATGCGGCTGACAGGCCCCTTGAGCCCAGAGCGGCTCGATCGACTCAACACCGAGTTTTCTGATATCGTTGTTTCGGGTCGGATCGAACAGGTCGCCGCGTTACCCGAGGAGAGTGGCGAACCGGAACTTGCCCAACTTCCGCGTTTGACGTTTCACTTCAACCGAAGAAATCTCGGGCGGCTCCGGCAACTCATCGACGCGATCAATCACAGCCAAACGATCTGAGGATCGATGGAGAAACCAGCGGATGGAAATTCACGATTTTTACATTCCGCAGTACCCGCTCGGAGAGCAAGAGCAAGCCGTCAAGATCATGATGCGACGGTGGTGTTCCGAGACGATCGCACCTAGATACATTCTTGGGATCGTGCATGGACTGGGAGAGCATGGGCAGCGTTATGCGCATGTAGCCGATTACTTTGTTGCCGATGGAGCCACCGTACTTGCCATCGATCAACGCGGACATGGACGAACCGGCGGAGGACTACCGCATTTCGACGCCTATCTCGATGACATCGGAACCCTGGAGTCCTACCTCCATCGCGTCTACCCAGGGATTCCAGTCGTGCTTTATGGACAAAGCCTAGGCGGCAGTATCGTGATCAACTATGCGATGCGAAGGAAGCATAATCTCGCAGGGGTCATCGCATGCAGTCCCCTGCTGCGCACGACCTTTCCTCCCCCGGCATGGAAACTCAGCGTTGCCAAGCTATTGGGTCGATGGTGGCCGGGGTTGACCCTTTCGACGGCGATTGAGCCCAAGGAACTCTCGCGAGACCCACGAAGCGTTGCAGCTTATGTCGAGGATTCGATGGTACACCAACGGGTCTCGGCGGCGCTTGGACTCTCGATGCTCGAAGCGGGACAATGGGCCATCGACCATGCCTCAGAACTACAGACACCGCTGTTGCTCATGCATGGAACCGACGATCGAATCACTTCCTGTCAGGCCAGTGGTGAGTTTGCTGAGCAGGCCAAGGAGCATTGCACTTGGATCGAGTGGCAAGGTCTTTTTCACGACATGCATTGGGAGCCAGAGCGTCAAGAACTTTTTGAGGCGATGCGTCGGTTCATCGAATCGCGGATTGTTTCCGAAGCGAATCGAGCAGCACGGACAGAATGATCACCCCTCCGGTGACGATCCTTTTGATCGGATCGGTTGCCCCAAGTTGAGCCAGCCCGGTCTGCAAAATCGAGATCACCAGGACACCGAAGAAAGTCCTGACGACCGAGCCTTGGCCCCCACGCAAGCTCGTACCGCCGATGACGCAAGCCGCAATCGCGCTCAGTTCCATGCCGACGCCGGAGTTCGGATCGACCGTCGAGAGCCGAGAGGACTGCATCATCCCAGCAAGTCCGCATAGACCGCCGCAAATCGCGTAGAGAGTTACCATCGGAGCCGTGGTGCGGATTCCTGCCATGCGGACCGATTCGGCATTCGTTCCGATCGCTACGGCGGTGCGACCTAAGACCGTTTGATGCAAGAGCCACTGACCGGCAAGCACAACCGCCGTGGCGATTAGAAAAGAGACTGAGACACCTAAAGGTGCAATCGGATCGGAGAACCATCCGAGTGAGGAACCGACATATTTCGTGTTCGAATCGGTGATCCAGTACGCGCTGCCGCGCGCGATTTCCAGCATCCCGAGAGTCACGATGAAGGCCGGAATGCGAAACGCAGCGCTGATCCAGCCATTGAGTCCACCGCAGCAAGCTCCCAGCGCGATGGCGCCCAGACTCGCCAGCCACAGTGGGAGTTTCAGATCGACCATCAACCACCCCAGGCAGCAAGCCGAGAGGGCTAGGACCGAACCGACCGACAAATCGATACCACCGGCGATGAGCACCAGCGTCATTCCGACGGCCACGACCGTGATGTCCGGAATAGAATTGGCCATGGTCAATAGGGTCGTCGCGGTGAGAAAATTCTTTGCGAACACACCGAAGAAGCCCAAGAGCGCGAGGATCGCTACGAGCAGGCCACCGTAGGTTGCAAGGGTCTGTTGGATTGCGCGGTTGGAGCTCACGGCATGGTCTTTCATCAAGGGGGTGTGGAGGTTTCGGGTGCCGAGTAGCCGGCAAACATCGCCTCTAGAATGGCTTGGGGTTCGTAGTTCGGGCCCGAGAAGCTTGCCGTCCAGCGCCCGTTGGACATCACCCCGATCGAATCGCACAGTCCGATAAGTTCTTCAAGATCGCTGCTGACGACCAGAATCCCTTTTCCTGCTTTGGCCAAGTTGCGGATCACTTCATAGACCTGTTGGCGTGCAGCGACATCGATACCGCGCGTCGGTTCGTCCATAAGGAAAACGGTACCATCGCGTTCGAGCCATTTGGCGAGCACCACTTTTTGTTGATTCCCACCGCTGAGCGTGCCGACGGATTGGTCGGTCGAATCGCAACGAATCGCCAAATTTTGACAATAAGTCTCGGCTATGCGGCGGGCTTGGCCGGTTCGCGCCAAAGCGAATCGGCCAAGTCCAGGTCGATCGAGCATCGGAAGTTGGATGTTCGCAGCGATCGATTCGGTCAGAAGCAATCCGTCGGCCTTGCGATCTTCACTGATCATCACCAGCCCGGCCCGGACGGCTTCGTTGGGGTTACGAAAGGGCTTACAGGCTGGTTTGTCGCCGACTTGCAGGGATCCGCCAGAGGCACGATCGGCGCCGAAGATCGCGCGCAGCAGTTCGGTTCGACCAGAGCCGACGAGCCCAGCGACTCCGAGGATTTCTCCGGCGCGAAGCGAGAACGATACGTTTTGGACTTTGGGACTGAGCCGGAGTTGCTCGACCCTCAAGGCTTGTCTTGAAGACTCGGCTGGACTTGCCGGGAGGATCGAGCTTATTGGGGCAATCGATTTTGCCGGGTTGGTCATTTTGGCGACGATATCGCATTCTTGGAGTTCACCGCGTGACCAGGTGCCTTGAAGTCTTCCATCGCGGAGAATGGAGATTCGATCCGCGAGGGTTTGGACCTCAGCGAGTCGGTGGCTGATGTAGAGGATCGCGACCCCTTGGTGTTTCCAAAAATGGATTTTCTCGAAAAGCCGTTGGGATTCTCTGGTGCTCAGGGCTGCGGTTGGTTCATCGAGGATGAGGACTTGGGTCGGTTGCCAGGTATTTGCGGCGATTTCGAGCAGTTGCTGTTGTCCGACTCCGAGGCTTGAGGCAGGGGCATGGGGGTCGAGGTCCCCGAGTCCGAAATCGACGAGGATTTCGCAGGCTCGGCGGTGCATGGTTCGGCGGCTGAGGATCCCCCAGCGGTTGGGAAGATTCGAGAGAAACAGGTTTTCAGCGAGGGTCAGGGTCTCAAGAACATTGAGTTCTTGCTGGACGATTTGGACACCGGCGCGTTGCGCTTGGCGTTTCGAGTCTGGCGAATATTTCTTTCCGGCTAGAACCATGGAGCCTTGGGTCGGCAGGATCAATCCTGCGATCATTTTGCACAGGGTGCTTTTGCCGGCCCCGTTGGCCCCTAACAGCGCGTGGACTTGTCCTGGGGCGAATTCCAAGCTGACCTGATCGACCGCGCGCGTCGCGAAATCTTTCGTCAGGGAATCGAGTTTGAGCACTTGGGGGGGATCCGTTATTTGGGGAGGCTACCGGCGGTGATCAGATCGACGGGGGTTTCACGGTCCTCGGGAAGCGATTTCGGGTCTTGGAGGAGTTTCAGCGCAAGTTCGATTCCGTAGACGGCCAGTTGGTCGCCATGTTGGTCTGCCGTCGCGAGCATTTTGCCTTGTCGGATCGCTTCCTGGGCAGCAGAGATATTGTCAAACCCTACGACTTGGACGGCATCGGTTTTATTGGCGGCTTTGATTGCAGCCATGGCACCTAGAGCCATCGAGTCGTTGGCGGCCAGGATGGCTTTGAGATCGGGGTGGGCGTTGAGCATCGAGGCGGCGATGGTATTGGCTTGATTGGTTTCCCAGTTAGCGCTTTGGCTATCGACGATTTGCATACCTGCGTCTTTCATCGCTTGTTCGAATCCCAAGCGTCTTTGGGTAGCATTGAAGCTGGTTCGGATCCCTTCGAGCACTGCGACCTGGTCTCCTGGTTTGAGGGAATTCGCGAGGTGTTGACCGACACTTTTGGCGCCCAGGAGGTTATTCGGACCTACAAAGGGGACTGACAGGGATTCGGCGTTGAGGATTTCCTCGTCGAGTTTGTTATCGATATTGACCACGACCAGTCCGGCGAGTTTAGCTCTGCGCAGAACCGGAACGAGCGCTTTGGAGTCGGCCGGAGCGACAACGATCGCTTGGACTTTGGCGGCGATCATTTCGTCGATGATGGCAGCTTGGCGGGCAAGATCCCGTTCATCCTTGATGCCGTTGACGACCAGTTCGTACTGCTGAGAGTTTTGGGATTGATGCTGTTTTGCTCCCTCGGCCATGGTTGAAAAGAACTCATTGGCCAGCGACTTCATGACCAGAGCGATTTTGGGTTTATCGGGCGATGCAGGAGGGGAGGATGTGTTGGAAGCGTTGGGCTGGCAGCCGACGATTGCAAGCGGGATGCAGATTGAGAGAAAGAGCGAGCCGGATCGTGCAAAGGTCGACAGGAACATGATGATTACCGATTGAAGGTTGAGGGTTATTGGGGACGAGTCTTGGTACCCGGATCCCTGGGGTGGACTTGATCGAAATAGGGCAACGAGGGCTGAGCGCCGCGGACCGTCACCGCATGAGCGGCGGCGGCCGAGGCAAACACGCAGGCTTCCATCAGCGCGATGCCTTGTTCGATTTGGAAAGCCAGAGCGCCTAGGAAGGCGTCTCCGGCGGCGACCGTGTCGATCGCATCGACCCGATGGGCGTCGATGGCTTTGATCTGTGTTTGAGCATTGGGGAGTTTGGTAGCAGCGACCGCGCCGAGAGGACCGAGGGTGATGACGGCCTGTTTGGCACCCTTTTCCAGGAGCATGCGGGCGGCTCCAAAGGCATCATCGAAGTTCTGCGGAGGGGGGATCTTCAGCAGGTCTGCGGTTTCGGATTGGTTCGAGCAGATCAGGTCCACATCGAAGAGTTCTTCGGGAAAGTCATCGGGCACTGGAGCGGTGTTGAGGATTACTTGAACATGGGCTTGGCGGCTTAGTCGGATCGCATGGAGAACCGTCGGGATAGGGACTTCGAGTTGGAGCATCACCAGGCTTGCGTTTTGAATCGCAGCCTGAGCATTTTGGATGTCTTGTGGGGATAGTTCGCCATTGGCGCCTGGAATGACCATGATCGCATTTTCGCTTTGGTCGTCGACGGCGACGATCGCCACTCCGCTGGGACCAGGTTTGTTGACGATCCATTCGAGATCGACACCTTCCTGTTCGAGGTTTGCGCGGAGGGTCGCGCCAAAGCCATCGGATCCTAATGCGGCGAGCATTCCGACGCGTCCACCGAGTCTTGCGACTGCGACGGCTTGGTTGGCCCCTTTTCCGCCGGAGACTTCGTCGAGTCGGTGCGCGATGAGGGTCTCTCCGGGGGTCGGCAGAGTGGGAGTCCGAACGACAAGGTCCATATTGATTGAACCGCACACGAGGATCTTGCCTTTGGAAGACTGGTTCGAGTGGCTCATCGGGGACTCTCCGTTTAGGTTTTCCACCCAAGCGATTGGGCTAGGTGGTCATTCAAGAGTGGGAATCGATTTAGATTTGTGATCCGGGCCGTACGTTGTTCGGACACAGGATCTTGGGTAAGCAGTTCGATCCAGAGGGTGTTCCGAGGCATGCATTCGACGAAGCGGTCGGCCCATTCGATGATGGTAAGGACCGGTTGTTCAAAGAGTTCCTCGATTCCCAGTTCGAGGAATTCATCGCTATCTCGGATTCGGTAGGCGTCGATGTGATGGATTTCGGGGTTGGTGCCCAGGGGGTGGATCAGGACGAAGGTCGGGCTCATAACGTCTTCGGGATTTGCGCCGAGGGATTGGGCGATGAATTTGACCAGTTGGGTTTTTCCTGCGCCGAGGGTTCCGACCAGACCGATGGTGCAGGGTAGTGTGTTCCGGATGGTTTGGGCCAGGAGTTGACCGAACGCACGGCAATCCTGGAGATTATCTAGGGCGATGGAGCATTCCTGGGGTGTAAGTGACACGAGTTGGATCATGGCACTATTCTTCGAATTGTTCCAATTGTTCTTGCAGATCGGCCCATCGGGTTTCGGCGGTTTCGAGTTCGGCGGAGACTTTCGTCATTTCTTCGTGAAGTTTCATGGCGGCTTGAGGATCGCTTGATGCCATAAGTTGTTCGTGGATCGATTTTTTTTGTTGATCGAGTTTGGCGATATTTTTCTCTAGGTTACCGATTTGTTTTCGGAGGGATCGATCATCGAGAGTAGGGCTCGATTTGCTGGGGACATTTTTCGAAGTGTTTTTTGGGTTGGCCGATGAGGGGGCATTTTTTTTCGTCGGGTTGCCTGGGTGCCTGGAGGATTCGGCGTCATCGATTTCCTTTTGGACCATGTACATATAAGCGTCGTAATCGCCTCGGTACTGGGTCACTTTTCCGTCTCGGACTTCGATGTAGGTCGTTGCGACGCGTTTAAGGAAGTGGCGATCGTGAGAGGTAAAAACGACAGTGCCTTTGTAATCGATCAACGCATCGGCGAGGGCTTCGACCGTTTCGACATCGAGGTGGTTACCGGGTTCATCGAGGATTAGGACGTTGGCTTTGCCAAGGAGCAGTGCGGCCATGCAGAGTCGAGCGCGTTCTCCACCGCTGAGGACTCGGATTTTCTTCTCGACGGCCGCGCCGCGAAAGAGCATCGAGCCTGCCGTATCGAGAATGGTTTGATTTTTGGTTCCTGGGATCGCTTCGTATTCGAGAAACTCCAGGACGGTTTTGTTTTCTGGGAGGCTGGTATAGACGTGTTGGGCGTAGGTTCCGAGTTCGCATCCGTAGCCCCATTTGACTTCGCCTTCGACCGGATCGAGCGAGTGCACGAGGGTGCGCAGCAACGTGGTTTTTCCTTGGCCGTTGTCCCCCACGATCGCAGCGCGAGTCCCATGGTCGATTTCCAGTCCAACGTTGGTCGAGATGGTGCGATCTGGGTATCCGATCGCAAGGTCTCGAGTTCGCAGCGCTGGGCCTTGGCGAGGTTCGACTTGGGGTGCGCGGATGGTGGCATTGGCATGATTGGCGGAGTTCTCTTTGACTTCGAGCCGTTCGAGCATTTTGCTTTTGGATTTTGCGCGGGTGGCGGTACTGGCACGGGCGCGGTTTCGGTCGATGAACTCTTGGAGTTGTTTTCGTTTCGCCGCGATCGAGGCATTGGTGCGTTGGTCGTGTTCGCGGAGGCCTTGTTGGTACTCGAGGTATTCGTCGACTTTGCCGGGAAAGAGGGTCAATTCACCCATCGACAAATCGAGGGTCGAGTCGCACGTCGCGTTGAGAAAGGCGCGGTCGTGCGAGACGATCAAGCAGGCTTCTTGGAAGGATCTCAGAAAGTGTTCGAGGAGGATTTGGGTGCGAAGGTCCAAGAAGTTCGTCGGCTCATCGAGCAGCAGCAAGTTTGGTTCGTGGAGCAGCAGAGCCGAGAGCTTGACACGGGTTTGCCAGCCACCCGAGAGGTTTTGCATGGGGGACTCGAGCATTCGACCTTTGATTTCGAATTCCCCGGCCACTTCGCCGCATTTCCAGTCCGGCTGTGCGCTGTCTCGCATCAGGAATTCCAGGGCCGTTTCGCCTGGGAGAAACGGGTCGTGTTGCCTCAGATACCCGATCTTGAGTTTCGGGTGACGGATGATCTCGCCGGTATCGAGTTCGTCATCCCCGAGGATGCATTTTAGGAGGGTGGATTTTCCGGCTCCGTTTCGACCGATGAAACCGACTTTGGTGTTCCCGCCTAGGGTGCATTCGGCACCATCGAGGAGGATTTGGTCGCCGTAACGTTTGTGCGCGTTGCGAATCTGGAGCAGGACGGTCATGGCGGCACCTAGGCGGCTTGGAAATCGAAGGAACAAGGCCCTGAAAATTTCATCCATCTTTGGTATGTTATCAACCCCAAAGGCGATGGAATCTTATGGGAAACCCGTGCGGAGGGCTGTCTCGGGGCCTGAAGTTCAGGCAGTTTAGTCGCGGGGAGCTGGTTCTTGCGCCGTTTGGTAGTTCGGGTTGGTCGTTCTGGCAGAGGGCATTGGATTCCATGGCAGAGATATCGCAGTCGGTCACTGAGCTGGTCCAACAGTTGGGGCGATTGCCTGGCATCGGCAAAAAAACGGCAGAGCGATTGGCTTATCATATTCTGCGGGTGCATGTTTCCGAGGCGTTCGCTTTGGCCGATGCGATACGCAAGGTCCGTGAAAACGTGCGATACTGTTCGATTTGCTTCAATTTGTCCGAAGAGGCTCTTTGCGGGGTGTGCAAAAGTTCCCAGCGCGACGGGGGGCTTCTTTGCATTGTCGAGCAGCCGAGGGATTTGATCGCCTTGGAGCAGACGGGAGTTTATAAAGGCATGTACCACGTGTTGCTTGGCCGAATCGCGCCTTTGGATGGTATAGGTCCCGACCAATTGACGATCGAGGCATTGGTCGATCGGGTCAGGACGGGGAATTTCCGGGAGGTGGTCTTGGCGACCAATCCGAATGTCGAAGGGGATGGAACGGCGATGTTCATCTCGAACCAATTGTCACCCTATCCGGTGCAATTGACGCGATTGGCAAGGGGCGTGACCAGCGGCAGCGTCTTGGAGTTCACCAATAAAGAGATACTATCGGACGCGTTGTCGGGCCGACAGAAATTCTAGCGCGGTCGGAGGGCCGATGGGTTTAAAAAGCGATTCTTCGGCCCTCGGGCTCTTTTCCCGAGGCGGCTGTTCGACGACAATAAGCACGACGAAGATACACAGCCCCCCATAGAGGTTTAGGTCCTTTCGATGAAAACATTCCGATTCGCCATGTGGATGCTGCTTGCGGTTCTAGGGATGCAAATCGGCAGTGCAGAGAGGCTCGAGGCACAGGACTTGCAAAATCCAAGCGACATCGATTCGGTCCGCTCGGCCGTCAAGAGAGCTGAGGAGTTGTACAAGGAAAAGAATTTTGCTGAGAGCGCTAAGTACATCGAGGTCTGCAATGCCAACTTTGTAGACTTGGTGATCTCCGGTCAAAGGAAAGACCTTGCCGAGTGGGAGCGATTGCATAAGAAGCTATCGCGAGCGGCCGAGGTGCTGGCGATCGAGGGTGCGGAATTCACACCGCTTGCGCCCTGGGGCGATGTTTTTGGCAAGCTGCGAGAGATGAACAACGGTCCGAAAGCCACTGCGGGTAAGGATCCGGCAAAGGAACTTAAGCCTAAATCCGAGGGGATAAGTTTCACCAAGGATGTCGCTCCTGTTTTGGTCGAGCACTGCGGCAGATGCCACGTCGATAAGACCACCGGTGGCTTTACGATGCCGACCTACGAGGGATTGATGAAGGGTTCTCGGGCCGGAGTGGTTCTCTTTGCTGGGGATCCCGATGGGAGTCCTTTGATCGAAGCGATGGTCAGCGGGACGATGCCTCCGAGTGGAAACAAAGTTCCGGAGGAAAAAGTCAATGCGATCAAAGCGTGGGTTAAAGCCGGAGCGAAGTTCGATGCGGAGGATCCTAAAGCGAACCTAAGGGTACTCGTCGGTGGCCCCGATGCGAAAGCTCCAGAGCCTCCCAAGCCGGTCGAGGTCATGGAAGCGACGGGCAAAGAGACCGTCAGCTTTGCCAACGACATCGCGCCGATTTTGGTCGCCAATTGCAACGGTTGCCACTACGGAGGCAATCGGCCATCGGGTGGTTTGAACTTCACCAACTTCGCCGGGCTACTTCGCGGGGGCATGACCGGCCCTGCGATCGAGCCGAAGAAGGGGCCGGAGAGTTTGCTCGTCAAGAAGCTTTTGGGACAAGCAGGGCAGAGGATGCCGGCCGGTGGCCGAGCGGCACTCAAGCCAGAGGAGATCGAAAAAATCACCAAATGGATCGACGAGGGAGCGACTTTCGACGGTGGGCAGCGGGAAAGCCAACTCGAGAGCGTGATCGCCAAATCGTGGGCTTCGAAGGCCAGCCACAGCGAGTTGATGGAAAAGCGGATGAGCAGAGCGCGGGATCGATGGAAAATCGTATCGCCGACAGCCCAGCTCGAGGAGACCTCCAATCAAGACTTCCATGTCCTAGGAAACCTGGGGCCAGCGGGATTGCAACAGGTATTGGCCGCGGCAGAAAGTGCAGCCAAGTCTGTGCGCAAGCAGTATCGGCTCAGCCCCAAAGACCCCATCGTTCGAGGTGGGATCACGATCTACGCGCTCAAGTCCCGGTACGACTACAGCGAACTTGGCAATATGCTCGAAAAGCGAGCCTTGCCCGCCGAATGGTCCTCGCATTGGAAACGCGATGTGTTAGACATGTACATCGCGATCATTCCCGATAAAGCCAACGCGAAACTCAATGAATCCGCGTTGGTCCAGCAGATAACCAGCGTATGGATGGCATCCCATGAGGGAGTGCCCAAGTGGTTTGCCGACGGAGCAGGCAGGGCCGCTTTGGCCGCCGCAGTCGGTCCCAACGACGAACGCGTCAAACCGTGGATGCTCAGGGTCGCTCAAGTCGTCGACGAGATCAAGGACGTCAAACCATTGATCGATGGCAAGCTCAACGATGAAGACGAGGCGATCGTAGGATTTGCTTTGGTCAGGACCATGCAGAGCAGTTCGATGAAAAAGCAGTACGACTCGGTCGTCAAATCGATATCCGGTGGGACCGCCTTTGATGAAGCCTTTCTCAAGTCGATCGGGCCGGTCGAACCGTTTTTGAGCCAGGCTTTGGGAAAAAAGAAAAAGTAGTGGCTCAGCGACCTAGCATCGGTTGAGCATAGCCCGGTGGGTATCCGGCCGAGGTCGTCCCGGGATAGGATCCGGGGATCGGTTGTCCATAGACCGGGGGTTGCCCGTAGACGGCTGGAGGTTGCCCGTAGCCTGCTGGGACACCAGTCCCTGGATTCATCATGCCCACGGGCGGTGGAGCGACCGTCCCGGGAGCCGCTGGCGCTCCTTGGGTTGGATAGGGCTGAGGGTAAGCAGGATAGGTTGGATAGGGGCTCATGGCTGGGTATTGAGGTTGGGCGCAGTTGGTCCCAGCGCAACCGCTTAAACAAAAACTCGATAGGCAAAGGATTGCCACACAGGGGAACAACCGTTGGATGCTCGTCATGATGCTGCCTGATGGTAGAACAAAGGTCAGGCAGGCCAATCGCATGCCGTTGGGGGCCGATGGTCTATATTTCGCGCTTTGGTGTCCATGTCAATTTCTAGCAAAACTCAGGTGCTGTTGCATTTGAGGGTGTTTTTTTGTTAGTTTTGTTGGCCTAGCTACCGCTGGGGGTTTGGGTCTGCCGATTCGGCAGTGGACCGAATCCGATTTGGCAAAGTGTGGCAGATCGAATCGCCAGAAAACCATAAAAATCAAAAGCAACAGGTTTGGCACGATGCCTAAGTCTCTCAGATGGGCGATGGTTTTTTGGCCTGGTTTGACCTTAGCCTGGCAGGCAGGGAATCTACGTGCGCTTGGAATTTGTTTGGGATTTGTCTTTGCGTTGCAAGCCGCATGGATCGGGACATTCATTTGGCCAGGATTGCTTAGCGGGTGGGAATCGCGATTGCTTTGGTGGTCCCTAGCCGCTTGGGTCGCAGGTTCGGTTTTGTACCAAATCTACTGTGCGGCTTGGACGACGAAGGCAGGCTCGTCGATATGTAGCGATAAAGTGCTTCAAGCGGCGCAATCGGAGTACCTTCGCGGGAATTATTTCGAAGCGGAAGAATTGCTGACTGTCTATGTGTCGCAGGGAGAATGGGATGTTGAGGCAGCGATGTGGCTCGCATCGATCTACCGCCGGACCGGCAGGCTTGAGGCCGCTTCGGTGGTCCTTCAAACCATCGAATCTCTTGAACGCGGGAGCTTATGGGCAGCCGAAATCGCCCAAGAGTATCGGAAAATCAAAGAAGCCAAACGAAACAAACGGACCGAAAGTCTCTAAAAGCAGTAGCTACCTCCCGTTTGCTATCCTGCAGGAGCCCCTATAATTTTGCCGATCGTCTTGGCAAGCGGTGTCCTGAAGACTGAAGTTTTCGGTACAGCTTTTGCACAATAGGATCGACCGTTGACGTCGAGCGAACTTACGACTGCCGAAAGGGGTCGTCGGTTTGCGAAAGCGGCAAGACGAGCTGAAAACAATCGAGGGTGGACCGATGGTTGTCCGCCAACCCAAAAGGAAGGATAGTCATGTTCGAACGATTTACAGACCGTGCCCGCAAGGTGATGCAACTAGCGAATCAAGAGGCACAGCGTTTCAACCACGAATACATCGGCACCGAGCATATCCTCCTCGGCCTAGTCAAAGAGGGCAGTGGCGTCGCAGCCAATGTGCTCAAGAACCTCGATATCGATTTGAGAAAGATCCGTTTAGAGGTTGAGAAGTTGGTGCAAAGTGGTCCCGAGATGGTCACAATCGGCAAGTTGCCTCATACACCACGAGCCAAAAAGGTCATCGAGTACTCGATGGAAGAGGCTCGGAATTTGAACCACAACTACGTCGGGACCGAGCACATCCTCCTGGGATTGCTTCGCGAACAAGACGGAGTAGCAGCCCAGGTGCTGATGAACTTGGGGATGAAACTCGAGGACGTCCGAGAAGAGGTATTGAGCCTCTTGGGACATGGCATCGACTCGAGCGATGGCGAGTCGGGCGGACGGAAAGAGGGAGCGTCGGCCGGTGGTGAATCGGGAACGTCCTCCAAGGGGAGCAAGAGCAAGACTCCAGCCTTGGATAGCTTTGGCCGTGATTTGACCGAATTGGCAAGGCAGGGCAAGCTCGATCCGGTGATCGGACGCGAGCGAGAGATCGAGCGAGCCACCCAGGTCCTTTGCCGCCGGACCAAGAACAACCCGGTGCTCTTGGGCGAAGCAGGGGTTGGAAAGACCGCGATTGTCGAGGGCTTTGCGCAGAGGGTTGTCAACGGCGAAGTCCCAGACATCTTGGCCGAAAAACGAATCGTCGTCTTGGATCTTGCGATGATGGTCGCGGGGACTAAGTACCGAGGACAATTCGAAGAGCGTATCAAGGCCGTCATGAACGAGGTCCGTCGGGCTCGAAATACGATCTTGTTTATCGACGAATTGCACACGCTCGTGGGAGCCGGTGGAGCCGAAGGTGCGATCGACGCTGCGAATGTCCTCAAGCCTGCACTAGCGCGTGGCGAGATCCAATGCATCGGAGCGACAACGCTCGACGAGTACCGCAAGTACATCGAGAAGGACAACGCGCTTGCCCGTCGTTTCCAAGAGATCATCGTCGAACCGACCTCCAAGGACGAGACGATCCAGATCCTCAAGGGGCTCAAAGAACGCTACGAAGAGCATCACCGCGTCCAGATCACCGACGATGCAATCGCTGCTGCCGTCGAGATGAGCGAGCGCTACATCACCGCAAGATGCCTGCCCGACAAGGCAATCGATGTGATCGACGAGGCCGGTGCACGCGTACGTTTGCGTACGATGACCAAGCCACCGGATTTGAAGGACATCGACGAGGATGTCGAAAGGCTCAACAAGGAGAAGGAAGAGGCCGTCGCGAATCAGGATTTCGAAAAAGCCGCTGCGCTTCGGGATCAAGCCGACAAACTCCGTCGCAAGAAGGAGCAGATCACTCGGGAATGGCGAGACAAGAGTCGCGAGACCGATGGTGTCGTCGACGAAGAAGTCATCGCCGAGGTGGTCTCCAAGATGACCGGAATCCCTTTGACTCGGCTTTCGACCGAAGATTCTTTGCGTTTGATGAACATGGAAGGAGAGTTGCACAAGCGAGTCGTAAGCCAAGAGCAAGCCGTCGCGGCTGTGGCCCGAGCCGTTCGCCGAAGCCGAAGCGGCCTGAAAGACCCCAAGCGCCCCACCGGTTGCTTTGTCTTCGCAGGTCCGACCGGCGTCGGAAAGACGTTGCTAGCCAAAGCCCTCGCCGAATGCTTGTTCGGTGACGCCGACGCTCTGGTCCATATCGACATGAGCGAGTACATGGAAAAGCACAACGTCAGCCGCCTGATCGGTGCTCCTCCGGGATATGTTGGCTACGAGGAAGGTGGTCAATTGACCGAGAAAATCCGCCGACGACCTTACTCGGTCGTGCTGCTCGATGAAATCGAGAAAGCGCACCCCGACGTCTTTAACATGCTTCTCCAAGTCATGGAAGAGGGGCGATTGACCGATAGTTTCGGCCGCAACATCGACTTCAGGAATACCATCTTGATCCTGACGACCAATGCGGGAGCCGAAGCGATCAAAAACGAACAGGCCTTTGGATTCCAGAAACCGTCCGACGACGCCTCGTACGACAGCATGAAGTCTCGTGTCATGGATTCGATCGAAAGGGTGTTCCGACCCGAGTTCCTCAACCGACTCGACGATGTGATCATCTTCAGGCACTTGAACAACGAGGACCTCAAGAAGGTGATCGACTACGAGTTGGCCAAGGTCCGAGACCGACTCCGGGATCGTGGGTTTGAAATCGAGCTGACCGATGAAGCCAAAGAATTCATCATCAAGCAAGGTTCAAACCTCGATTACGGCGCAAGACCACTACGACGTGCTATCGAGCAAAGGATCGAAGATCCGCTTTCCGAGGAACTCCTCAGGGGGAGCTTTGAGGGCAAGAACGCGATCCTCATCGATGCCTTCAAAGACGAGTCGGGCAAAGTGATCCGCCTGGACTTCAAGGGCCAGCAGCGCGACACAGGGTTGGAACTCTCCGGTGCGGGCGAGATTAAAAAGTAACCCCCCCTTTTGGGTGGGCCGATTCAGAACCTTTAAATGAATTGATGAAACGGGAGCGAAGCATTTCGCTCCCGTTTTTTCGTTTGGACGCCCTGCTTTCCTTACAAACCCCGCGCAGGCCAATTGGTCGCGACCAAGCTTACGACTTGGAAACATTTACACCTGTTGAAAAAACTCCGCCCAAAATCCTCCTAAACAAAAAGAAAATTTTTTGCCTAACACGCATTATCAATCTAAATTGACCCAGAGTAGAATCCCTCAAGCCTAATACAAGAAACTTAGGAACAGGCACCGAGGGATTGAACCTGCTTGTTTTCTTGGATCGATTTGGACCCGAGATTTCGAGCAAGCCACATTGGAAGTTGAGAGCCAATTGATCGTTTTTTTATCGAAAACATCCCTGGTGAGCAAAATGCAAAGAAAAAGAGGCTGGGCTGAAACAGGATTCACTTTAGTAGAGTTGCTGGTGGTCATCGCGATCATCGGCGTGCTCGTCGGGCTGCTCTTGCCGGCCGTCCAAGCGGCTCGCGAGGCCGCGAGGCGGATGAGTTGCACGAACAATCTGAGGCAAGTCGGTATGGCGGCGTTGAATTTCGAGGCTGCCGCCAAACGATTTCCGCCGGGAGTCTTGCTTGCTGGCCCCCAAAACACCCCTTTTCCGGGCGCCTATCCTCAAGATCCAGTAGCCTTCGAATACAACAAGCATAGCGGTATTGGACATCTTGCGTTCTTGCTTCCATTCATCGAGCAAAATAGGACTTGGTCGAGCCTTCAGAGTACCTTGAATCTCAGCACCGATTCCGACGGTACCCGAGCGACAGTCAATACGCCGACCTATTGGCGGAATGTGTACTGGTGGAATCGCTCGTTTCCAGACGGCAGAACTACAGCCTGGTCACTTGCTCAAACGAATATATCGCTTTTTCTTTGCCCCTCGGATGCAACCGAAGGAACAACAACTCAATCCGACGTTCTTCATCACTCTTTTGTTCTGACCCGCAATAGTGTTCCGGATATAGCCGTTTGGGTTGAATCGACACCCGATTCGCGTCACAGGCTAATTGGGAGGACGAACTATCTAGGAAACGCCGGAAGGTCTGGTGTTACAGGTTCGACGGCACTCGATCCGCAGATTCCGAATGGAGCCAATCTCGGTAGTCGCGGATTAACCTGCGATGATCTTCGGGGCATCTTCTCACCACGTTCGAAAACCACTCTAGCGGAAATCAAGGATGGGACTTCGAACACGTTTCTTTTTGGCGAAGTCACGGGGACTTGGACAGACCCTACGAACCTTACTGGTCGCAAATCGGCATCCTGGTGGATATCAGCCAGTGGGCAATTTTCCCGAAACATGATCGGTGACCCCCAGGGTCCTGCATGGCGCAAAAGCTCACATGCTGGAGATGCTGCTAAATATCACAGTATGCATCGGGGCGGGGTTCATATGTGCTTTGTGGATAACTCGGTCAGGTTGATTCCTTACAGCACTGATGGGATCGCATGGGTTGTCATGAGTGGTATCCGCGAGGGTATTGAGCAACCCGGCGAGTAAATCAATCGGGAATCATGGTCAGACCAAAAGCTTTGTTTATTAAAGATTCAATGGGCGAGCATATGAAGCCCTGCCAGGGTCGCCAAAATCAGAACTGCGGTTTCAAAGTCGGCCTGTCGGATCCGATCGGCAATTGCCCGTCCTGCAAGAAGCCCGAGCAAAATACATGGAATCAAGATCACGTTGATCATCAAAGTATCGGAGTTCATCAGTCCGAGATTCCAGCTAAAGGGGATCTTGATCAGATTCAGCAACAAGAAAAACCAAGCGGCAGTCCCTACAAACTCCTTTTTGGGCAGCCCGATCGCGATCAAGAACAACCCGTAGACGGGGCCAGCCGCATTGGCCAGCATCGTCGTTATCCCCACCAAAACACCCATGACCCAAGCAAACCAAGGGCTATGCGGAATGTGGGTAAACCACTCTTCTTTGAATTTCCTCGCAAACTGCATGACCGCTAGAGCGAGAATGATACAGCCGATCGTCGGACGATAATACGATTCGCTCATCACGTCCATCAATAGCCATGCGGCGATGACCCCGAGCAATGCGGGAGGAAACATTCGTCGCACATACCGCCAATCGGCATGCTGACCGAACATAAGCATCGCCATGGTGTCCCCTGCGATGAGCATCGGCAATACAATGCCCGTCGATGCCTTCGCCCCAAAGACGTAGGCAAAGATCAGTACGTGGACTAAGCTCACTCCCGAGAAACCACTCTTGGTGATCCCGATTCCAAATGCAGCCGTCGCCAGGAGCAACCAAGCCCCGATCGAAAGCATCGATGGATCTAAGTTCATGGCGCCGACCGACCCGAAGCGTCGCGTCCGTGTACGATGCGACTTTGCCTGTCGGTCAGCTCCTGGACCAATGCATCGGTGCTTTCAGGATCGACTCGACGGCAACATTCCATCAGTCGTTCTGCAAGGGAGTCGAAAGGCTCTTCCCAATCTTCCGGCGTCGAGTCTTGCGGCGCGATGCAACTGATTTCGTTGACCAAGAGTACAAATCGCAAGACGTGGCGAAAGAGCATGCCCTCATGTTTCTGTAGTCCTCGGGTCACGATGTACTTGTTAAAATCGCATTCAAAGGAGAGCAATTCACCGACGACCCAAACGCTGCGTGTGTACACATCGTGCACTCCTGGGAAATCGTAATCGAACATCCTCCGCAGTTTTTCCCCGAGTGCCATAGGCTTCGGTGGCGGCCTCCAGCGCTGGCCGTTGGGATCCTTCGATGCCTCGGTATCCTCCTGGCTTTCATCGTCGTCGGAGGCTTGGCCCGTAAGCTCTTGGACTCCGGCGAGTCCAAGCTCGAGCAAACGCGGATGCAGGTGCTGCTGGGCCAAGGGACCAAAAGGCAGCTCGTCGGGCCCGGGCACAGGGGCGAGCTTGCTGATGTTTGCGGGCAACTCCAAAACACTTTCCAAAGCCTGTACCCGCTCGATTGGATCGGCAAACTGCATTTGCTGGATCAGGTACAAACCATAGATCGGATTGAGGCTCCGAAGTTCGCTCAGGAGCTCTAGCCGAGGCATGGGGGTGATTCGCTCGGGACGATAACTCTCCAAATCGTATCCTCGCGAAGCGGCTTCGTCGGTCGTTGCCTCGATGGGATGCTCCTCGTCTTCTTCGGATTGTTGGCTGTCGGTGACCTGCAACTGGGAGGCCAAAGCAGAGCGGAGCAACCCGGCGAGGGTTTCCTTCGGAGGTGCTTTGCTGCCGCTGGAAATCGTTGGATTTTTTGCGATGCTGGGTTTGGGCGTCACATCGATAAAACCGGCTGTCCAGAGGGTTACGAGCATCTGGTTAAGCTCTTTTTGGCCTTTGGCGATATCGATCGGGGCGAGCAAGCGTCGGCCGACCAAATCCCGCAAGGGCTGAACCTCTGGATTCTCGCGTAGCATGGTAGCCAGAAGCCTCCAGGGCAGGGGACCACGGCTCGAGAGGTTCGCCGCCGGGGCGATCACCAATTTTTGAAACTGCTCTTTGTTCCAATACGTCTCACCTTGACGGCGCGTGGGCATCTTCTTCTTGAGTTGCTTCTTGGCCTTGAGCAAACCCGGATCTTTGGTGTCCTCTGGGATCTGATCGTATTGCAATTTCCATCGGTAATACTTCACGTCGTCCTCATGCGCAAGCGCATAGACGAAGCCTTCGCGGTCGAACTGGGGTCGCCCAGCTCGTCCAAAAATCTGTTGGGCCGAGGCCGAATCGATCAGTTTCTTTTTGCCATAAGGCCCTTTGACCAAACTCGGTAGGACCACGCATCGGGCAGGTAAATTGATCCCTGCCGACAGGGTCTCGGTACAGACACAGACACTCAGGAGCTTTTCCTGAAACAGTTGCTCGACCAACCGACGGTACTTGGGCATGATTCCCGCATGATGAATCCCAACCCCACGGATCAAAATCTGCTTGATCTTCGGACCGGCCCCCTCGCCCAGAGGAATCCCCTCGATCCGCTTGGTGATCAACGCTTGACGCTCTTTATCGATCAGCCTCCGACCTTTGAGCAACTCGGCGACTTGCCAGCATTGGTCACGATTGAAACAGAAAACCAATCCAGGGGTCCTACGTCGAACCTCGTCTCCTTCGGCGATCTTTTCGAGCTGTTCGTCCAGGTACAGATCTTCAACCCATTCGAATTGCAAAGGCACTTTGCGCTCGGTGCCTTGAACCAATTCCAGGTTCCTGCCGTGAGCCCGGTTGAGCCATGAGCAAAACTCGACGCTATTACCGATGGTGGCCGACAGGAGCATCAGTCGCACCTGCCTGGGCAGCATTCCAATGCTCAGTTCCCAAACGATGCCTCTTTCGGGATCATTGAAGCTGTGGAACTCATCCATGATCACCGAGTCGACTCCTTCGACCCAAGTTTGGTCTTGTTGCAAAAGCCGGTTGAGCAAAATCTCAGCGACGACAACCAGGACCGGGGCGTTGGGATTGACTTTTCGATTGCCAGTGACCAACCCGATGGAGCTTGCTGGATACCCCCAACGGACGGCTGCCGACTGCAACTCTTGGAGCTTCTGGTCGGTCAGTGCGATCAGGGGGGTGGTGTAGTAGCATTTGCGCCCGGTACGGAGGGCTTCGTAGATGGCCCCCTCGGCGATCAAGGTTTTTCCGGTGCCCGTCGGAGCGCAGACCAAGACACCTTGATCCGAGGAAAACCAAGCGATCAGAGCATCTTCTTGGACCGGGTAGGGCGTGTAGGGCAATCGCTCGAAATATTCGGATACAATGGAATCGCGATCGCTGGGCTTATGGGAATTCATCCCGGTAATCGTAGCACAAACGCCCTGCTGGCAGGAGACCTAGTGGCATGGACTGATTCGATCCGAATTGGACGAAAATGAGTGGAAAGAGCCTGAGAATACTCTTCGTCGGCCTAGCCTTGTGCTTGGCGTGCTACTTCAATGCCGCCCGCTATCGGCCCGGCCGAGATGTGGCCTATGCCATCGAAATCATCACCGACTCCTACGTCGATCCGATTTCACCAGCGGACCTAAAGCAAGCTGCCATGCAAGGGATGCTCGAGTCGCTCGACCCGCACTCATCATTTGTCTCCGAGGATTCCCTCGGACGATTCAACGCTGTCTTCGAGCAGCGTTTCGCAGGTCTAGGCGTTCAGGTCGAAGGCCCACCGATCCGGCCGGATATCACCGTCATAACCACTTTGTTCAATTCCCCTGCCTTCCGAGCCGGCCTGATGCCAGGGGATCTGATCGTCCAAGTCGATGGTATCGACGTGCGCTCGATGGAAACTTCGGAGGTCTCGAAAAAGATCTCAGGGGCGGTCGGATCCGAAGTCCTTTTAGGAATCGATCGGGCCGGTGAACGCTTGACCATCCAGGCCACTCGGGAATTTGTCGATGTCGAGAGCGTCACAGGCGATCGGCGACGCGCGGATGGAACTTGGGATTTTCAACTCCAATCCGCTCCGCAAATCGCTTACATTCACTCAGACCTCTTCGGAGAAAAAACCGCTCGCGAAATCCAATCGGCATTGGAATCGCTCGAAGGAAAAATCGATGCGGTCATCCTCGATCTTCGCGACAACGGAGGGGGATTGCTTCAAGCTGCCATCGAGGTCTGCGATCTGTTTCTCGACGAGGGCAGGATCGTCTCGACCCAGGGCCGACGACAAACCAGCATCGAATCGATCGACGCGCAACGGGGAACGGTCGTTCCAAGCAGCGTTCCAATCGCGGTGTTGATCAACAGCAATTCAGCAAGCGCCAGCGAAGTCGTCGCGGCATGCTTGAAGGATCACCAGCGCGCCGTGATTGTAGGCCAACGATCCTACGGGAAAGGAAGCGTCCAGAGCATCATTCCGGTCGAAGGTGGCCGAGCCGCCATTCGATTCACGACCGCTTACTATTTCCCCCCAAGCGGCCAGAGGATCCACCGCAAACCCAAGGACACCGATTCGGACCCTTGGGGAGTCCTGCCCAGTGATGGAGCCGAGGTTCTTCTGAGCGAGGAACAAAACCGTCAGGCCATCGAAAGGATGCGTCGACGCAGTGACCCGTTGAGAAACGGAGCTCTTGCCAATCACCCTTTATCCAAAGTCGATGACCCCGACGATCAACAAATCTCTCAGGACCCCCAATTGGTTCGTGCGATCGAAATCCTCCGTGCTAGGACCCAGGAGAATTCCGCCCCGAAAGATCTATAGGTCACGCGATTAGGGATTCGCGTTGGAAAGCTCGCTCAGAGCCTCCGACTCGGCTTCGGACGCATTGTCTGCGGTTTTCTTGCTGATCGATTTCCCGCTCCGCAAGACTTCGAGCCTGCTGGTCATCGATTGGTTCATCGGACGACTCGCACCGCGACTGCCAGTCCCGCTACTGGGCAATCCGCTACTGGGCAATCCGCTACTAGAGAAACCGCTTGACTCAGAAAAAGCTTTTTTAAACGTACCGAGTTTCTGACTCCGAGCATCGATGACCTCGGTAGTTACCTGAGAGCGAGTGATTTGCGGCTCTAGAGTGTTCGTTCGTGGCGAGTTTGCAACGTTGCGGTCCGTGGCATCGGAGGGTTGAAAGTGCCTTTGGAACGAGGGGGGTACTTCGATCGTTTCGGTGCGGCGATTGGGCTCGGTCGCTCGCATCAGATCGGGCGCGACGGTGTTGGGGGCTTGGACGTAACTGGCTCTTTGGACCCCCGGGGAAATCTGGGAGCTTTGGGGCAGTGGGTTATGGGCTGCGTTCAACACTGAGGGTTTGTCGCTCGGAGAGCCTCCCTGGGGAGTCGCCGACTTAGGATTTCTAGCTTCCACACCCGGGAGCAATTTCATCGTTGGATCCGAAAGGGTGGTGCCTCCATGACGCCCTTCGTAGCGCGCGATGATACTGAGTTTTTTGGTTGGACCTTTGACATCACCCCAGGGCAACCAAACGCTGTAGGCGGGCCCTATCGATGTTTTGCTCATGTGCTTGGCGAAATCATCCGCATCGATCACGTACTTACGAAGTGGTTTTTGATTTTCAGGATTGTGGTCGTCCGCATCAAAAACAAAGACCACGAGCTTACCGTCGACTTCGATCGGATCGTTTTGCTCTTTGTCGTAGAAAAAGATCCGTCCACCGAATCCGCGAACGCCTGGTTGGTTGGGCTGCCTTAAAACCGTATCGGTCCAAATCGCTAAGATCCGTTCGGGGACAACTGGTTTTTCCTCTTCGGTCCAACTCCAACCTGCCGGAGTCTTTTTAGGCGCGAATTGGCACCCCGAGGGCAATGGTATCGCGGCCAAAAGCATCAGCATTCCCAAGCTCCTACGAAAGGAGTGTCGACATTTCATCGCGGGTTCCTTGGCTTTAGTGATTCTTGTGCTGCGAAGGGGTCCATGGTGCTTTTGAGGCTTATTGATGCGGTCCGATGAGGATGGACCAGGGCAGACACGGAGGCGGGATATCTAACGGGAGGGTTTGATCGTTCGGGGCAATCTCAAAAGTCCAGCGGAGGGCTTTTCAGTCGGGGGCTTTTCCGTAATGGGGTTCGCCGTAGGGGCAGGCAGTTCGCTCGAATACTCGTTGGATTCGAGATTCGGTACTAAGAGGGATTCCAGGGTGGTTCCCGTTGGCGTCGTCGCCGAAGGTTGCAAAGCGCCGCGGGGATCAAGATCCGGGTAGATGACCGGAACCGAATCATCCTCTTCTTGCCAATCTTGCATCAATCCGGTTCGAGGAAAGACGTCTCCGTGCATGGCGAAGATATCCGCTTCGCACCAACTCATCCGGGCGAATTCGGCTTGCTTGAGTCGCTCCATATCGCCGGGATTTCGCACGATATGGGGAGTCATGATGATGAGCAATTCGGTCCGATTTTCGTCGAAGTAGTCGTAGCTGAAGAGGTACTTGAGAATTGGAATATCCCCTAACCAGGGAACTTGGCGATGCCGTGTCCTAGTGGATCTAGCGATCAGTCCACCGAGGATGATGGTTTCCCCATCGGCGGCACTGACCGTCGCTTGGGCTGTGATCGTATCGATACGGGGTGATCGGACGACCGATCCGTCCTGAGCGATAAAAATCGGAATACCTTCGGCTTCTGGACCGAGCTTGGATTTTTCCGCATCGATCTCCATGACCACATTGCCTTCGGGACTGATCCGGGGTGTGACTCCGATAATCAAACCGACATTTTCGAGAGTCAATTGGTTTTGGACGCCGAACTGATTGACGCTTGTGCTGGCGATCCTCGGAACTCTCTGCCCGACCTGGATAAACGCTTGCTGGTTATCCAGGGTCAGCACCTGAGGTCGCGAGAGAATCTCAAGGCGGCGGGTTTCCTGAAGGGCCCTGAGCAGGAAGCTTACATTTTGGCTGCTGGCCGAAAGGACCAGCCCCCCGAAACCCAGTTCGTCATTGGTTCGCCCTACGGCGAAATTCGACAACCCTTGGCCCCCGACGGTGCCCGCATTTTGCAGCGCTTTGGACGATCCGCTGTTGCCTAATGGTTGATTGTTGAAATTGAAACCGGGTTCGTTCGTCGCAGCCACAATGTCTTGGCTAGTGGCCGTCACGACCCCAGCGGGGGTCTTGAATTCCCATTTCGATCCCGAATTCATCGGTGTTCCCTAGCAAAATCTCTGCGATCATGACTTGGATCATCACCTGAGGCGGCTGCTCGTCGAGTCGCTGAATCAATTCTGAAATCTCATCATAATACCTCGGTGTGGCGCTGAGGATCAGTTTGTTTTGAACCGGCTCAGGAACGACGACCACCTCGCGCTCCAATTGATCAAATGGGTTGGTGACTCCCGGAGCTGCCAGCTCGACGATCCGTTTGCTTTGCAAGAACTGATTGATCGCCGTGGCGACATCGATCGCCGGTGAGTTCTTGAGTTGATACACCGTACTTTTCCGCTTGGATGCCTCCGCCTCGTCGAGCCGCAAAATCAGCGCTTCGACAATTTTCAGATCCCCATCCGAGCCGATCGCAATGATATTGTTCCCTCGGGTGTCGACGGTAAAACGCAATGGCAAGAGCGAGTTGTCGTCAGGATTGCTCGATAGTTGGGGGCCGACCGAGGCCCCGGTCGTGGAATTCGAGGATGGGATCAAGGCCCTGAGGGTCTCGACCAAGCTGGTAGCATCCCCGTTTTTGATCGAGAAAATTTTGATCTTGGCCACCGCACCCGGCGTATCCAATTGCTCGATGAATTGCTCGATCAATGGGAGCGTCTCAGGTGTGCTTGCGACGATCAGCGTGTTGTTGCGTTCGTTGACCGTGATTTTGGTCGCACCTAGAACGCCCCCCGTGGCGATGGGCTCTCCGTTTTGGTCGACCAATTGCAGGGTCTTATTGCGGTCGGCCGTCGTAGTGGCCAATGCGTCTTCCAAGGCTTGTGCGATGTCGCTGGCCAAGTTGTAGCGAATCTGAAAAACTCGGGCCGCTTGCAACATCCCATTGCGAGGGACATCCATCTGTTCGAGGAGTTTTTTGATCTCCGCGATATCTCTTGGGGATCCATTGACGATGATCGCATTGCTGCGGCTATCGGCAAACGAATTGATCACCGGGGCTAGCCCTTCCTTGCCTTTGTAGAAGGACTGGAGTTGGGTCTGCACTTCCGATGCCGTCGCATGCTTGAGGGGCAAGACAGCCAAGGTCTTATCATCCTTGGTCGGCTGATCCAACTGCTGGATCAATTGCTTCATCAGGTCGAGCGACTCGCCCCAACCGATGAGCAACAGAGCGTTGGGAGAAACCAGCGGCGAAACCGTCACTCGCCCCTGCCGGGTCCCGATGAATTTTTCTTGGATGTCATCGATCAGTTTCGACATCGACTCGGAATTCACGTGCTGCAGAGGCACTACCTCGATTGTCGGCTTGCTCTCGCGACTGGCTTGGTCAAGCCTTTTGATGATCTCCGAAAGGTCCGTCAATTGCTGATCGCGACCTCTCAAAATCACCGCATCGAGCTCGGGCAACATCTCGATCTGCACCCCCTCGAACTGAGGCAAAGGCAATCGATCTGGGGGCTCGTCCGAAGCGGCCTTGGCCGGTTCCTGAGCACCGCTGGCGAGCCGCACGCTGGATTGGATCGCCGAGCCGCTTGTCCCTGCGATCATGCTGCTGGAGAAGGCCGCCATGGCGATTTGTCCACGAGCATTGAGCTTCTGAATCCGAAACGCACGATCTTTCGATACTTGGGACTCATGGGTATGAGCAAGCGCAAGCTTCGCCAAAGACTCCACTGGCCTTGCCGCCCCTTCAATCCTGAGTGTTCGCTTGTTGGTGTCAAACTCCAAGAGGACCGATTCCTGATCCACCTGGAGCAAAATCGCGTCGGCCTTAGCCGGATGTGCGAAGAGTTCTTTATCGAAGTTCAAGGCGAGCGTTTGACGAAGACTCAGCCATTGATTGCTCGTTGCTGGCAACTCCCTGCGAACCAAAACCGATTCTTCCACCGCAGGTGGCTTAGCAACCACAGGACGAAGAATCGAAGGTCTATCCTGCCCCCGAGCGACGGGCAAACTCATGCTGCATAGAAACAGAATCAATAAAAACCGCATGATTCGGGCTTGTATGGTTATTCTTCGCATGCGATTCCTCTTTTCTTCAGCGCCTTAGAGCCAAAGCTCCCAAACGTCTCTGATTCCCGAGTGACGCCCCTGGGCGATTGGAGCTCTAATTCGTTGGGTTGCAAGGTTAGAAAAAAACCGACAGGCGGGTCAAGACCAACACCCCCTCGAATGGGGGACGCGGCCATGGGTTCAATCCGCACTATCTATGGGTAGTCGGCGGAAAAAACCACTAAGGCAGCACGGGTTGAGCGGCACTGGGGGGGGGTGGGGGCAATTGGAGCGATTGCCTCGTTGGAGCTAGCGTCTCGTTGTAGTGCCTGAGCAAGCTCAAGACCGAATCGAATTCGG
>JAJTFB010000036.1 GCA_021300015.1 Pirellula sp. | reverse complement strand
GATCGAAGCGGTCCCAGGCTGGGTGCAGGAAATAAAAAAATCACTTGAAGCTTTGACATGAGCAATACACGAACTAACTTTGCCTCCGACGGGCTTTTGCGGTCCGTTGATTTTTGAACCGCCCCCCCCGTAACACTTTACCCCTGAAAACCCAAACCGATGGCTAGTTCGCTGACCGATCAATCTGCTTGGGGACCAGGGAACGAAAACGGTTTCCCTTCGATTGGGATCCTCGAGACCAACGGCTGGACCGCCGGCATGGTCGCTTGCGATGCGATGGCCAAATCGGCCAACGTGTCGGTGATCCAAGTCGAGTGGAATGATATGCTCGGTGCGGTCCTCAAGATCTTTGGCTCGCCGAGCGATGTGCAATCGGCGATCGAGGCTGGCGCTTCTGCTGCCAAATCGATGGAGCAGTACCGCTCGAGTCATTTCATACACAGCCCCGATCGCGACGCGCTCAGGGCGATCCTAAGTCCCCCGGAATTCAACGCTCTGATCGAGCAAGCCGTCGTCAAACAACCTCTTTCGGAATCTGAAATTATGTCCAATGCAAATGGTCAAGCTCTAGGCTTCATCGAAACCCAAGGCTTCACGGCCGTTTTCGAAGCGATCGACACGGCGTGCAAGGCCGCTTCTGTCGATGTGGTCGGCAAGGAAAAGCTCGGAGGTGGATATGTCACGGTGGTCATCCGTGGCGATGTCGCTGCCGTCAGTGCAGCGATTGAAGCCGCCAAACCCAAGGTCGAGGGACTCGGTAAGCTCATCGCTTGCCATGTCATCGCTCGGCCTTCGACCGCAGCTCTCGGACTGTTGCCGAAGTAGTTATTAGGCGTTAGGCCTCGGTGGGATGGTCCAGGCGCTTGGGTGTTGGAGCAATCCGATATGAGGGTAGTACGTCTGTGCTTTGGGTGCAGAGAGCAGGATCAACGTCGTGTGCGAACCTGCTACTTGATGCGTTCTTGCGATGAGCTCTTTGCCGATCCCTTGTTTTTGAAACTGAGTATCGACGGCTAGGTCCGAGAGGTACGTGCAGTAGTGGAAATCGGAGATCGCCCGTGCGACTCCGACGAGCAAGCCTGTGGGATTTCTTGCGGTAAGCACCACATCGGCATGGCGCAACATTCCCTCGATCCGCTTGGGATCTGCGATGGGACGGCGTTCGGCCAAGGTCGATCGAATCAAGCAATCGATGAACTCTTCGGATTGCAAATTCGGTTCGTTTTCGTAGTGAATCATTTGGTTTTTCTGAGAAAAAAGGCATAAGCTAACCGACGGCATCGATTCTCCCTTGTCGACTCGAATCCCCCCGACTAAAACCTTGGGTCTGCACCTCCGAGTAAGGACCTTTGCACCCATGATTTTCTGGAAGAAAAAGAAGTCGGCTTCGAACGACGACAGCACGGCCAACATACCGGTTACTATACCCGAGAGCGTTACCGGGAGGTCGCACGAGAGCCCTGGCGAGGATTTTCACGTTCAGGAGACCCCTCCAGATTCCCAGAGCAGGCTTCAGGCCGATGCTCCGATCCCAGAGGTAGCCGTTTCGGAAACTACGGCGACCAAAGTCAGTTGGTTTAAGCGGGCCTTGCAAAAGACCAACGACCTGCTTCGCACCGATATCCGAGACTTGTGGAAATCCGAAGGGGAGCTCGTCGACGAGGCGTTTCTATCGAATCTTTACGCGATCTTGATTCGGACCGACATGGGGCCGAGCATGGCGACGAAGATCAAGGATTCGATCCACGATCAGTATCGCGCTCGGAAGGTGCATCAGGAAGATGTTTTGAGGATCATCCGCGACCGAGTTGCCGAGTCGCTCAAGAGCAAGGGTGGGACGCTCAATCTTCCGGATACCAAGCCTGCCGTGATTTTGGTGGTTGGAGTCAATGGATCGGGCAAGACCACATCGATTGCGAAGATCGCGCATCGATTGACACGGCAGGGCAAGCGAGTCTTGTTGGCAGCCGGAGATACCTTTAGGGCCGCAGCCGTCGAGCAACTGAGGATTTGGGCCGATCGGATCGGTTGCGATATTGTCATGGGGGACCAGGGTTCGGATCCAGCTTCGGTGGCTTTCAAAGCGATGCAGAGGGCCGTAGAAGAAGGGTTCGATGTTTGTATCGTCGATACCGCCGGACGATTGCAGACGCAGAGCCACCTGATGCAACAGCTTGAGAAAATCAAGCGAGTCTTGCAAAAGCACGTTGAGACGGCCCCGCATGAGGTTTTGTTGGTGCTCGACGCGACGGCCGGACAGAACGCGATCAGCCAAGCCAAAGGTTTTTCTGAGGCCGCCGGCTGCACTGGGATCGTTCTATCGAAGCTTGACGGGACGGCCAAAGGAGGGGTGATCATTCCGATTGCCGAGCAGTTTGGGCTCCCTGTGAAGTTCATTGGGATCGGTGAGAAGCTACCGGACCTCCAAGAGTTTTCACCCGACGATTTCGCTGCGGCGTTGTTTTCTTGAAATCGGAAGGGTCGCGAGCGAATTTTGGGAACAGCACAGTCTGACTATCTACGGAACAAAGAGCGACTCGACGATCGGATTTCCCAAGGCGAGGCGCTCTCGAAAAAACTCAGTATGGCTCGCCTAGCAACTGCCTTGCCGGGCTTGTTCTTGGCCATCGCAGGTTTCAGCGAGCCGCAGCTACCGAGTTTCGTTTGGCAGTTAGGGTTGCTCTTGATCGTTGCATTTTTGGCTCTTGCGTCATGGCAGGAAGTGCTTCGCGACAAGCTCGATTGGTCGATCCATAAACGAAATTTTTACCGTCGGATGCAGGCTCGCTGCGCGAGGGATTGGAGTGAACTCCCTGCCTTGCCGACCGAGCAAGCGGCCGTGGGGTTTGCCAATGAGCTATCGAAGGACCTCGATCTTTTCGGCGACCGATCGTTATTTCGTTGGTTTTCGTTAGCCGTTACCGAATCGGGGGCAAAGACGATCGCCGATTGGATGGGGAACTGGGCCCCCGTTTCACAGATTGTCGACCGTCAGCAAGCCGTCGAGGAACTAGGCAACCAGCGCACTTGGCGAGAGTCCTTTTGGGATGCAGCCTTAGGGTTTCGAGGCTGCGATACTTCGCCCGAGAAGATTGCAGCCTGGGGCGAATCCCCAGGGTTCTTCGACCATCGAACTTGGCTTCGACCACTGACTTGGATCGGACCGATCGGAGTGCTGATTTCGATTGCAGGAATGATTGCGGGGATTCTGACGGATCAGGCATCGGTCTTCAGCATCGCTTTTTTCGCGTTCCTCGGTGCCGTGACGGTCAATTTGCTCCTGACCGTATCGATCATCGGCCGTATCCACGATTTGTTCGTGCAGATCGGAAACGCGAACCGAGAGCTTTCGTCGCTCAAGGAACTTTTTGGACTCGTCGAGACGCTTGAACCACAGGCGCCCTTGCTCGTCGAGTTACGCAAACGGTTTTTTGAGGGGGACGAAATGGCTACCCATGCGATTGCAAAACTTCAAGGGCGCATGCGGTGGGCTGGCATTCAGCGTAATCCGCTGCTTTTTATTCCTTATTGGTTTCTCCAGTTGACCTTTTTTTGGGACGCACGGGTTTTGGAATCGCTCGAGTCCTGGAAGGTTCGGTATGGGAAGAAAATTTCATCATGGATCGAGGGCCTTGGGCAAATCGAAGCTCTGGTCAGTGGTGCGGCCGTTTCGGACGAGTATCCGGCTTGGAAATACCCCAACTACTCTGACGTTTCCTGCCGTGATTTGCGAGTCACGGATTTGGGGCATCCGCTCATCCCAGATCCACTTCGAGTTCTCAACGATGTGCAGATTGCCGAAAGCCAACCGTTGCTACTGGTCACCGGGAGCAACATGGCAGGCAAGTCGACGCTGCTAAGGTCCCTTGGGATCAATACGGTTCTGGGGCGGCTCGGTAGTCGCGTCGCTTGCACTTCTTGGACAGGTCCGAATTGCGCCTTGGCCTCGAGCATCCGGGTCCAAGACAGTTTAGCCGACGGCGTATCGTTTTTCATGGCCGAGCTCAAACGGCTTCGATCGATCAGTGACGCCACCCGCAAGCACCAAGCTTCTGGCGGCCAGCGGGTTTCGCTGGTTCTGCTCGATGAAATCCTCCAAGGGACCAACTCGCGCGAGCGACAGATCGCCGTCGAGCAAGTGCTCGATCAATTCGTTCAGCTAGGAGCTTTGGTGGTAGCAAGCACCCACGATTTGGAGTTGGCCAATTGTCCGGGGATCGTCAAGGTGGCTCAGGTGGTTCATTTCCGAGAGTATTTTGAGCAGATCGACGGGGTCGAGCAGATGCGTTTCGATTACAAGATGCGACAGGGGGTGACCCCAACGACCAATGCGCTCAAGCTTCTCGAAATGGTGGGGCTATCGAAAAAAACGCAATGGTCTTGATGGTGGTTCCGGATGATGGTTCCGGATGATGGTTCCGGATGATGGCACGGAAAATGGCACGGATGGCCTAAATCGCAATGTTCGTGCCCTCGCATCGGATTTCGTCGAACTCGTACTCAGCGAAGCGGTACTCAGTGAAACGGTACTCAGTGAAACGGTACTCAGTGAAACGGTACTCGTACTCGATTGGCTGTTTGAACCTCGGCGATGCCGATCGTTGATCGAGGCAGTTCGCGGCTACTTGCGGGCCAATGGGCCGGATTGCCAATCCTAGGGCGCCAGGACCGATCCGAGGGGCGGGTCTGTCCTTTCCAACCGAGGAAAGATTGCTTAGAATTTCGGCTTCGAAAGTCCCGTTTGGTCTTCGTTTTTCACTCGAAAGCTCGCTCGCTATGTCAAACGCTACAATCCGAGGCATTGTCCATCTGATCGAGGATACAAAAACCTTCGGGCAAAAGGGTTTCCGCAAGCGCACGGTGGTGCTCGAGCAGAATCAGGGGCGATTTACCAACTACATTCCCTTGGATTTTATCGGGGATGCTTGCGACAGTGCCGACGCCTTGAGTGTCGGTGACGACATCACCGTCAACTACCGGCTCTCGGGCCGCAAATGGCAGCGGGATCCTCAGAGTGAGGTCAAGTACTTCCTCAGCGCCGAGGCGATGTCCTACCGTCGCTCCGCCGAGGGGGGTGGGGATTCTGGCGGCTCAAGTGGGTCGATTAACGATGAGTTTTCCCAAGCCTCTTCGGATGATGCTGGCGACGCACCGTTCTAGACGGCTAGTGTCCTTTGGATACCTTCATCAAAAAACTCGGGTTGGACGTTTCAAACCGATGTTTTTCTAGTTGGTAGGTTCCTTTGGAAATCTGCACCATCCAGAGTTGGGGTTCGAGCCCGAGTTTTTGGGTCAGATACTGCTGGAGTTCTGAGACATTTTCGATGCTCATCATGTTGACCACGAGCGTTCCACCCGGTTGCAAGCGGGGCCAACAGGCCTCGACCAGCGAGACGACCGTTCGACCTGTTCCCCCAACAAAGATCGAATGCGGGTCGGGCAAATTCGCCCAAGCTTCAGGGGCTTGGCCTAGGACACCGACGAGATTTTCGACCCCAAACTGGTTGGCATTTTCGATCATCATGCCGTAGTCTTCGGCATCCATTTCGATCGCATAGACTTTTCCACGCGATGCGATCATCGCAGCCTCGATGGCCACCGAACCACTCCCGGCCCCGATATCCCAAACGATCGAATCGATGCGTAAATTCAACTCGCTCAGGGCGATCGATCGAACCTCGCTGGTGGTCAAAAGCCCGCGTTTGGGACGACTCTGCTTGAAGAATTCGTCGGGATTGCCGAACATCCGTCGTTGGCTCGATAGGATCTGCTGATCGGGTGTGCCGTTGTGTCGCAATAAAACCAAAACATTCAAGGAAGCGAATTTTTGCTGCACCAAATCCTTGAGTTCGAGTTTCGTGACGCGTTCGTCGGGGGCGCCTAAGTTTTCGCAAACATAGGCGGTAAAGTAGTAGATTCCTTTGGAGATCAACAACTCGGCGATCCGCGCTGGTGAAACCTGCTCGGAGGTGAAAACCCCTGCTTTTTCCGAAGTTCGGATCCGATCGATGATCCGGTCGAGGGGTTGGTGGGCGACGTTGGTAAGATAGGCTTCGTCCCAACTCTCTTTGACGCGTGCGAATGCAAGTTGCATGCTGCTTACGTGCGGTATGACCTCGAAGGTGTCTTTGCCAAGCCGTTCGCAAAGGAATCGAGCCGTCCCGTAAAAAAGCGGATCTCCGCTTGCGAGCACCACGGAACCCAAGGGAGCTTGTTCTAGTTCAGCGGCCAGTCGATCCAAGTCGGGTCCAAGTGGTCGCTTGGTTCCGTCGAAGAGTGGGAACCGATCGAGCATCGAGACCGAGCCAAAAAGGGTCGTCGCCTTGGAGATGACCTCGATCGCCTGCTGACTCAGACCCTGAGAGCCATCATCTCCCACACCGACGATTGTAATTTTGGACTGCGTCATGAGCTCCTAGGATCCTGGCTGCATGTTCATCATCCGGTAGCGGAGAAATGCGTCAAGGAAACCTTGAAGTTCCCCGGCGAGCACAACGTGGAAGTTCCCCATTTGGAAGCCGGTTCTCGCGTCTTTTACCCGTTGATCCGGATGCAGGAAATAGTTTCGTATTTGGGAACCGAATCCTGTCATCGATTTGCTCTGGTACTTTGCAAGCTGCTGAGCTTCGCGCTTTTCCTCTTCGATTCGTGCAAGCCTCGATCGAAGCATTTTCCAAGCGGCTGCCCGGTTCTTGTGTTGAGAGCGCTCGTTTTGGCACTGGACGGCCATGCCGGTCGGGATGTGGGTCAAACGGATCGCCGAACTGGTTTTGTTCACGTGCTGTCCACCGGCTCCTGAGGCTTCATCGATTTCCGGGGAAACGTCGACGGCGGCGAAACTCGTCTGGCGTTTACCTTCGGCATTGTAAGGGCTGATGCGTACCAAACGGTGGATGCCTTCTTCCCCTTTGAGGTAGCCGTAAGCCGATTCCCCACGCACGACGATTGTCGCTTGGGTGATCCCGGCGGTTTCATCATCGGAGCGATCGAGCAGTTCGACGCTGAAGCCGCGTTGCTGGGCCCAGGCGGTGTACATGCCCAAGAGCATCTCGGCCCAATCGTTGGCATCCAGACCACCCTCGCGAGCATGGACCGAGAGGATCGCTCCGCAGTCATCGTTGGGGCCGTTTAAGAGCGAACGGATTTCGAGTTGTTCGGTCGTCTGTTCGAGCCTCGCAAGTTCCGTTTCGATCTCTTGTTCGAGTGCGGGGTCCCCATCGAACATCTGCGAGAGTTCCTCAAGATCGATGCAGCTTGAGACGGCTTCTCTCAGAGGCTCAATGACCTTGCGAAGATTCTTGATCTCCATCACCACACCTTGGGCACGTTCTGGGGAATCCCAAAATGTGGGTGAAGCCATCTGGGCTTCTAACACTTCCATGCGAGCCGTTTTGCCGTCGTAGTCAAAGACCTCCTCGCAACGGCACCAGCCGTTCGCGGAGTTGATCGATTCGAGGTTGCCATGGGGTGGTCGTCATAGGGTTCCCAAACTAAACTTTCCAAACGAAATCAACGCTCTATGTACGTTTTGAGCGTGTTACTACTTTAACCAAAAAACAGGCGGACGACTACTGGGTACCACCGATCGATCGGAGGTTTCTCCTGCCCATCTAGCTGGGGATCAGAGCCTCAAAAAGATACGTTTGTTGTAGAGCCAAGCGAGCAAGAGGCATTTGCAGGCCAGGGCACCGGCCAAAAGGAGGATCGCTCCGTGATCGCCAGCTAGGTTTGCTATTCCTTGGAAAAAGAACTTGGAGATCGAGGAAAACGGAACGATGCGTTGCAAGAGGTAGATGGTGATCGCATTGGCACCGATGGCAACCCAGATCCACGCCCATCGCTTCCAACCCAATCCATCGATCAGTCCATAAAACAACGACAGGAGCATCAAGCTCCACCCGCCGGCAACCAACACAAAGGAGCTTGTCCACAAGTTTTTGATCACAGGGAAGAAGTTGCCCCATTGGTTCCCAGCGATCACCAGCAGGGCACCGATGGCCATCAAACCTGAGGCTTTTTGCAAATGGGACGCTGTTCCTTGCAGCCATCGTCCTGCACCGACCCCGAGCAAGACCGTGGCGACGGCAGGGATCGTCGAGAGCAGTCCCTCGTTGTCCCCATAACCGTAGTACTTTTCGAGAATTTTTCCGGGCAGCAAGGATCGATCGAGATAGCCCGATAGGTTTCCAGCGGGGGATAAATCCCCAGCGATTCCGCCGGGAACAGGCACCCAGCTCAAAATGCCCCAATACCCAAGCAGGATCGCTAGCCAGACGACCAAAAGACCGCGAGTGCTCAGGTGGACGGTCAATAACGCTGCGATGCCGTAACCGATTCCGATTCGTTGCAAGACCCCCATCCACCGGAGTTGCCCCCAATCGAAATTCTGGATTCCGTTGTAGAGCAAACCCATCAAGACCAGGAGCACGGTGCGTCGAAGGATCCGCCAATGCATGCGACGCTTGTCTTGGTCGAGCTTGCCGAGCGAAAGAGGAATCGAACACCCGACGAGGAACAGAAACATAGGGAAGATCAAATCGTAGAAACGAAAGCCTTCCCATTCGGCATGTTCGAATTGATCGGCGAGTCCCGCCATCCAAGCCGTTGAGAACCCCGCGAGGCTCGCGGGTACCAATGCGACGAGTTTGGCCGCTAAGGTATCGGCACCCATGATCCAAAACATGTCGAAACCTCGAAGTGCATCGATCGATACGATTCGGGGATTCTTCGGAGTTGTATTCGTTTCGTGTTGCATGATTTCATCCCTCCGTTCCACTACTCGACTGCACTACTCGACACGGGTCCCTGAAGCATCGTCCAGGACGGAGGCCATCACCACCGCCCCAATCACCGGGTCGCTGACTTGGTGACTCAATAGTGGGCTCATTTGCATGCGTTCTAAGTGCCTGAGAATGGTTGGCACCAAAGGGGATTTGCCCGAGAGGGTTCCGCCGCTGAATGCTAAACCAAATTGGCCCGATTGGAGTCCGATTCGGGAAGCTCCCGAGACGATCAACTCGGCCAGATCGAGCGAGGCGTATTCAATCAATTTTCCAGCAATCAGATCGCTTGATGCGAATTGCACGACGGTCTGGTAGAGGCTTGCGATTTTGGCTCGGGGAATCGGCTGGGTGTAGATCCTCGGGATCAAATCGATGGCGCCTTGGCAACCCAATTCCTTGAGCACCGCGAGATGCAAGGGAGAAAACTCGTCCCCCGAATCGTGGGCTCGGCAGATCTCTTTGAGGGCTGCGAGTCCTATCGCGAATCCGCTCCCTTCGTCCCCCAAAAGGTATCCCCAGCCCCCGACTCGCATCGAGATCAAGGGGACTTCGAGCAGTGGGTGTGCTTGGCTCGCAAACTCTTGTGGCGTGTCTTTGGTTGCCGAGACGATCGAGCCGGTTCCTGAAATCAACGTCACGCTGTTGTTCCAAAGCCGTCTGCCTCCGGAATGCAACGAAGAGTGGTTCAGATGCCGGGTTTCCCAAAGGGCCGCCCAGCGTATTGGCGTGACGTCTTCACTCACCCTTATTCGCTCGGCCAAGTTGGCTTGTTCGACCCACTGGGCTACTGGGATCCGCTGATCGGCTTGCCCCACTCCGGCCATACTGACGCAAATCGCATGCACTTTGGATTGTTCGAGCCCAGCACCTTGGAACGCTGTTGCGATGGCCTCAAGGAGGTTCACGTACACCGCATCGAACCCGACCGAACGGGGGTTCCCGGGTCCAGACTCCCCGGTTCCTATCACTCTTATCGACTGTGTCCAATCCGAACTCGGGTCGCTTGTGGATCTTTCGGCAAGCGTCAACGGCTTGGCCAAGGCCAAGCAGGCTTTGGTTTTAGACCCTCCTGCATCTATACCGATAATCAATCGTTCCGTCGTATCATGAGCCATACGTTCTCGACCTCGGGTGCTGATCACTACTCTTTGATTCCACTGGAAACTTCACGGGAAGCTCTACAAAAAGCTCTAAGGGAATCGCTACTTGGCATCTGGTCCTTCCACCGCAGTGGCTTGGACCCTGAAACGCTCGGTCCATTGATCCCATATTCCAACCAGGCGCTCAAGGACCTCCGGTCGATCGAGAGCAAGGTTGATCGTTTCGGAACGATCGTTCGCTAAGTTGTAAAGTTCCCAAGGAGCTTCTTTGCCCGCAGCGACGATTTTCCAATCGCCTTGACGCAAAGCGCGATTGGCTTCGTGTTGCCACCATAGAATACGATCCTCGGAAGTTTCGCCTGGCTTGCTTTGTTGGGTCCAGTGCGGAGCGAGACTCTGTCCTGGATGGCTAGGACCGCTCCAAAACGCTTCGGTAGCTGTTTTTTTAGTCGCAGCGATTTCCAGAAGTGTTGGAGCGATATCGACGACATGACCAGGAGAGGCGATGGGCTCACGTGCCGCTTCGATGCGTGCAGGCCAATGCACGATCATCGGCGTGGCGATCCCTCCTTCGTGTACCCAGGTCTTGTGCCTTCGAAACGGGGTGTTCGAAACGCTCGACCATCCGGGCCCTAAACACAGGTAAGAGTCTCCTGCACCAGGGTAGGACTGGGGATTGTGGCCGTCACCTCGAACCATGATCTCAGCGCTCGCACCGTTGTCCGAGAGGAACATCACTAAGGTGTTTTTCCACTGCGCGGGGTCTTGTTTAATGAAATCGAAGATTCGTCCGATCTGCGTATCCATCGAATCGATCATCGCGGCATGAACTGCCATTTTGTTGGCTTGAAACTCTCGCTGGAGTTCTTCGAGGGAGTTCCAAGGAACCGGGCGATTGATTTCGCCGGGCCCGAGTTTTTCTAAGGCGTTTGGGAAATGGTAAGGGGGGCCGACGTCGGGCTCGATCAAGCTAGGCTCTTGGATCGAGGAACCGAGACCTATGCTTTGCATTTTGGCCCAACGTTCGCGTCGTATTTGTTCCCAACCGACGCGGTAACGGGCTTGGTACTTCTCAACAAGCTCCTTGGGTGCTTGGAGTGGGAAATGCGGAGCGGTGAAAGCAACGTAGGAAAAGAACGGCTTACCGGGGTGGGTCGCTTGATGGTACTTCAGTTGGTCGATGGCCATCGATGCGATGTAAGCGCTTGAATAGTAATCCTCACCGTTCTTGATCTCCGGCAGTGGCTTGTCGTCGAGCGTGTGATTCTTAGGTGCAAAGTGTCGGTCGTGGTCTTGTAGGCTGTAGGATTTCTCGAATCCGTTTTTGGTTGGAAGGCCATCGACATGCCATTTGCCGGAATGATAGGAATGGTATCCGTGGGGTGCAAGTCGCTCGGAGATCAACTTTGCCCATGAAGGCCTTTGGCCTTGGCCGCCACTTTTGACTCCCGTGACGGTGTCTCTTCGTATTTGCTGTGCGTAGTATCCTGAGAGCAAGGCTCCTCGAGTGGGCCAACAGCGGGCCGTGTTGTAGAACTGCGAGTAGCGTCGGCCCGAGGCAGCGATCGCATCGAGTTGCGGGGTATCGATCTCACTTCCGTAGCAACCCAGGTCGCTGTAGCCAAGATCGTCGCACAGGATCACCAGAAAATTGGTGGGCTCTTGGGCCATGGCCAGCGAGCCAAGGCAGACTAAAACGGCAAAACAAACGCAATGAAAGATTCGAGACATGTCGATCCTAGGGGAGGGTAAGGGGGGGGAGCTCAAGCCTTGGTTTTGCAGGCTGCTTGGTGCTCGAGGATCGTCGAGACCAGAGCCGTCCATCCGGTTTGATGACTCGCCCCTAGTCCGCTTCCGTTGTCCCCGTGGAAATACTCGTAGAACAGAACAAGATCCTGCCAGTTCGGATCGTTCCAGTAGCGTGGGTCTTGGCCGTGGCATGGTCTTCGGCCCTCGGAATCCTTGAGAAAGAGCTGGACGAGTCGGCGTTCGATTTCGTCGGCGATTTCCCTAAGGTTTCGGTGCTGGCCGGATCCGGTCGGGCATTCCATGGTGAAACTATCGCCATAGTATTCATGGTAGGATCGCAGCGATGCGACGATCAAGTAGTTCAGTGGGAACCAGACCGGACCTCTCCAATTGCTGTTGCCACCGAACATGCCCGAGTTGCTCTCGCCGGGGACGTAACCGACCGAGTTGGTTCCGCCGGCGTGTTCGAAGACGAAAGGTTTGTCCTGATGGATCGCGGAAAGAGAGCGGATTCCGTAAGGGGACAGAAACTCCGATTCGTCGAGCATGTAGGTTAAAAGTCGCTTGAGACGATCGGTCGAGGGGATCGCCAGCAATCGCATCCCGCCTGGTCTGCCTTGGGTCGATTTCTGTTCCAAGTAGGTCATGTACTTGGACATGTGGGGTTTGTTGGCCAAGAACCAATTCATTCGGTTCTTGAAACCGGGTAGTTTTTCGATCACCGAGTCGTAGAGAATGACATTCGAGCACAGAGGGATCAGTCCGACGAGCGAACGGACCTTGAGGGGAATGCTTTTTCCTTCGCGGTAAAGATGGTCGTAGTAAAAGCCGTCGTTGTCCTCCCACAAGCCGGTCCCGTGAAGGGAGTTCATGGCTTCGGAGATCGCGACGTAGTGTTCAAAGAACTTGCTTGCCATGTCCGAATAGGCTTGGGAGTCATCGGCCAATTCGAGAGCCATTTGGAGCATGCAACCGCAGTAGAAGGCCATCCAAGCCGTCGCGTCGGCTTGATCGAGAGTCCCACCACCTGGCAGGGGAGCACTGCGGTCGAAGACCCCGATGTTGTCGAGACCTAGGAAGCCTCCGCTAAATACGTGTTGGCCTCGGGTGTCTTTGCGATTGACCCACCAGGTGAAGTTCAGGAGTAGCTTTTGGAAGGTTCTGGCTAGGAACTCACGATCGCCTGACTGTTGGTAGACTTGCCAGCAGGCCCAAGCGTGGACGGGTGGATTGACGTCGCTCAGCGCCCATTCGTAGGCTGGGATTTGGCCGTTGGGATGCATGTACCATTCGCGCAAAAACAAGAGCAGTTGGCTTTTCGCGAATTCCGGATCGATGCGCGACATGGGGATCATATGAAAAGCCAGATCCCAAGCTGCATACCAAGGGTACTCCCATTTATCGGGCATACTGATCACATCGCGATTGAATAGATGTTTCCAATCGGCATTGCGACCCTGGAGGCGTGAGCTTGGGAGTTGGCGGCCTTCTGGGTCCCCTTGCATCCAAGCATCTACGACGTAGTAATAAAACTGTTTGGTCCAGATCAATCCTGCGTAAGCTTGTCTTGCGACGAGGTTTTCATCTTGGCTGAGTTCTTTCGGGATGCAGGCTTGGTAGTATTCGTCGGCTTCTTTTTTGCGGGTTTCGAAGATCTCATCGAATCGCTCGTCGATGGTCGCAAGGGGTTGGTAGTCTTGAGGGGTTTTGTCGCCTACCAGAGGGATGCTTGTGGACTTGGCGTTTTCGCCGAGGCCTGTCAAGCGGCATCGCAAGACGGTTGGTCGATTCGGATGGACGATGACCATGAAGTGCGCGCCGCACTTGGTTCCGAAGGGTTTCGGATTGACTTTGCTTTTGTCCCCTTGAACGATGTAGTCGTGAAAAGCGTCTTTGAAATGGCTTCCGGCCGACAAGGCTCCTGGGTGTCTTGAGGTGTTCGTCTCGTTCTCGGTAAAGAGCCATTCGGGCTTCTCGAGATCGAGTTCATTCTGAACGCGAAACTCGAGGTGACCTAGGGTTTCGTGATCGCAAATCACCACGCCTGCCGGCTCGTTCTCCGGATAGATCAGCCTCATGCGGGGCTTGGCGGCGCATCCATCATGGGTGCATCCCCAAACCCAAGAATTGTGAAACCAAAGTTGTGGAAGTAGATGGATCACCGCAGGTCTTGTCCCGCGATTGTGGACCGTCAGTCGGATCAAAATATCATCCGGTGTTTCCTTGGCATACTCGATCTGACAATCGAAGTACCCGTTTTCGTCGAAGGCCCCCGAGTCGGCCAACTCGAACTCCGGTTCCAGACGGGACCTTGATCGGTTGATATCCGTGAGACGTTCGTAAGGAAATCGCGATTGAGGGTATTTGTAGATCCCCTTTGCGTACGAGCATGTGGGAGTTGCATCGACGTAATAGTAGGACTCCTTGACGTCTTCGCCGTGGTTGCCCTCGGGTCCGGAAAGTCCGTAAAGCCGTTCTTTGAGGATTGGATCTCGGGTGTTCCAGAGGGCAAATGAAAAGCACAACCGACCTTGTCGATCGCAGATCCCCATGAGGCCGTCTTCCCCCCAGCGGTAGGCTCGCGACCGCGCATGATCGTGAGGAAGGAAAAACCAGGCTTCTTGGTTGTCCGAGTAGTCTTCCCGAACCGTGCCCCATTGGCGTTCGGAGAGATAAGTCCCCCAACGTTGCCAATTGGCTTGGCGTTCGCTCGATTGCTTGAGCCTTGCATGCTCGGCGGTCTGGTCGTGGTAGTTCGATGGGCTCATAGCGATCGTTGATTTCTTTCGGAGTCCAAGTAATAGTCGAGGTGGGCGAGCTTGCTTGCGGCCGCTTGGTCCAAGAGGATCGTTGCATTGGGATGGAATTGCAGGATGGAGGCTGGGACCATCGCGGTGACGGGTCCTTCGACCGTATCGCGAATGGTTTGGGCTTTGTGCAAACCGGTTGCTAGGAGCAGGATTGCTCGTGCGTTCATGATCGTACCGAGTCCCATCGTGATCGCCATTCGGGGAACGTGCTCGAGCGACTCGAAGAACCTTGCGTTGTCCTGTCGGGTTTTCGCAGTCAGGGTCTTGACTCGCGTCGCTGAGGACAAAGAGGAGCCTAGTTCGTTGAAGCCGATATGGCCTTCGGTTCCGATGCCGAGGATCTGTAGATCGATCCCACCAGCTTGGTTGATCGCGATTTCATAGGCCTCGGCGCTTGCGGGCAAGTCCGAGCAATCGGTTTTGGGGATGTGGGTGTTTTGTGGCAAAAAATCGACATGCTTGAAGAGATTCTCCTGCATGAAATAGTGGTAGCTTCGAACATCGTCGGGAGCTACACCGCAATACTCATCGAGGTTGAATGAGACGGCATTGCGGAAGGAAATCTCTCCGGCTCGATAACGCTCGATCCACTGCTCGTAGAGTCCCAGCGGCGTGCTGCCTGTAGCTAACCCCAAGACGATCGGTTCGACTTTTTGGCCCGATCCCGAGCAAGCCAACCCTAAATATTCGATGGATTCCTGCGCAGCCGCTTTGGCGACTTGTTCGGGGGATTCGCAAACAACAATTCGCACGGGTTCCTCGGCAAAGATAAAGAGGCTAGATGGTTTGGATTCCATGTGGTTTTTCCATGGGACCTAAGCCGAGCCTAGGTCACCGGAAACCGCGATCATTCTAGATCAATTTGAGTTTCAGAAACAGAATGCAAGAATTCTTTTCCCTCCAAGGGAGCATATTGGAACCGATGCCTACCAAGGAACCCCTTTTTTGCGTTAGACTAAGACGAAGTTCTCGGGTCGCCTAAAGCAGGTGGCCGCCCCTCCTTCCTGACCCTCTTCGACCGCTTGGTGCCTTTATGCGTCGTCTTTATCGATCCGATCTTTTGCCCCAGTCGCCCAGTTCCCAGTCGCCCAGTTCCCAGTCTCTCAGTTCCAAATCGCAAAGGTTCCTTGGGTCTGTCACTCGATTGGCCCTGGTTCTACCCGCTTTGCTCCCTGTGGTCGGACTCGAGCCAGCGTTGGCTCAGGAGTCAGCCCGTAAGGTTTACAGCCAAGCAGCCATCGCGGCACCGATCCAAGGGCGCGCACCGACTTCAGCCAATTCCCAAGCCCCAGGCGGAACGCTCAAAGACAGAATGCTCAAAGAAGGAGGCAAGCCAAGTTGGATTTGGGGTGAAAACTCCGATACTCGGTATGTGATCCGAAAGTCCTTTGATGTTGCGAGCAAGACCCAGGCTTGGCTGGCCGCCTCGGCCGACAACGCCATGGCCATTACGCTCAACGGAAAATCGCTCGGGAGAAGCGATTCCTGGGAAGAGGGCCTCAAGGTCGACGCAAGCTCCGCGTTGGTCGTAGGCAAAAACGAGTTGGTCTTTGAAGTATCCAACGCCGGTGGGATCGCCGCCTTGGTCGCAAAGCTCGCGTGGGTCGATTCGGAGGGAAAAGTACAAACGCTTCTGAGCGATGGGACTTGGCAGGTTTCCCCAAAGGACAATCCGAGTCAGACCCAAGTTGCTAAAGTGATCGCAAAGTACGGCGAGGGACCTTGGGGGGAAGTTCTCGATGGTCAATCCAACGGAGGCTCGAGCGAATTTTCTATTCCACCGGGCTTCGTGATCGATCAGCTATTCAGAGTTCCGAAAGACGAACTCGGCTCATGGGTCTGTATCACGAGCGATCCGAAAGGAAGATTGATCGTCAGCGATCAGGACAACAAAGGACTTTTTAGGGTAACCCCTGCCAAGCCCGGTAGCCAGGAGGAGACCACCGTCGAGCGGATCCCCCTGAATATCTCGTCGGCACAAGGATTGCTCTACGCCTTTGACAGTCTTTACGTCTGTGTCAACGGCGGTATCGGCAGCGGTTTGTATCGTCTCAAAGACACCGATGGCGATGACCAGTACGACGAGATCATAAAGCTCAAGGATCTCCGAGGAGGAGGAGAGCACGGACCCCATGCGGTGCGTCTTTCGCCCGATGGCAAGTCGATTTACGTCTGCTGTGGCAATCACACCCTCCCCCCTATGGACCGGAAAACCAACGCGCCGCCTCAAACCATGGGTGGGGCTCGCAACGAGCAAATCCAAGCGACTTTACCCGAAGGATACAGCAGTCGGGTAGCACCGAATTGGGACGAGGATTTGCTTTTGCCTAGGCAATGGGATGCCAACGGGCACGCTGCGGGAATCGTCGCTCCGGGAGGTTGGATCGCAAAAACCGATCCCGAAGGCAAAGCCTGGGAAATGTTCACCATCGGTTATCGAAACCAATACGATTTTGATTTCGACTCGGCCGGTGAAATGTTCGTCTACGATGCCGACATGGAATGGGATATGGGTACCCCATGGTATCGGCCAACCCGCGTCGTGCACGCCACGAGCGGTAGCGAATTCGGGTGGCGCAGCGGCACGGGCAAGTGGCCCGAGTACTACGTCGATAGTTTGCCCGCTTTAGTCAATATCGGCCCGGGCTCGCCTGTAGGTGTTGAGTTTGGAACGGGGGCGAAGTTTCCAGCCAAATACCAGCGCGCGCTGTTCATTTGCGACTGGACGTTCGGAACGATGTATTCGATCCACCCAGAGCCCAACGGTGCAAGCTATTCGGCCACCAAAGAAGAGTTCCTCTCGCGAACCCCGTTGCCTCTGACCGATGTGACGATCGGGATCGATGGCCATATGTACTTTACCGCCGGTGGCCGGGGCACCCAATCGGAGCTTTTCCGAGTCCGTTACGTCGGCTCGGAGTCCACGGCACCCGCTCCGATTCCAGCGCCCAACGAAGCGACCGCACAGCGCCGAGCGATCGAGCTTCTACATAACCAAGACGACAAAGATGACGCGACGGTCGCGGAGTTGGTCAAGCAGCTTGCAAGTACGGACCGCCACGTTCGCTATGCGGCCCGTGTGGCTCTCGAACGCGTTGCGACCTCGCGTTGGGCCCCGTTGGTGCTCAAAAGCAACGATGCCAACACGATAATCACCGGCGTAGCCGGTCTGGCCCGCGCCGGGAACTCGGAGCTCAAAGAACCCTTGCTCATGCAATTGGGTACGCTCCAGTTATCGGCACTTTCGGGCCAGCAAAGGCTCGAATTAGTTCGTGCCGTGCAACTGGTCTTGATTCGACTCGGCCAAGTCGATGAGTCCCTACGCGACTCCTTGCTCGGTGCGATCGAGCCACTTTTCCCGTCCGGCGATGACATGATGGATCGCGAACTGGTGATTTTGTTGACCTATCTGCAATCTCCCACCCTCGGGAAAAAGGCTCTGCCTTTGCTCGCCAAAGAACGCAAGAAGACCGATGCCGACTTTGCAGAGATCCTTCAAAGGAACAAAGGGTATGGCGGACCTATCGCTGCGATGCTCCAAAACCAACCCGATCTCCAGCAATTTCATTTGGCGTTCTCGATGCGGAATCTCAAGGAGGGATGGAGTGTCGATCAAAGGAAGGAATACTTCCAATGGTTTGAGAAAGCTCAGCGATGGCAGGGTGGCAATAGCTACGAGAAATTCCTGATCAACGCAGCGAACGATGCCTACGCGCTTTCGAGCGATCAAGAACGATTTGTCCTGGAAGCCTTAGGAGTTCGGAAACCCGCGTCGTTACCCAAGACCTTGCCTGAGCCCAAAGGACCAGGGAAAGCCTACACGACCGAGGGGTTGGCCAAACTGGCCTCGGAGCGCATGAAGGGCCGAAACTTCGAGAACGGCAAGAAGATGTACGCAGCAGCCCGCTGTGTGATCTGTCACCGATTCGGCGGAGACGGTGGGGCTACCGGGCCTGACCTGACCCAAGCCGCTGGACGATTTGCAGTCAACGACCTGATCGATGCGGTCATTCGGCCCAGCCAAGTCATCTCGGACCAATACAAAACCATGGTCTTGCAAATGGAAGACGGCACGGTTCATACCGGTCGAATTGTCAACGAAGTGGCTGGCAAGGTGACGATGGTGGTCAATCCAGAGGATGCGACCAAAACCGTCACGGTCGATCGCGAAGATGTCGAGCAGGAGAAAACCTCAGCGATTTCCCTCATGCCCGCCGAGCTTATGGATAAACTCAACGAAGACGAAGCTCTCGATCTGATCGCCTATCTGCTCTCGCGAGGCAATCCCAATGCCCCGATGTTTCAGTCCAAGTGATTTTTGCCCGATAGGAAAGTATGAAAGCTATGACGGATCAACCTGGATTTCGAGTGCTCCTGCACAAGGAGCAACTCGTTTTCTCCTCAGCGCATTTCATCACCTTTGCCGGCGATATCTGCGAGTGTCTGCATGGACATAACTACGGACTCCGAGCCGAGGTCTGCGGCCAACTGGACGAAAATCGCTACGTGATCGATTTCATCGCCTTTCGAGATTCGCTCGCCGAACTCGTCAAGCAACTGGATCATCATATGCTCGTCGCGATGCACCATCCCACGATTCACGTCGAAGTCCAGGAGACTGAGGTTGTGTTGCGATTCAAGCAAAAGCGCTGGGTCTTGCCCAAGGAGGACTGCATGCTTTTGCCGATCGTCAATACCACCGCCGAGGAGATCGCAGGGTGGATCGCAGGTCAAATCCGCACCAAACTCTATCCGAAGATCGGCGATCGGTTGAATTGGATCGAAATAGGCGTCGATGAGAATAACGGGCAGTGGGGCTATTGCCGACTGCCATGGACCAAAGACCGGTAGTTGCACAGCATGGTGGCCGTCGAGCAGTACCTCAAGCCCGAACTAGCCTCGCAGATCAAGCGATTGGATCTCCGTGCGCAGTTGGTCGTCAAGGGATTTCTCCAAGGCTTGCACGCGAGTCCGTTCCATGGATTTTCGGTCGAGTTCAGTGAACATCGTCGATATTCCCATGGAGATGACCCCAAGGACATCGATTGGCTGGCCTATGCGAAGACCGATCGTTATTACGTCAAGAAATTCGAGTCGGAAACCAATCTGACCGGTTACATCATGATGGATACGAGCCGCTCGATGGCTTATACCTATCGTCAGCAACTGACCAAAATCGATTACTGCATTTGTCTTGCTGCAGCGCTTTCCTACCTCATGCTCATGCAACAAGACCCCATCGGATTGGTCACTTTCGACCAGAAGATCAAAGCGAGCATACAACCCAAATCTAGGCGAAGTCAATTCGCAGCGATTCTCAGCCTTTTGATCAAGCTCAAGACAGGGGGTAAGACCGAGTTAAGCGGTCCGATACGCCAGATGATGTCCATGCTCAACCACCGCTCGCTGATCATCATCATGAGCGATTTGTTGACCGACTCGGAATCCTCGATCGACGCGGTTCGCATGCTCAAGCATGCGGGGCATGATGTGATCGTTTTCCATGTGCTCGATGAAGCCGAAGTCTACTTTCCTTTCCAGGGGCTTGTCGAACTAAGGGATCCAGAGACCGATGAACAAATACCGGTCAACGCCGATGACATCGGTGAGGAATACCGCGAGAATGTGCGGAAGTTTCGAGAGGAGATGAAGACGAGTTTCAGTCGTTCGAGGATCGACTACGTGCCGCTCGATACGAGCGTGCCCTACGACAAAGCGTTGATGGAGTATTTGATCAGTCGAAGGAATCGATTCTAGAGGGGCCTGCCCAAACCGATGAGTTTCCTTCATATCTCTTTGATGCTCGGTTCGCTAGCGGCCATCGCACCGATCCTATTCCATATGCTTGGGCGTAGGCAGCCCAAGACGCTTGAGTTCCCCGCGATTCGTTTCGTAAAGAAAACAGCGGTCGAAGCCCAGCGTGGATGGTCGGTCAAACGCTGGATCTTGCTCGCCTTGCGAGTCCTCATGGTGCTCATGCTAGCGGCTGCTTTGGCTGCCCCTAGGGTCGCCAGTGGACTGTTCGCCAATAGCCTTTTGGCAGGACTCCTGGGAGTCCTTGCACTGCTCAGTTCGTTCGCAGCGATCGTTCTCTGGGGACGAAGAAGCGGGGTCGCTGCCCTATCTATCCCACTGCTTGTGGCTCTTGGACTTTGGATCGCAGCCGGCTACTACGGTTTAGCGGTGCTACGCCGCTCGAGCGATTCGCCCCTTGTCCATCAACAAGGTCCACTTTGTGCTGCGATCGTGGTCGATACCTCACCGACGATGGGCTATAAATACCTCAACCACACCAGACTCGAGGATGCCAAAGAGATGGCGAGTTGGTTGATGGACCGTTTTCCGATCGGGAGCGAAATAGCGATCATCGGCAACGACGCAGCCGCGCGGGTCAATCAAGACCGGTTGTCGGCCGAACGGCAGCTCGATCGGATCTCGGTCGAAGGGAAGGCATGCAATTTGATCGATCGTATCACGGTCGGAATCGAGACGGTTCGAAAAAGCAAGCTCGATCGTCGCGAGGTCTATGTCTTGTCCGATATGCGAAAGAATTCCTGGTCCAGTGCAGCACAAGCCGATCTTCTGCCGCTTATTACCGGGGCGAGTCCGGATCAGGAGCCGAGCCAACAGGCCGCTACGGTTGAAAAACCTTCACGAGTCCTTCTGCAGATCATCGACTTGGGAGTACCACAGCAGGAGATTCGCAATTGGTCGCTCGAGAACCTAAGGATCTCGGCCGAGAGTGTCGTGCCCGGAGGCAGTGTCACCCTCCAGGCAGACCTTAGGGCACTCGAAGGAGAGACCAAAGAGCAACTGATGGTGGAGCTTGCTGCCGAGCCTTTGGAAAAGAAGACGACCCTAGCACGCGATGGTCAATGGTCGATCCCCGAGGTCAAGCTCTTGGATCGCCAAGTGGTCCAGTCCAACGACCAGGGTTTGGCAAGCTTGCAGATTCTCTGGAAGGATTTATCCGAGGGGACCAATCATGCGGTTTTGCGATTAGCCAGACCCGATCCGTTGGAGATCGACAATGTTTATCACCTGACGATCGAAGCCCGCGAGCAGGGCAAATCGGTGGTTTTATGCGACGACAACACCGATGCGCAGCTCGTCTCGCTGATGCTCGATCCATCGATGAGCCAACAGCGCTCGGGTAGCACCGAAGCGGCCAACGGTACCGGGACCGAGCCGGCAAGCGGCAACGAACGGGCAAACAGCGTCGATGTCGAACCAAGGAGTCGAATCGGTCAGATCGATCTCTCAAAGTACGCCAATGTGGTTTTATTCAATCCTACGGAATTGACCGCCGACGAGGCCGATAAGCTGGCCGGTTGGATCCGCAATGGAGGTGGGTTGCTCGTGGTGCTCGGACCGGCCGCGATGGGAACCCAAGCCCCTCAAGCGATCGGCACACCGATTGCGCCCGGAAGCACGCTTCTGGAAAAAGCGGATCCGGGTGGGTTGCCCAGTCTCTTGCCAGGGAAAATTCGGGGTATCACCAAGAGTGGGCTGGACGCATCGGTGACGGCTCTTCGGCCAACATTGACGAATCATCCGATCTGGGGCATCTTCGAGCGCCCGCCCGAAGAGATACCTTGGGTGAGCTATCCGGTATACCAGCATTGGAATTTAGTCGATTTGGATCCTGCTGCATCGGTGATCGCAAGTTACACCCAGTCCGAGTTACCGATGATGGTGGAGACTTTGCGAGGTTCGGGCCGGATCATTGTCATGACTCTACCGTATCCAGAACCGGTCTCGGTGGTTGGCAAAGCCCCATGGAGCGAGCTATTTACAACCAGCTCCGATGCTTGGCCTGGTTTCGCATTGTTCCTTGGAACAGTCCGTTATCTAGCGACACAGAACAAGCATCCTTTGAACTACGACGTCGGAGCCACAGCCGTTTTGGGCAACAACACCAAGGAGTTTCCGAGGACTTATGAGCTGCGCCAACCCGGTGGAGATGAGATACGCGTGGAGTCCGAGGACGACTTGATCAGCTATGGCTTTACCCAACAGTCCGGCCATTATCGGCTACGTGGGGTTCGTGCCAGGGGGTTGATGTACCGTGGTTTTAGTGTCAATGTCGACCGAAGAGAAGTATCGCTCGATCCGGTCGATCGCGCGGATTTGGAGAAGGCCGTCGGCATCGACAATTTGCTTATCGCCAAGGAGAAGAGCGAAGTCCAAAGTTCGATTGGAGAGGGTAGATTCGGACGCGATCTATCCCCTTTTCTTTGGGTGATATTGGCGATGATGGTCATGGCAGAGCAGACCATGTCTAGCCGATTTTATTCCAGCAAGCAGCGGGGCAAGGTCTGATGGACTGGAGCTTTTCGCCGGTTTTCGGAAGCTATAGCTTGGTCTCGCTGATCGCAGTAGGGCTTCTGTTCGTTTGGGTATTTGTCATCGATACCCATGGGCTTAAGCGGACCCAACGATGGATATTGCGGTTCTTGCGTCTGCTGCTGATCCTGACGCTTATGCTGGTGATTCTCAAGCCTGGGGTCAGTTGGACCAAGCAGCGAGAGCCCGACGGGACCATTGCGGTATTGATGGACAAATCCTCTAGCATGCAACTGAGTGCAGGGGAGGGCAATAAGAGTCGATGGGATCAGCAGATCGAGTTTTGGAATGGTTTGTTTGCAAGTCGAGAGCAGTTGGGAAAGCAGATTAGGTTTGCACCCTTTGTGTACGATTCCCAATTGCAGTCCCTCGGCGAGGTAGAATCGACGGCACAGAGTTCCCCGGCTCTGCCTGCGAAGGCCGAAGGGGCCAGCACCGATATCGGGGGGCCCTTGAGCCAAGTCTCGGGCGCAAGCTTTTCTTCCCCTCTGATGGCCGTCATTTGGATGGGGGACGGATCGCAGACCCTTTCGCCGGCCAAGACCGATCCGCAGCAGATCGCCAAGCAATTTGCAAGGCAGGACATTCCCCTTTATCTCATCGGGATCGGCCCGCGTGGGGATAGCGAACAGGCCAGGGATCTTGCCGTCGAGGGGGTACCCGAGCAACTCGACGCCTATACCAAGAATCAGATCTATGTTCGGGGAATGCTCAAGGCGCGCGGGGTGGCCAATCGAGACATCACCATCGCCATGAAGATTGTCGGTAAGGATGGGAAACCCGTTTTGGTCGAACAAACGGTGGTAAGACCGACCAAGAGCGACCAAGCCATATCGTTCCAGTTGCCGATGCTGGCGCCTGAGGTCGGTTCGTACGAGTTGTGGGTCGAGGCCAAAGCCGTCGATGGGGAGTCGGTTCTGGAGAACAATCGGATCACCTCGTACCTGAATGTGCGCGGGGGTGGGGCGAGGGTTTTGTACATCGAGGGGGAACCGCGAACGGAATCGAAATTCATCGCCAATGCGCTTTTGGAGTCACCCGATATGCAGGTTGACCGGTTGTGGATCGCAAGAGAGCCGGTCCAAAAATGGCCTATCGACTTGAGCCAGCGACTTGCCAATGGCGTGTACGATCTGTTCATTTTGGGGGATCTGGATTCCGATGCGATCGGGACTGCTGGTAGTCAATTGATCGCCGAACAGGTCTTGCGAGGAGCCGGTTTGGTCACACTAGGCGGCTACCATGCTTACGGGGCCGGAGGTTGGAACAATACACCTTTGAACGATTTGCTTCCTATTCAGATGGGAGCAGCGATCCGCCAACCGCGCAATGCACCGATCGACTTGAGGAACCACTATGAGGGAGCCGTTCCGATGGTGCCCGCTGCGGTCGACCGATTGCTTCAGATCGGCGAGCCTGGGAGCAACTTGACCGAGGTATGGAGGGAGCTCAAGCCCTTGACTGGGGCCAATCGTTGGGGTGGTGTCAAGAATGCGCCTGGCGTGAAGGTTTTGGCTATCGGAGGGGCCGGGCAACCTTTGATGGTCACAGGGATCGCTGCCCAAGGCCGCGTCATGAGCTTGGCGTTCGACTCGACGTTTCAGTGGCTCAGGCAGGGCAAGGTCAAGGAGTTCAAACAATTTTGGAGGCAGATTGCCCTCTGGGGACTTCGACGCGAGGCGGTCGAAGAGGGGATGCAATTGACGATGAATCGACGGCGAGTTCTCTTGCAGCAACCTGCCGAGGTGATGATGAACTGGAGTGCGGGCAGCAAAGAGACACCGATGCCTAAGGAGGTTTCATTGAGGCTATGGAGATTGAAGGATCCTCTCGCAGAGGATCAAGCCCCCTTGGAAACACAGATCGGTGAGTATCGACTCAACCCTCGCGATGCGACGAGCATGCGATTGGGCTTCGAAGGGGTCAAAGAGTCAGGTCGTTACGAGTGGAGAGCCAAGACGGTTGGGTCCGAAGGTAAGGAGCTTGAGGCTCGCTTACCGTTTGTGGTTATCGACCAGAGTATTGAGAGTTTGCAACCGCTTCCGGATTGGCAGTTGATGGGCCAACTGGCCAAGCTCAATGAGTCGGCCGGGGGTGTTTTGGTCAGTCCGGACCAACCGTCCGACTTGATCAGCCGACTTCTGGAGCGTCGGCGACAAGCGACCGAAACGGTGGTTGAGACATTTCAGTTAGGCGACACCACGCTGGACTCCTGGATAGCTTTCTTTGCCATCGCCGCGAACTTGGTCATGCAGTGGGGGCTACGAAAGCGCTGGGGAGTTCCTTGAAGTTTGTGGTCGGATCTCATAATCACCTCAAGCCCGCGAGAGATGGCTATTGCAAAAAATCGGAAAATAAAATCGGCTTTTCTTCGGTTTTGTCAGGAAGTCTAGCGTTTTTATGGTCGGAAGCTTTGTGGATTCTTGTTGACTCAGCACCTGAATTCCTTGATAATGAGGTTATCGGATGCTCGGGTTGATTGTAGGAGGATCGTTACTGGTTCGGATTTTTACGATCATTGCTTGGGTTTTGTCTAGTTTTGTTGATAGCTCGCCCATAGCGGGCATAGGTGATACGAGGGTTTGTTTCAGTGACGAATATCTATGTAGGGAATCTCTCTTTCCGAGCGACGGAAGAAGAGGTACGTGAGGCTTTCAGCCGTTTTGGTCAAGTTGCAAAGGTTAGCATTATTACCGACAGGGAGACCGGCCGTTCGCGCGGGTTTGCTTTCGTCGAAATGCCGAGTCCAGATGAAGCTGCGTCGGCGATCGAAGGTTTGAACCAACAAGAAGTTGCAGGCCGCAGAATTTCCTGCAACGAAGCCCGACCTAAGGACAATGGTCCTCGCAGCGGTGGCGGCGGTGGTGGATACGGCGGCGGTGGCGGTGGCGGCGGCTACGGTGGTGGCGGCTACGGCGGTGGTGGCGGCGGACGCCGCGACGGTGGCGGAGGTGGCGGTGGTGGAGGCGGCGGTGGACGTCGCCCTTATCGCGATCACTAAGCCGATCATCTGATCTCTTAATCGATTCAAACAAAAAAGCGGAGGCACGTGCCTCCGTTTTTTTGTTTCCACTGTCCTACCTGAAGAACCCTACCGAAATTTTTCACTTTGTTCCATGCCTAAAGCCGTGCCAAGGTCTCTAAGAAATAGCGATAAAATTTTTGTACGCTGCTTATCTGAACGCGTTCATCTGGCGAATGAGCTCCCAGAATGTTGGGGCCGAAGCTGATCATTTCCATGCCGGCATACTTGCTACCGATGATCCCACACTCCAATCCAGCATGGCATGCAGCAACATGGGGCTTTTCATGAAAGAGCTCCTCGTAAAGCGAGCTCATCTTTTTCACAATATCGCTTGTTGGAACAGGTTGCCAGCCAGGATACTCGCCCTCGATAGTGACTCGTCCACCCAATTGCGAAAGGATGGAGGCAAGTGATTCGGATAGCGCGTCGCGTTCGGTATCGACGGAACTACGAGCAAGGCACATAATAGAAATCTCGCCATCCCGCGCGATCACGCGTGCTAGGTTATTGCTCGTTTGGACCAAACCTCCGATCGATGGACTCATTCGGTAGATTCCACTGACCACGCCAAAAACCGTCGCAAAAAGCGTCTTCTGTACGGAAACAGGAAGCACCGACATCGGCAATGCATCGTACGGTTCGCAAGCGATGAGCAACAGTGGGTCGGTCACAGCATTTTCCGCTTGGATCATTGCGCTAAGCTGAGCAAACCATACCATAAACCCTTCAAGATGCTGCTTGGGAATAACCACAATCGCTGTCGACTCGCGCGGGATCGCATTCCGCAAGCTTCCCCCCTCTAACGACGCAAGCCTCAATCCGAATCGATGGCTTGCCCCATCGAGTATGCGATTCATAATCTTATTCGCATTCCCATATCCGAGATGGATTTCCATCCCGGAATGCCCACCCTTAAGCCCTCGAACCAGAAGCTTCTTACCTACATACGATGCGTCCAGCGACTGTGGTTGATAACTCGATACGGAAGTGACATCCGCGCCACCGGCGCAGCCAATCGTTAGTTCGTTATCTTGTTCGGTATCCAGATTCAGCAGAACACGCCCCTTCAACCACGAGGGATCCAAGGACTTCGCTCCCGTCATGCCCGTTTCTTCATCCACCGTGAAGATGCACTCCAACGCCGGATGGGTCAGCGAGTTGGATTCCAGCACTGCAAAGATCGATGCTACACCGATACCGTTATCCGCACCAAGCGTTGTTCCATGGGCACGGACCCAGTCGCCATCCAACCGCATTTCGATCCCATGGGTATCGAAATCAAATTCGGAATCAGAGTTTTTCTGCCAAACCATATCGATGTGGGACTGAAGTACCACGGTGGGGCGATCTTCGAAGCCTTGAGAGGCAGGTTTGCGAATCAGAACGTTTCCAATCGAATCGACTTCGGTCTCCAACCCCATTTTCCGACCGCGCTCTGCAACAAATCGTGTCACAGCGGCCTCTTTCTTGGACCCTCGTGGGACCGCATTCAGGTCGGCAAAGGCGTTCCATAACAAAGTCGGCTCAAGCTTTCGGATAGCCTCATGATGGGACATGGATGGCAACTTTCGTTTTTGTTGAATTGAGATTGGCTTGGTAAAGATCGATTAACGCTCAACTGGCTGGGCGTTTTTCATCGCCTGTTATTGTCTGCCAGACCCTAGATTCCGCAAGATGGTGCGGCGGCGTGCGAGAAAACCACCACCGTCTGGCGACAGGTGGCTACGGCCGAAGCATCGTAGCCAACCGCTGCCAAGCGGTGGAAGCGTGCGAGAAAACCACCACTGGGGCAAGCCCGAATATAGGTTAAGGCAACCCCGGGGTTTGCTCCCCAGACGTTCCCTCCTTACCTTCGCCCGCTGGCTCTGCTCCCTTACCTTGCTCGGCAGAACTGAAGAGTCTTGACGGTGAACTCAGTGCTAGGCGGAAGCCGTAACTGAGCGGGCGGAACGTCGGTACGTTCGTGTTGCGGCGCGCCGACCGGCAATACGCCGCGTCGATATTCCAACTGCCGCCACGGAGCACGCGGTCCGAGCCGCTTTTGGCCCCAAGAGGATCGCTCTGCGTTGATTCCCCAAAGTCACCATACCAATCATGCGTCCACTCAAACAAGTTCCCATGCATGTCGAACAACCCACGCAGGTTCGGTCTCAGTTCCCGGCTAGCATGTACTTGCCTGCTGCTGTTTTCTGTAAACCATCCAAAGCGATCAAGTAGGGCTACCTCGCTCCCGAATCCATACGCTGTCCTCGATCCACTCCGCGCTACCACTTCCCATTCTGACTCCGTTGGTAAGCGAAAGCCTCGCTGGTCCAAATCCAGCGGCCAATTTCTGGCGGCCCAGTTCACCTGCAGATCGCGAGCATATTGCTCCTTGTCGAGCGTCTCTGGATCGGCATAACACTGATTCGACTCCGACAATCCCATGGCCTTACCCAACCATCGGCAGTAGGCCACCGAATCGTACCAGTCTATCCCGAAAGCTGCATCGGTTGGCTTGGCGTCGAACTGCTTCATGAATCTCGCATAGGACTGCGGTGAAAAGGCAATGAGCTCCTCAAGCGTGATCTCCCGATCCAGCAGTGCAAAGGGCCGTGTCAGCGTGACGGCATGGCGAACCTCGTCTTTAAGCCGGTCTGGTTGATCTGCTACCGAGCCAATGTTGTATTCGCCATCCGGAAAAATAATGAACGTGTAATAGAACGTCTTCGGTAAGAGGGGGGCTGGTTGTTCCTCAGGCTTAGTTATCGGCGGAGTTGTAACGGTGATGGCTAGTGTAAACCACTCGCGGTCCGGCGAATAAGGAATCGGTGTCTGGTCAACGCGATTAGCAATTTCGTGCTCGCCCAATTGCCGCAGCAACCAGCCCGATGCTCCGTGGATGCCGGAACTGGGATCGCTTTGGTACCAATCGGCGATTTTTTTCACGAGCTCTTTGCGGCGTTCCGAAGGAATGTTATTAGGAGCGTACTCTCCGATCGCCAGCAGCAAGCCGTAACGGGCGCGCTCTTGAATCAAATCCGACAATTCAGCGGGGGGACTGTTCGAGGTAGGTATCGACGATGTTTCCTCAGTTCCATCACTTCCACTGCGGGTTGTGAGTTCGAGGAGGTCGAGCAACGCTTCAACATGGATCTCGCGAGGTTTGCATCGAAAGATAAACTGAGTCAGCGCCTCAGGGTCATCTGTCATGTTAAATACCGGCAGTGCTTTCTCATGGTGCCCCAGTCGTAGCAGTGTCACCGCCGCGTTCGCGCGCTGCTGCCCCATCGCTATGCGTGCGATAGAACCCAGATCGTCTGACGGAAGCGTAGCGACCACATTGCCAAGGTTTTCGAGGATCGCCGGTGTAGGGTTAGCAGCCACGATCGGGTACAGGACCGCATATTGTTCCGGCGTGGCGATGGTTAATAATTCCGACAATTGGGCGACGTCGCTGGGAGCATAATCGGCAAATGCATTTGCTGCGCTTAACCGCTGCGCGGGGGTGGCGCTGGGGTCGCCAAAGATCGTAGCGAGTTCGGGCAGTATCCGCTGGCGGATCGGTCGGAGGTTTTCACGCAATAGCGGTTGAAACTCGGCATTGGCCGAGACGAGATACCGGGAGAGGAAGGAGAGTTCCTCGTTGGACCAGGAGGATGCTTCAGATTCCGGAACGTAATCTGCCAGACCCACCCCCGCGCGAAAGCGACGATCGGCTGTGGCGGTCTTGTCTTGGAGAATGGTCCACAGTTTTCCGGAGAGCTCTCCAGCGTAAGGTCGCAATTGCTGACGGATCGGACCAAGGTAAGTGACTTTGTTGGTCAGCAGTTCCTCAAGCAATGGTTCGATCAATGACTTGTCTCGGGCAACCGACGCCATCCGGGCATGCAGTTGCGATCGCTTTGCGTCGTGCGTCTCGGCTTGTTTCATGAGCAACGGGGACAGGTACGTCTCTGCGATCTCGTAGTTTGCATCAAGTTCCTCGATAACGCTCGCCAACTGGTTCGGCTCGGCACTCACTAACCGACCTACTAGGCCATCGATGCGAGTCGCTTCGTTCTCTTTTGCGTTCTGCGCTAGCAATTCGCGCCGATTATAGTCCACCCAATGCCACGTCCCGAGACCGCTTGCTGTGATCAGTCCCAACAGGACAAGTGCGGCCGTCAGTCGGGACAGATGGAAGCGATCTGCTCGCCGAATCATAGCCCGCTGCGGCTCGGTCCAGCGTTTCCTGTCGGTGAGCGCGCGAATGTTCAGCCACTCGACCAGCGACGGCAGGAAGCGATTATCCGGCTTGGCCTTCCAAGTCGCTGTAGTATTGAACAGCGTTAGTTCGGCGCGGCCCTTGAGGGTTTCCTTCTGCTTGCTTGTCAGCCATTCCCGCAGCGAATGAACGAGGTAGTCATGTGTCAGTTGGAAATATTTCTGACCGGATTGTGATTCAGAGTTCCTGTCATCGGCGGTGTCTTTACCTTCTGGATCGGTCGGCGTGATGAGGCGAATCTCGCTGTCCAGAATGCGGACCAGATCATCAAAATACCTGGGGCGACTGCCGTAGCCGCTTGCTTCTAGCAATTCAGCATGGGACCGCATGTAACCCTTGATATCCGCGTTGGAATCGGGGAGTAGGTCTTTCAGAACCGCACGGGCGGCTTTCTGGTGGAGTCTATGCTTTGGATGTGCTGCGTGTGAGCTAAACGTATCCTCAAGGAAGGACACACCGATACCCTTGGTACCACCAACTTCCTTTAGTGTGGCGGGCGTCCAAGGTTTTCCTTTCATCATCTCGGCGAACAGGGCAAGCCTAACGCAGATGACTTTGCCTTCTTCGCCCAGACCTGCAACGGACTGCTTAAGAAACTCTTTTTGCTCCTTCGTGGTTTCACCGATCTGATCGGGCAGCGTTCCGAATGCACGTCCAAATGCGGCCAGCACCTTTTGTGCGTGAGGTAGGTCGAATAGATCAGCCAATGCCGTGTTTTGACCCTGAAGTAACTCGACCTCTAACTGGCCCATAAACCTCGTTGCAGCCAACCAGAAATCATCTCGTACCATCACGATGCACTGAACTCGGCCACCGTCGCACTGCCGAAGTGCTTGAACCAAAGCGGAGTTCATTTCTTCTTTCTTGGCGTGCAACCATTGCTCGAACTGGTCAAGCAGGATCAACACCTTTTTGCCGACCGGGATACCTTGGCCTAGTCGGAGTGCTGCAAGTGTTTCTTTGAGGCCCAAGTTGACTTCGAGGGTAGGGCAACGTTTTCGCAGGCCATGCAGTAGTCGCGTTTCGGTTTCTTCCGGCGTGGCTTCAATGTAGACGGAAATCACATCCTCAGACAAACGAGGCAGCAGTCCAGCTTTGACCAGCGACGACTTTCCGCAACCCGATGGTCCATAGATCAACCCGACCTTGAAGGTGTTGTCGGGATCAGTCTCCTCGATACGAGTCTTCCAGAACCGCAAACTGTCTGGCAATCCTTCTCGGTCTCTGGGACCGGGCAGTAATTCCAGGAAGAAGTCGGCGTCGTGAGCGTCAAACGACCGCAGGCCTTTTGGAAGGATTTTAAGCGGTTGATTTTCTGAAGAACCTGTTCTTGCCGTGGCAGAAGATGTAGCAATTGAGCTAACCGAAATTGCTTGTGTTGAACCTTGAGCCGAAGAAACCAGCGAAGTGCCCCCGCTGGGCGAAATGCCGGTCTGGATCGCAGTCTGTTCAGCCAAAAAGTGTCGCAGGTCGTCGGAAAAATCTTTGGCGTTGGAGTATCTCTCCGAAGCCCGTTTGCCCATCGCCTTTTGGCAGATCCGTTCCAGCTCCTTCGGAATGTTTTCGTCATATTGCCGTAACGGTCGGGCTTCGTAATTCGTCACTTGCTCCAGCAATTCCGCTTTCGTATCGCCTCGAAACGGCGGACGTCCGGCTAGCATCTCGTAGAACACGACGCCGAGGCTGAACACATCACTACGGCCATCTACTCGATGGCCTTCACCACGGGCCTGTTCAGGACTCATGTAAGCAGGTGTGCCTGCATACTTCGAGCCCTTGCCGATATTCTCTTCTCGCAGGGCCAGGCCGAAATCGACGACATAAGGCCGCCCGTTCTTGTCGATCAAAATGTTCCCCGGCTTGACGTCCCGATGCACCAGTCCCTGCCTGTGGGCATAGTGCAGAGCGTCGGCTACCGTAGCCACCAGCTCGGCAACGTCCCGATAATTGAGTCGACTCTCTCTGAGCTTCGCCCAGAGATCGGTCCCTTCGATGTATTTGGAGACGACATAGCAAGGATATTCTTGCGTGGTTCCGATATCATATACAGGTACGATGCTCGGATGATCGAGGCCTGCGACCGTGCGAGCCTCGGCTAGGTACAGTTCCGCGTCTTCCGGTTTCGCAATAAGCTTGTTGTGCGGCACCTTGATGGCCACCCGCCGGTTGAGCTGCTCGTCCTGAGCCAGGTAGACCAGGCCAAAACCGCCTTCGCCCAGGACTCTTTCGATGCGGTAACGCCCTATCTGCTTCGGTGGAGCGAACGCAACATCATTTGGCGAGGTGGATTCGCCTCGTTGGTCCTTTGTCGTATCGTAAGGGTTCGAGTTGTTCAAGGCGTTGCTCCCGTTCGGATACTCGATGTCTATCTTTAGCGAATAAAATCATACCCGATTTTCAGTGTATTCTCTCATCAGCCTCATAGCTATGGAATAGGGCTGTGCCTCAGAATATGCGGAAGTTCAATCATTGTAACTGTGGGCTCTAGAGTTTAGGGGGCGATAGCCAAGGACTGGCGGACACCGGCGGCGAATCCTAAACTCAACTCACAGGAAGTCCAATGTCAACCAATCACTGAAACCCCGTCGGACTTTTGATCAGGATTTCATCAATGGTGCAGTCAAGCCAGTCACCTAGAAGTGCACAGCTTAGCGGCGGTGCGATGAAAACCACGACCCTCTGGCGACAGGTGGCTAGTGCGCCTGTGAAGGCGATTAAATCATTCGGTGGAAGTCCCAATCAGGGGAATCGTTACCACCCTGTAACCAAGAGTAACTGCGTTGCCGCGAGGCAAGGTGGAGAGCAACTGGAGGTGAAGGTCTGACCGCTACGGCGGTCGGTCAGTGCGGTAACCAGCACGGTGAAAGGAAACCGGTAACGTGGTAGACCGAGGCTGGTGAAATGGCAGTAGGGTGGTTGGAGACGGAATGTTCAGAAGTTCAATCGAGATAAGCAGGGAGATCTGCCAAGTAGAAGACAGCGGAGAATCAATCGTCAAGA
>JAJTFB010000145.1 GCA_021300015.1 Pirellula sp. | reverse complement strand
ATGGGCTTGCTCTAAAAACATCTTGTACAAGTTGATGTCGCCGCCACCCCCTACTCCAATGTTCAAGTCCTGCGATTCTTTACCATTTCCGTCCAGCAGAATGGTATCGCCATACGGTGCTCCCGAATTTTTGACCCAATTGGATAAGGCTCGGAACTGGGCGTTGTAATTGAGCCACCGCCGCTCGACCTCGATGCTCGCCCCAAAGGCTTCGCTTTGCTTGCGGATCGCGTCCTGCTTGCCATTACTGCGATACAACGGATCGAGCGCCTAGAAAAACTCCTTGCTGTTCGGCTTGGCGATGCCCCAAGGTGGATTGCCAACGATTGCATCAAATCCATCCTCGGTCTTGCTAAACTCGTTGGGCAGTGGGCAGTCTGCTATCTGCTCGGGTGGCCAAAACCAAATGGCACACCACAGATCGAGCGAAAACTTGGCCTTCGCCTCCGGTGGCTTACGCACACCGGCAGAGAAGTGCCGCCCTCCGGGCTAAAACCAAACAGCCCCCTACCCTCAAGCCTAAAGCCTAACAACCCGCACAACCGTCAAAGTCTCGCCAATGCGGCTATCCGTTAAAGCTTTGAAACGCTGGACTGAGTTTAGGGGCTGGTCGATCTTCCAAGCCACCGGCTAAGTGGATTCCTCTTACCTCGTTTCCTGGAGCGTTGTCCCGTGCCACGCTTGTCGCTGATCGTTCCATTCCAATGCGATTCCCAAGCTTTGGAAAACACGTTGGTGTCGGTCCTGGAGCTTCGCTCCCCAGACGATGAATTGCTCATCGTGCATCGAGGCGAGTACCAAGACCCTTATGGTTTGCAAGGTAACGAGGCCAAGGTCCTCGAGACTCCCGCTTCGACCTCTCTTGCCGAACAACTCAATATCGCCGTCCAAAATGCGACCGGAGATGTCCTCCAAGTCGTCTTGCCAGGCACGGTTCTGGAACCCGATTGGTGTGTCGATGCGCTCGCGGCATTCGACGAACTGGATGTCGATATGATCGCCCTGGGTGTTTCTGCCTCGGGGGTTTCTGCCTCGGGCGCAAACTCTCTCCAATACGGTTTCGAAGCCGATCTGATCCCCCAGCGACGAGCCACGGGCGAAGCCTCGAAGATCGCCGGACCACTGCTGGCCGGCACGATGATCCGTCGCAGCGCAATCGAGTGCCTCGGCGGGTGGAACACGAAAATACCCGGCGACTTGATCGATTTCGAATTGTGCCTGATGGCCAAATTGCTCGGCCTGCAAGTCGGAGTCGTCGAAGGCTCCTCGGTGACTTGCGATGAATCGCGGTCCATGGTCCTATCCCATTACGAACTGGGCCGTTCGATCGGTCAGTTGGCTTGCGCATTTAGCGAAATATCGAATTCGGCGATCGTGATCGAACCGCTGGTCCGACGGCTCGGACACCTAGCGAGCGGCTTGGTCAGCCCCAAGCTGGCTGCAGAACGGCTCGGATGGGTTCTGGGCGTTCGCGATCGGAGTTGGTCCGGGGCGATCGGAAAACGGGTCGAATCGGCCCAAGTGGCTTTCGCCGACCGTTCTCGGGAATGGGAGCGCCTCCGGACGATCGTTCCTCAACCGAATTTCCAAGGCTCTCAGCGCGATTCGGCACGCAAGGCGGCTTAAGGGGCCCGGCTTGCAATCTAGCCAAGCTTGCAATCTGGCCAAGCTGCATGCGTTGCGATATGATCACATCCAACGGCCGTTTATACTCCGTCGATTGAGACTTTTGGAATTCTGCTATGACCTCACGCAAAGTTCGCGTCGCGATTGTCGGCGCTTCGGGATACACCGCTTTAGAAGCGATCGAGTGGTTGATCGATCACCCGCATGTCGAAATCGTCGCTGCGACGAGTCGCCAAGCCAACGGAAGCATGCTTGCGGACATGCATCCGTCGCTGGTCCGCCGCATTCGATTGCCGGTCGAGGATTTGACATCGAAGCAAATTGCCGAGCGAGCCGATGTGGCGCTGACTTGCCTGCCCCATGGCGCTTCGGCCCACATCATCATGGAGTTGCTCGACGAGGGATGCCGCGTGATCGACCTTTCGGCCGATTACCGCTTGAGCACCCCTGAACTCTACAAGAAGTGGTACGGGGAGGTTCATCCGGATCCGAGTCGTCTCGGAAAGACCCCTTATGGGTTGCCCGAGCTCTTTGCCGATCAGTTGGCCGATGCCCGTCTGGTCGCCAATCCTGGATGCTATCCCACCTCGGCGATTTTGCCCCTTTCCCCCCTGCTCAAAGAGGGCTTGATCTCTCCGAAGGATATCATCGTCGACAGCAAGTCTGGAGTCAGTGGTGCGGGGCGAACCCCCAAACTTGGGAACCTCTACTGCGAGGTCAACGAATCGATCTCGGCCTATTCGATCGGCAACCACCGGCATCAACCCGAGATCGTCGATATCGTCCATCGTTTTAGCGGTGTGGTTCCCGAGGTGATCTTCACACCCCATTTGACACCGATGGAGCGAGGGATTCTCTCGACGATCTATGTTCATCCGACGAGCGGTGTGACGGCCAACCAAATCCGAGAGTGCCTAATGAGCTATTATTCGGTCGAGGGTTTTGTGCGGATCGTCTCGCATATGCCCGCGACGAAGTATGTCGCGAGGACCAACTACGTCGACATATCCGTCTGGGAGAGTGGGCCTCGAATCGTCTTGGTCAGCGCCATCGACAACCTCGTCAAAGGAGCCAGCGGCGCTGCGGTTCAGAACCTTAACCATATGTTCGGCTTCGAACCTTCGACAGCCATTGGGTAAGTTGTTCGCGGAAGATCTTGGAGTTGTGGCGGATGTCCGTCGGTAGTCGGCTGGGGTGGACCACGAAGGAATCGATGTCCAGGTTGGGATGGCGACTCAAGAGCAAGGCTCTCCATTCGTGCTCGAGGGTATCGCGGTTTGCTCGGACACGCTTGCGATGCTCGGGCCAGGGTTCGACGATCACCACCGGCTTTTGATTCTCCGGCGAGCCGAGAGGACCCAAGGCACTTCGATACACGCTCGGATGGGTGTTGACGACCGCCTCGACTGGCTCGGTAAAGATGGGGCCTTGGGCCGTTCGAACGCGATGGCTTTTGCGACCGCAGAACCAGAAGCGGTCTTTGGAATCGAGGTAACCGACATCTCCCATACGATGCCAGATTTCGGTATGAGGATCGCTGGGGTCGGCGAGGACTTTGTGCAGAGCGTTTTGGTCGGTGCGGGTGACGTAGCGATGCGTCACGCTAGGGCTGCAGACCATCAGTTCCCCGATCTGCCCCGGAGCGACGCTGCGGGCCTGATCGATCGTAGAGATCGGCTCATCGGTGATCTCGATGACCTTCCATCGGACTCGATCGAAGCGACTGCCCACGCAAGTGCCGTATCCTTGGCGCGTCTGCTCGGCGGTTTCCTGCAAAACTTCGCGAGACTCGATCGAGGCGATCGGGAGCGCCTCGGTCGCACCGTAAGGAGTGAAGACTTTGCCGTCCGGAGCGATGGCGGCTCGAAGATGTTCCAGGACACGCGCAGGGACCGGAGCGCCGGCGCTGAGGACAAGCTTCAAGCTCTCGACGCGCCTCGCCGTCGATTGGCAGTATAGCCCCACCTTGGTCCACAGAGCCGGAGAGCCAAAGGACTGGTTGATCTGCCATTGATCGATCGCATCGAGCAAGCGAACCGGATCGACGTCGGCCGGACGCGTCGGGTTCATGTCGGGCAAAATCGTGCTCGTTCCCATCACCGCATTGAAGAGTCCAAAGAGGGGAAAGCCGCTGAGGTCCTTCCCGCCTGGTTCGATGCAGTAACGCTCCGAGATCATGTCGATCTGGGCCAAAAAGGTCTGATGGCTGTAGAGGACACCTTTGGGTGGCCCGGTGCTGCCGGTGGTGAAGATGATGGCCGCCGAGTCTTGCAACTGAATCACCGGCGGACGAAATCGATTCGCAGGAGTGGCTTCGAGTTCCGAGAGGGTCGGCGCCGGGAGAAAGCCAAAGCGTCGGCCGACCGTCACGTAGAACTTGGCGTTGGGAAACAGACTCCGCTTGGCCTTGAGGATCGCTTGTGCAAGAGGAATCGCGACAAAACCATCCGGCTGGGTTTCTGCCAAGCAATTCAGAAGGTTCTTGCGACCCATCCCCGGATCGACCAGCACCAGGGTAGCACCGGTCTTCAGAAGGGCGAAGACCAGCGCGATGAAATCCTCTCCGAATTTCACCAGCAACGCGATGCGGTGATTCGGGCCGATCCCCATGGCCTGCATGCCTGCGGCGATCGAGCTAGAGCGCTCGTCGAGATCCCTGAGACTGATCGTGCAATAGCGACGATGGGTTCCTTGACGATGCGAGCCGATCGGTGTGGCGATCCCCAGAAGCTCTGGCCTGGCGGTGGCTTGGGCCGTCAATCGCAATCCGACGTTCGAATTCAAAGCAGAGTGCATAACCATGGATCATTGGACTCGGATTTCGATCCGCAAGGCCTCTTGGGGCTCGTCAGAGCCGATCGAAAAACAGGCCTCATCGAACTTCGGTGGACCAAAGCCACGCTTGGGGTTGTTGGAAAAGCCGTAGGGTTCGGTGGGGATACCGAAGGCATTCTTATCGAGTTGATCATTGTTGTTCTGGTCGTGGTGGGCCGAGACGGCCCAGCGCGTCGGGGAGTCCAAGAGCTTCTGAGATTCGGGGGCATCTTCGAGTTTGACTCTCCAAATCACTGGCCCTTGTTCGGGCAGATCGAACGTTTGTTTGGCCCAAGCAGATTTCGGTTGGTTGAAGCCCTTTGCGTTCTGGTAGAGGGCCAAGCGGCATCGGCCAGATAGGTTTTGGAAGCCGTGGACTTCGACCACCAATGTTTGCGGATTAGGTTTTCGGTCCGGGGCAGGTACGGCTTGGCTCGGGGTTGGTTCTTGGCTCGGGGGTGGCTCTTGTTGCTCAGGTGGCACTTGGCTCGGGGGTGCGGGCTCTGGAACCGGTGGGTTTGGAGCCGGTGGGTTTGGTTTCGCAGGGTTTGGGCGGACGATCGGCAAAGCCGCCAGGTCGGGGTCTGCGGGGGCCGAATCCTGGGTGCAACCCGATAGGAACAATAGGAACAGAAGAGAAATCCCGGCCAGGAGCCTAGCCCATGCGGCCCGCGTCCGGTATCGGCAGGCAGGTCCGCAACGGCCGTTCTTTCGATTCGCTTGCATGGAGGGACCTTGGTGCTAGCCTGGGGAAGGTTGGGTAAAATGGATTTCCGAGAGTACACTGTCGGTTTTGGAACTGCTAAGATAGTAGCGGGTTTGTGGGTCTTATCGTAGTCACAAACCGATGGGCTGGCAGTTCTTCTCCTGTTTCGTTGTATGGGTGACTTATGTCGTCGAATCCTGGTGAGGATCGTGAAGATCACAATCAAGGGGACCTGAATCGATTCGATTTGGGATTGCCGGGGTTCGAGACGGCCCCGACGAGCAAGAACGGTTCTGCCGAATCGGTTTCTGAGCCGATTTCTGAGCCCGGTTCTAAGCCGATTGCGACTCCGATTGGAGAGCCGGGCGTTTCCAAGAAACCCTCGGGAGCCAAAGCTCCTGTGGCCGCCAAGGCACCGGTAGCCCAGGCAGGTCAGGTAGGCCAAGCAGGCCAGGTAGCGTCAAAGGGGGTTGCGACTTCAAAAAAGGAGCTGCCCGAGAAATCCGAAGCGAGCGAATCGGAGGATCAACCACTGCGGCCCAAGAGGTCGGGATTTTGGAATGCGGCACCCAGTTGGCTCATCAGCACCGTGGTCCATGTCGCCGCGATTCTTGGCTTGGCGGCTTGGAACATCGAGCCGATCCAAAAAGAGATCAATCTGCTCTTGAACATCGGCGAGCAGTCGGGGAACGAATCCGATGCGCTCGAAGAGTTCTCGATGGACAATGCGACGGCCGACATGCAATCGGACACCACCGAGGATAGCCCTTCGGATGTTCCGAGCGTCGAGCCGACGGCCGTCGACGCGAAGGTTGAGGTCGACATGAGTTCGATGATCGCCGAGGCGCCGGACGTATCGATTTCCGGATTGAGCGAATCGCTCGCTCCTGCTTCGGGGATCGCGGCCCAGAGCAACGCAGCGATGCGTGCAGGGTTGAACAGCCGTTCGAGTGAGACCAAGCGGGACTTGCTCAAGAAGTTCGGTGGCACCACCGAGACCGAGCGCGCCGTGTCGATGGCCCTCAAATGGCTTGCCGAGCATCAGAATCCCCAGAC
>JAJTFB010000035.1 GCA_021300015.1 Pirellula sp. | reverse complement strand
CTTCTCCGAGGGTTGTTGGATCGACCGGTTCTGCCGAATCGAACAATTCCGGGATCCGCGAGCGAGCTTGGTGGATCAAATCCTGAAGTGCTTTCGGATCGCCTGGGTTGACCTGTGAGAGCGTCCGGTTCCATTGATCGATGGCCGATTCGAGAATCGCGTTGGAGAGTTTGATGATTCGTGGGTCGGACATCAATACAAGGGGTCGAATCGACGCTGGGGAATGGCTCTTTGGGGGGATTCAGAGGCTAAGTATAGTTCGATCCTCCGAGGAGCGATGGAGTTCAGGTTCGATTGAGCCGAGATCGCATGGGCGTCGGCTGGCTGAAAAACCGGTTTATTCAAGGTTTTTGTGGGGTGCAAGTCCCCTCTAAGTTGCGATAAAATATTGACTTCGAGCTGTTTCGAGGATTAAATGATGTGATGCGACGAATAGCCTCCTTCGCACCACCTACACACTAGGCCCGACGCTCTGCTGGGATTCACGGCGAACCCAAGGTGCATCGAATCCGAAGCTTATCAAAAACAATTTTCAACATCGGCGAATCCGAGAGGCAGTCACATGGCTAGGCGATTTGTACCCCGCGGAATGACTTTGATCGAAGTCCTTATTGCGACCGCGTTGACGCTCATGATCATGCTGGCCCTGGCCCAGGGCTTCAAGACCACGAGTCAGAGCATTTCATCGGGTAGGGCTCGGTTGACCTCGAGCGATCAGCTTCGATCGATCTCGACCCTTTTGAGGTCGGACTTGCAGGGTTTGACCGTCTCGACGACGGTGCATCCACAGAGTTCGAAATCGCCTAACGGTTACTTTGTCTACTACGATGGACCCTTGTCGGATTCGACAGCGATGCTGTTTAACTATGTCCCCACGGGGGTCGAGATCGAGGACAAGCTCAGTGCAAGCCGTTGGTCGGATATCGACGATGCGATGATGTTCACGACCAAGGCACGCGATGGACAGTGGTTTTACGGACGAGTCCCATTGGCACTGATGAAAATTCACTCAGGGGATATCGCAACGATTACGTTTCAGGACTGGGTGACCGATGTGACGATCGCATCGGAGTATGCAGAGATCGCTTGGTTTATGCGTCCATTGAACGAAGTGGGGATGCTCAACAATCCGGACCCACAGAATTCCAATGGGAACTACTCGTACTCTCCTTCATCGACGCCGGTCAACGATGTGATTCCCGTAGTGGATTTGAATGGGGACGGCATTCCCGATCCGGATGGGATGCCCGACCGGGTGGCGCTTTGTCGGCGTGTGATGTTGATTCGTCCCGATTTGGACGTGAGCATCTCGAAGCTACCTGCGGTACCTGACGACGAGCAACTGATCGCGGCCCCTTTGCCGGTCGATCTGAACGATGCGGATTCGTTCCGTTATCAGATGCGGTTTGCTTACCAGCGTACGGATCTTTCGGTGCGTAAGCACTGGGATGCTGCGAACAGTCGTTTTGTGCTCAAGACCAATTCGCTTGCGGATCTGCAGCAACCGGAGAACCGATTTGCCCACTACAGCTTGCCGGTCAATGCGAATCAAGCATCGCTACCGATCTTGGCGTTGACCAACGAAGCGAACTCCAACGGCAACTATTTGACCATGACCAACTTGGCCATGTCGGGAGTGAATCCCAACAACGATCGCGGTTTTTTTCCATCGGCCTTTTGCCGTACCAATTTGGTTTCGACTGGAAACAGCACTTATGCAGTTCAGCACACCCAAGAAGAGATCGTCGCATCGAACGTGGTGGGTTCAACTCTATACCCCCGGGGTCGATGGTCTTTATGGGAGCTTGACGGATAAAGATGCTCCGATAGCTCAAAAATTAGCGGCGGCCGGCGAACGGGGATATGACGATTTGATCGTCGGACCGAGCGACCCGGGCTATGCAGTGATGCTCAAGATTTTTGAGGATGAGCAGAATGGAGTCATTATTCCCGCCAGCACTGGCGCTTTTGTCGATCTTTCGTGGGGCTTTCGGGTACGCAATCAACTGAGGAACGCATCGGGAAGCACCTATGGTTTGTCCCCCAGCGGTTCGATTTGGGGTAGTGCCCTCTCCGGATTCGAGCCTATTTCGGGGGGAGTTATCGATTCGATGGTACGATCTGGCAAGTTTTCCACGGCGTTTTCGGTCCATCAGCCGACCTTCGATACTTTCAGTGATTACTACGAATCGGATGGGAATGCGCAGGCCAGCGGCATCTCCGAAAACGGCATGGTTCCTTATGGTGGAACGGCTGTGGTGAGTACGACGGCAGATCACGGGATCGATGGGGGCGACAACAACAGCAATGGTGTGATCGACGAGGAATCCGAGCGCGATACGAGTCCTCCGTACCGTTATGCGATTCCGGCAATTCAGATCAAGTTGCGGGTTCAGGACGCGACGGCTGGGACCCTGCAGGAGCTTTCGATGGTTCATAGCCTCCAAGGAAATTAGGGCAGGATGAGTGATTTTTTGAGCCTCACGGGGCAGCGTGTGGTTGTCTTTGGAGTCGCGAATAAAAAAAGTGTCGCGGCGCACATCGCCAAGACACTCTTGGAGGTCGGTGCGGAAGTCGTCTTGGTGGTTCGCAGCCCGAAGCGTCAGGCGGAAGTCTCGAAGCTATTCCCGGAGTCGAAGATTTTGGTTTGTGACGTCGAGTATCAAGAGCAGATCGATCAGATGGCCAAGGAGTTGATCGAGCAGAAGGTACCGATCGCCGGGGTGTGTCACTCGATCGCCTTTGCCGACTACAGCGATGGGATCAAGCCGTTTCATCAGACGACGCGCAAGCAGTTTCTTCAGGCGATCGACATCTCGTGCTTTTCGTTGATCGCCATCAGCGATGCGCTCGGGCCGATTCTTCGCCCCGATGCGTCGGTCGTGACGATCAGCATATCGACGACCAAGATGGCTTCGGAGAGTTATGGGTTTATGGCACCGGTGAAAGCCGCATTGGATTCTTCGTTGGCTTTTTTGGCCAAGTCGTTCAGTCGTTTTTCCCGAGTCCGATTCAATGCGGTGGGTGCAGGTCTGCTCAAGACCAGTGCATCGGCTGGGATTCCAGGCTATGTCGATGCTTATTTGTTTGCAGAGAAGGCGATACCGCGCAAGGTTGGTTTAACGACCCAGGAGGTCGCCGATACGGCGTTGTTTCTGTTGAGTCCAAGGTCCTCGGGGATCAATGCCCAAACCTTGATTGTGGATGCTGGGATGTCGACGAACTATTTCGACAGCGAGATTATTTCGCCACCTTGATCTAAGGGGTTTGGTTCGTTCTTAGGTCGGTCACTTCGACGGCAGCTAAGAGCGCCTTGGCTTTGTTGACGGTCTCTTGATATTCACTGGTCGGATCGCTGTCGGCGACGAGTCCTGCGCCGGCTTGGATGTAGACACGTTGGTTTTGGATGACCATGGTCCGCAGGGTGATGCAGGTGTCCATGTTGCCTCGGTAGTCAAAGTAGCCGACTGCTCCTGCATAGGGACCGCGTTTGGTTGGTTCAAGTTCGTCGATGATTTCCATGGCGCGGACCTTGGGGGCTCCGCTGACGGTGCCTGCGGGAAGGCAGGCTCGAAATGCGTCCATGGCGGAGAGATCCTCGCGCAGGGTGCCTTGGACATTCGAAGAAATGTGCATGACGTGCGAATAGAGTTCGACGACCATCAAATCGTTCAGACGAACCGAGCCGAATTGGGCGACGCGTCCGACGTCATTTCGTCCGAGGTCAACGAGCATCACATGTTCGGCCCGTTCTTTGGGATCGGCTAGGAGTTCCTCGGAGAGTCGACGGTCCTCTTCGGAGGATTTGCCCCGAGGTCGGGTGCCGGCCAGTGGGCGGACCGTCACGACCCGATCGACGACTCGAGCCATGACTTCTGGGCTGCTGCCGACAAGGGTGCATTCGGGGGTTCGCAGCAGGAACATAAAGGGGCTCGGGTTGATGACCCTTAAGGTTCGGAAGATTTCGATCGGTTCGCTTTGGCTCTCGATTTCGAAGCGTTGGCTCAGGACGACTTGGAAGATATCTCCGGCCTCGATGTACTGCCGGCATTTCAAGACGGCCTCTTGGAAGCCTTCTTTGGAGAAATTCGATTTTGGGTTGAGCGTTGGGGTGTAGGTAAGCGGGATATCCGCTAGGGAGTGTTGGGGCAAAGGTTGATCGAGTCGCTCGACGATCCGATCGATCCAGCTAGAGGCCTCTTGGTAGGCTATCTCTGGGGAGGTTGGATCGGTGGATTTTCCGTTGGCCGAATTTCCGTTGGCCGAATGGGACAGGACGACGACCATGATGGTCTTGTTGACATGATCAAAGATGACCAGTTGGTCGTAGAAGCCGAAATCCAGGTCGGGGAGTTTTCGGTCATCCTCGGGGGGGTTGGGTAGGTTTTCCACGTAGCGGACAACATCGTAGCTGGCATATCCGATCGCCCCGCCGACGAAGGGTGGAAGTTCTGGGACCGGTGCGATCGATTGGTTGCCAAGTTGTTCGGAGAGGAATTCCAGGGGGTCGTCGCACTGGAATTTTTCCACCGTTTGGTCGTGGTGGAAGGAGACTTCGGTGCCATAGGCGACCACTCGGGCGCGGGGTCCGACGGCGATGAAAGAGTAGCGACCAATTTTCTCGCCACCGATCACGCTCTCGAAAAGACCGGCCGATGAGGTGCCATCGTCCAGGAGGCGAAAGGCGCTGACGGGGGTCAGGTGATCGCTCAGGAGTCTGCGGTAAACCGGAACGATATCGAACCTTTGGGACAGAGCCCGGTAGCTTTCGAAACTTGGAAAAGTAGTCATTTTCGGGAAAAAATTCGTCTCGGAGTTGCTCGATTCACACGCCGTAGTGCATCGCCCGAACGGCTCGAACCGCTTATACTATCAGGCTCTATTGAATCCGCGAATCGAAAAAGCCAAATTTGCGATGAAGTGCCAGCACTGCGAGAAAAACGCGATTTTTCACATCACGGAACTGACGGACCCGTCAGGCCCGACGCTTATCCATTTGTGTGAGGATCACGCTAGAGTTTTTTTCCAGACCGGCGAGTCGCTCGAGACGGCCACGGCGCTCTCGAATTTGCTTTCCAAGCAATTGCAGTTGGAAAAAGCGGCCAGCGAATTGGCTCAGACCGACAAGAAGACTTGCCCGATGTGCGGCATTACGTTTTCCGAGTTTCGAAAAGGGGGGCGTCTCGGTTGTCCCTATGACTACGTGGTCTTCGAGGAGGACCTCGAACCGCTGCTTATGAACATCCATGGTGCTCAAAAGCATGTAGGTAAGGTTCCAAAGAATCTTGGGGGGACTCCCAAACGCCACTTCCAACTCAAGCGTTTGCGTTCGGCCCTTCAGCGGGCGATCGAAGCGGAGAATTACGAAGAGGCCGGTGCGATTCGCGACAAGATCAGTGCCGTTCAGAGCGGAACACTGGAACTCGATGAGCATGAGATGGAGCTTTTGGAGCTCGAGGAGGAGTTTCAGTCTCTGCCCGATGGCTTACCTGAAATCGAGGACGAAGACGAGCTTGGCGACGAGGAGCACGACGAGGAAGAAGATCCCGACGGCATCGACCTGGACGAAGACGGCTTGGACGAAGACGACTTGGACGAAGACGACCTAGATGAAGACGACTTGGACGATGACGACCTGGACGAAGACGGCTTGGACGAAGACGATCTGGACGAAGACGATCTGGATGACGGGGATTTGGATGACGGGGATTTGGACGACAAGAAAGATCCCGACGTCAAGTGATCGAACGACCTGCTGATAACTTATGGGTTGGTGCAAATTGAAAATCGATGATTTAACCCAGCAGACAGGAGAGTGGATGCGAGGCGATGGTCCTGAGTCGGACATCGTCATTAGCAGTCGCATCCGTTTGGCACGAAATCTTTCGGATTTTCCCTTTATCCGTAAGTGTACGACCAAGCAGCGGACGCAGATTGCTTCTGCCGTTCAGTTGGCGTTCGATCGTTGCCAGATCGGTACTGAGGCCGAATACATCGATGTGAGCAAGCTTGGGGATTTGGATCGCCAGTTCCTCATGGAGCGGCAGTTGATCAGCCATGAGTTGAGTGATGCCGAGGGAACGCGTGCGGTCATCCTTGATCCCAACGAGCGATTCAGCATCATGGTCAACGAGGAGGATCACTTGCGTTTGCAGGTCATGCAAAGTGGATTGGATCTCGAGCATGGCTGGTCGCGGATCGATAAGCTCGACGATGCGTTGGAGGCTCACTTGCAGTTTGCATTCACAAGCAAATTTGGTTACCTGACGGCATGTCCAACGAATGTCGGGACCGGTTTGCGGGTCAGTGTGATGCTTCATTTGCCGGCTTTGGTGGCCACCAAGCAGATCGAGAAGGTCTTCAGGGCATTGGGAAAGATCAACGTCGCGGTGCGTGGGTTATTCGGCGAAGGATCGCAGTTCATGGGTGATTTTTATCAGGTCAGCAACCAAACGACGCTTGGAAAAAGCGAAGCGGAGTTGATTCGGCGGGTCCAAGAGGTCGTTCCTCAATTGATCGATTACGAGCGAAAAGCCCGAGTGTTCTTGCTCAACGAGGACCGAGCGGATCTGAGCGATTTGGTCAGTCGGGCGCATGGGATCCTCAAGACGGCCAAAAAGATCAGCAGCGAAGAGACCATGCATTATTTGAGCAAGGTCCGTTTAGGGATCAATCTCGGATTGATCCAGGGGCTGACGATACCGACGCTCAACAAGATGTTTATCCATACGCAACCTGCCCATCTGCAGAAACTCCGGGGGCGCAAGCTCAGCGGTAGCGATCGGAATACCGAGCGAGCGAACTATCTCCAGCAGCATTTGAACTAACGCATCGGATAAGGATCTGCGAAAGCGCCCAAGGCTCCGAGTCCACCGTCGACAGCTAGGTCGGTTCCGGTGATGAACGAGGCATCGCGGCTTGAAAGCCAAAGGACTGCATTGGCGACTTCTTCGGGTGTTCCGATGCGGCCAAGGGGGTGTCGGTTAGCCAGTTCCCGTTCGCCACCTTGAGCTTCTAGGGTGGCTCGAACCAACGGGGTATCGATTGCGCCTGGAGATACGCTCAGGACTCGTATACCATCGCGAGCATACTCGACGCCCCACTGCATCGCTTGAAGAACATTCGCCGCCTTGATCGGCCCGTAGACAGGGACCCCGCGGGTGGTGCGATGGGCTTGGCCACTTGCGATGTTGATGACCACGCCGGATTGCTGCTTTCGCATGGCTCTGAGGGCATGCTGTGCCATGAAGGTGTAACCTGAGAAATTGATTGCGAGCATGCGTTCAAAGTCCTGGGTCTTGAGGTCCTCGAGGCGAACGTACGAGGAAGCGGGTTGGATGGCGGCGTTATTGACCAGAACATCGAGTGCTCCCCATTGTTCCAGCGCGAGCTCAACGGCATGTTGGCAATCCGAGGGGTTAGCCACATCGGAGCGTAAAAAATGGACATTGGGGTCGTTCAGATCGGGATACTCGGCGATATCTGCGCAGAGAACCGATGCACCGGCTTGGCTGAAGCCACGGCAGATTGCAAGCCCGATGCCGTTGGAGCCTCCGGTGACCAGAACAACGCGTCCGGAATGATCGTATCGCACGGAGCCTTGGGGTCTTTGTTGTGGGTGGGAGGTCATGAGTCGGTCCGATGGGGTCTGGTATGCGGCTTACGCCTCGAGCTTGCATTCCCCCAACAGTGCGAGATAGGAACGCTTGCTAGGGAACAGAGATTGACGTGCATTATAGACAAAGCTCGGGGAGTGCAACGCAAAGAGCCACTGTAAAGAGCTACTGTCTTGAGGGGATCGGTTTTGGGGGGGGTTGAGAAAACTTTGAAGGGACAAATTTACCAAGCATGGGCAATGAGCATGCCACGGGTCCAATGGGCTTGGTTACACTGTTAAGGACATCCGCCCTAGTCTGCCCCAGACTGCCCTGCCTGACCTGTCCCGGACTAACCTTCCCCATTTCGATCCTTGCGATGCTTTTGGAGTATGCCATGAAGAACCATTCGACGACGCGCAGAGACTTTTTTTCTCAAACGGCCAGTGCCATCGCCGCTGCCCATCTTGCAGGCGGCTTAGTTGCTGCCCCGATCACCGCAGATCGACTTCGGTTGGCGAGCATCGGAGTTGGAGGGATGGGCGGTGCGGATCTTGGGTCGCTCAGTTCCCACGCCAAGGTGGATGTGGTTGCGTTGTGCGATGTCGATGCGAACAATCTTGCTGCTGCGGTCAAAAGGCATCCCAATGCGAAGGGCTTTAGTGATTTCCGCAAGATGTTTGCCGAGATGGCAGGCCAGATCGATGCCGTATCGGTTTCGACGCCCGATCACACTCATGCTCCGGCAGCGATGACTGCGATGAACTATGGCAAGCATGTTTATTGCCAAAAACCGCTGACTCACGATGTCTATGAATCTCGACAGTTGCGAATTGTCTCAGAGAGCAAAAAGCTCGTGACGCAGATGGGGACCCAAATCCACTCGGCTAGCGCTTATCGAACCGCGGTCAAGCTGATCCAAAGCGGCGTCATTGGCAAAATCCGAGAGACCCATTCCTGGAGTTCCAAGACCTGGGGCTACGAGGGTCCGGACCCGGCACCCAATCCCGTACCGGATTTCTTGCAGTGGGATCTATGGCTTGGAACTGCTCCGGACCGGGAGTATGCCCAGGGTCATTTCCATCCCGGCAACTGGCGTCGCTGGTACGACTATGGTTGCGGAACGATGGGTGATATGGCCATCCACATTCTCGACCCCGTCTTTTCGGCTTTGAAGTTAGGGAATCCCACCAAGGTGATTTCTAGCAGTTCTGCAGCGCCGCAGAAATCCTTTGGGATGCAGAACCACACACGCTACACATTTGGAGCCTCTGCCTTTACGACAAGCGATTTCCTTTTGACATGGAGCGATGGTGGGAAAATGCCCGACACCACTGCTTGGCCGCTTGAGGGCGCGGATGGGAAACGAATGGGTTTGCCCGATCAGGGCTCGATTTTCCTGGGTGAGAAGGGAGCCGTGTTGCTTCCCCATGTGGCGATGCCTGTACTGCTGCCGGCAAAGCAGTTCGCGGATTACAAAATCGAAGCTGCACCCGACGGGAATCACTATCACCTCTTTGTCGATGCGTGCTTAGGTGGGGCGCCAACAACGGCCCATTTTGGCTATGCGGGTCCGTTGACCGAAGCTGTTTTGCTAGGAACTCTTGCCAATCGATTTCCTGGCAGCGAGTTGCAATGGAACGCCGATGCGATCTCGGTTCCCAACCATGCGTTGGCAAACGCGTTGCTTCGTCGGACCTACCGCAAGGGTTTTGAAGTCGACAATCTATCCTAGATCCGAACCGATTCCCGTGGCATCTTTGGTCGTCGAGTCGGATTGGATCCTACCGGTGGAATCCCCTGCTATATGTGGAGGGTTTTTGGTGGTCCAATCTGGGCGAATCGAGTATTTCGGTAGGGAGTTACCCGCCTGCTACCGATCCTGGCCCAGGGTCCGACTCGAAGGTGGCGTGATCCTGCCGGGATTGATCAATTCCCATTGCCATTTGGAATTCAGCGATATCGAATCCCCTCTGCTTGCCGTGGAGTCTAGTGACGACGGGTCGACGACTGCGGGCGCATCGATGGTCCGATGGCTTGGCAAGGTGATGGCAAGGCGGAAAGCTTTGGTCGATTCCGGCCAAGATATTGCGCAGGTCAAAAAGGATGCGACGCTTAGAGGGGTTCGCGAAGCTTGGTCGAGCGCCACGCGATTGGTGGTCGATAATGTGACAGCACCGTGGTCTGAGGATTGGCTCGAGCAAGCATCGAGTGGATTATTCGCCGATCGGCGTACTGAGTTCATCGATGCGTTGGTCTGTGGCCCACCGATTCTGATTCGGCCTTGTGTGGAATTGGTCGATGTCAACGAGGCCAGGGGCAAGCAGACTTGGAACTACGCTTTGGAACTCATGTCGCGAAATGCCGACGGGATATCGCAAGGGGTATGCCAAGCTCCCTTGGGGCTTGCTCCTCATGCGCCTTACACGGCTTCGAAGCGGTTGGTCAGGGGTGCACTTGAGACGACACGGCAGCCGGGTGGATTGCTCAGTATGCATTTGGCAGAGAGTTTCGAAGAGTTGCAGTGGATCGAGCATCGAGAGGGTCCAATGAAGGACTGGATCGAGCCTTGGATTGACACCGAGCATGCGATGGAGATCGGCACGGTCGATGAGCATCTGCGGTTGCTTAGCGGTTCGCATCGAGCCTTGATTGCCCATGGGAATTACTTGAGTGACGATCAGATCAAGTGGCTCGAGAGCTATCGCGATCGGATGGCAGTGGTGTACTGCCCGCGGACCCATGAGCATTTCCGTCATGCTCGGCATCCGGCCAATCGACTTGCTGCGAGCAAAATTCCTTTGTTTTTGGGGACGGATTCGAGGGCATCGAATCCGGACCTGTCGGTCTTTGAAGAATGGAAAGTTGCTTGCTGCCGGTTTCCTGAATTGGGGCCCGAGTATTGGATGGCTGCATGCACGTGGCGGCCCTCAGAATTTTTTGGATTGGAGTCTTCGGTCGGGACCCTCCGAGTCGGGAGTCGTTCTTTGTTGACTTGGGTCCCCTTGGGGCCTACATCGGTAGTGACTCAGGAGGACTTGTGGGATGCGATTCTCCGTGCAGAGCGAGCGATTCCTTTGGAAATGGTTTACGCGTAGCAATCGTTTTTGACCGCAGGAGTACTCCATGCTTTTAACAAGGCCACTTTCAAGTGACGCAAACTGAAAATCCAAATGCTTCTGATCGACGTGACGAGATCCGAGGTTCTCGGTTGGATCGCCAGAGGGCGGATTAGGACTTAACGATATCGTGGATGACATGACCATGAACGTCCGTCAATCGGCGTTCGATACCGTTGTGATAGAAGCTCAGTCGTTCATGATCGAGTCCAAGTAGGTGCAGGATCGTGGCATGGAAGTCATAGACCGTAGAGATCTTTTCGACGGCTTTGTATCCAAATTCGTCGGTAGCACCGTAGCTCAAGGGGGCTTGGACTCCCGCACCGGCGAGCCAAGCGGTAAATCCCGCAGGGTTGTGATCGCGGCCGTTGGCTCCAGCTTGGAATGTCGGCATGCGGCCGAATTCGGTGCACCAGACGACCAAGGTTTGCTCGAGGAGTCCTCGCTGTTGGAGGTCACGCACGAGAGCTGCGGTGGGTTGATCGAAGATTTCTCCGTGGTTTGTGTATTGGTCTTTGAGTATTTTGTGGCCGTCCCAATTGCTTGTTCCTTCTCCTCCGACTTGGTAGGCTCCGTTGAACAACTGCACGAATCGGACCCCTTGTTCGATGAGTTTGCGTGCCAGGATGCAGTTTTTGGCGTAGGCTGCTTTGGTCTCTAGGACAGGAGATCCTTTTTGATCCGCGCCGTAGGCTGCAAGGGTTTCGGCGGTTTCCGAAGACAGATCGCTGACTGTTGGTACCGAGAGTTGCATTCGAGCGGCGAGTTGATAGCTGGAGATGCGAGCAGCGAGTTCGCTATCGCCTGGGAATTGCTTTAGATGATGTGCATTGATTTTTTCTAGAAACTCGCGAGTGGCTTTATCGCTTTGGCTAGAGATGCTCTCTGGACGGGCGAGGTTTCGGATTGGGGCAGCGGCATTGAAGTCGGTACCTTGGAAGGCTGCGGGTAGGAATCCTGGGTTCCAGCAATTCCCGCTTGATTGTGGTACGCCTCGGGGATCGGGGATCGCCACGTAGGCTGGGAGGTTATCGTTTTGGCTTCCTAAGGCATAACTAGTCCATGCACCGATGCTTGGGAAACCATCGAGGGTAAAGCCTGTGTTCATGAAATTCTCACCCGGACCGTGTGTATTGGTTTTTCCGGTCAGTGAGTGAATGAAGCACATTTGGTCGGCTAGGTTCCCTAGATTCGGAACCAAATCGGAGATCATTTTGCCGCATTGCCCGCGTGGTCGAAATTCCCAGGGGCTTTTTTGCAAGGTCCCTTGTCCACCTTGGAAGGTGATCAGTTTGTCCGAGCCGGGCATCGGGCGATCGTGATTTTCGATCAGGGCAGGTTTGTAATCGAAGGTATCGAGGTGGCTGCAGGCACCGGCGCAGAAAATCATCAGGACCTGTTTTGCCTGGGGTTCGAAGTGCGCTTTTCTAGCTCGGTTGGGAGTTGCCGGATCGATCGAGGGACGGATGGGAGTTTTGTCGTTTTGGTCGGCGAGCACTCCGTCGCGATGGAGCATATCGAGGGCAGCAAGAGTTCCCAACGACATGCCGCTGAGTCGCATCAGGTGGTCTGTCAGAAAAGAGCGACGGCTTGATGGAGATTGGTTGGACATGCGTTTGCTCAAGTAAGTTTAAAATACAAACAGAAATTCGCTGGCATTTAGGAGGGCTCTGCAAAATGGCACAGTGCCTTGGCTTTGGATCATGTCCTTGGAAAGTTCGACTTCGTGTGCATCTGGCTGTCGGGCGAAAAGGATTCGGAATGCCAAGTTGATTTGATCATCGGAGTTTTGTCCTGCGTCGCGAAGCAAGCGTTCGGCGAATCGTTCGGCTTGCTGGATAACGAAGGGGCTGTTGAACAGGTTCAGGGATTGCAGTGGGGTATTGGATCGGGGGCGTTTGGGTACCACTTGGTTGCCGCTTGGGCAATCGAACGCGCCGAAGACCGGGTCCTGTTCTTGCCGAATGCGGGTCAGGTAGACCATGCGTCGAAACTCGGGAGGACCGACTTGTTCTTTGGGAAAGTAGCGGTAGACGTTGTCTGGTTCGACACGTTGCAAGAAGAACCCGGGTCCACCCATGCGATAGTCGATGACATCCGAGGCAACGAGCATGCTGTCGCGAATCGATTCGGCTTCGAGTCTTCGGGGCGGATATCTCCAGAGGAGTCGAGCATCCGCGTCTAGAGCAAGGGCTTGGGGATGAGGTTTTGAGGACTGGACGAAGGCTTGGGAGATCAGCATCGAACGATGGAGTTGCTTGAGTGACCAATCCTGTTCGATCAGGCTTGTGGCGAGTGAATCGATCAATTCGGGGTGCATCGGTGGTGTGCCATTGGCACCGAAGTCGCTTGGTGTATCGATGATTCCGGTACCAAACGTGTAGTGCCACATTCGGTTGGCGACGACTCTTGGAGTCAGTGGGTTTTGTGGATCGACGATCCAGGAAGCCAGGGCCAGTCGGCGTGATTGCTCGGGGGAATCCTCTTGAAGTTCGGGGCCGTTGAGGGAAGCGACCATTGCCGGGGGGACAGTTTCTCGTTTCAAGAGTGGATCGCCTCGATAGAGTCGATGGATGGTCCCTGGGCTAGAGAATGTCCCGATCCAAGCGTTGGGGCCTTGGGTGAGCGATTTTTTCTCGGATTTCCATTTTCTTTCTTGTTCGAAGAGTTCGATGTAAGTTGCTTTTTCATCGGTATCTAAGAACTGGGTTACTCCATCGATGCTGTCGGCCGAAAAACTCGTATGTCCCAGGTCTGAGGCGATCGTTTTCCATCGATCGTTTTCGACAAGTGCTTCGATTTGGTATTTCGAAGGAGTCCGATCTTGGAATTGCTCGGAGCGATCACGTCCCCATCGCATTTGGGAGATGGTCTGGGGTTGCTCGAAGTCGATTTGAATCCAACCTCCGTCGGTTTGGTTGGAGATCCAGCTATGGGAGTTTCCGGTTTTCCCATCGTTGATGTGTTCGAGTTGATGGATTGGGAAACCCGCAAGAGTGCTTGAGGCTTTTGCTTTTGCTCCTCGAGTCGCAAGTGCGACGTTGTTTCCGTTGGCGTCGAGGATTTCCCATTCATCGATGCAAGGTTGTGAGCCTCCGGAGGCTTCGATGGTGAAACGAACGGATTTGGTGAGGGTCGGTTCGAAGGACTCTAGGTTCAGTTTAGAGTTGATCGGTGGAAGGGTCTTGCGGGTGAGCGCGACCTTTTGGGCCTTGTCTTTGAGGGTTTGCAGGTTGGGTTTGATCGACGCAAGTGCCGAATCGATGTGTACGAGACGTTGAAGTTTTTCTGGGGTTTGTTCGGTGGGAATCGGTCGTTCGCCGAATTGGACTCCCGCGTAGATGGCTTGGAGCGAGTAGAAATCCTTCTGGGTCACCGGATCGAACTTGTGATCGTGGCAACGGGCGCATCCGATGGTCAAGCCTAGGAAAGCTGTACCGGTGGTATTGATCAAATCAGCCAGTTCATCCTGTCGTTGCATTAAGGTTAGGTTGACATCAGGGCTTTTGACTATGTCATAGGAACCGGCGACCAGGAAGCCCGTTGCGACGTCAGCACCGAGGGCATCGCCGGCGATTTGTTCTTTGACGAATTGGTTGTAAGGTTTATCGTCATTGAACGCAGCGATTACATAATCTCGGTAGGGCCAAGCGTTGTATCGAACTCGGTTGGTTTCGAATCCGTTGGATTCGGCAAAGCGGATGACATCAAACCAGTGACGCGCCTGCCGTTCGCCGTAGCGAGGATCGGCAAGGACTCGATCGACGAGTTGCTCGTAGGCGTCGACACACGAGTCGCTGGCGAACCTCTCCACTTCTTCAGGGGTTGGAGGAACACCTAGTGCTACGAGGAATAATCGACGGATGAGAGTCTGAGGGTCAGCGCGTTGGGAAAATTCGAGTTGTTTTTCAGCAAGGGGGCCGGCGAGCCATGCGTCGATGATCCCGAGACTTTTTGAATCGGCTAGGGGTGCGTTCTCGGGCGGTTTGGGTACTCGAAGGGGTCGAAAACTCCACGGGAGCGGTTTTTCCAGAAGCGATGAGTCCTCGGGTCCCATGGCTCCAGAGTCGATCCAGGCTTTTAGGATACCGATTTGCTCGGGTGACAAGCGGTCCCCCTCGGGCGGCATTTGGTAGTCTGGATCTAGGCCTGCTACGACTTGGATCAGACGGCTCTGTTCGCTGTGCCCTTTTTCGACAATTGGTCCGCTGTTGCTTCCTTTGAGGATAGCAGACCGGAGATCGAGACGAAGGTCGGCAGTCTGTTTGCTAGCACCGTGGCAGTTCGAGCAGTGTTGATCGAGGATTGGGAGGACATCGGTTAGGAAATCGATGGACTTGACTTTGGAAGGTGCAAGTTCCGCTGGGCTTTGAGCGACGAGCGAATTGGCCATAAGGGCCAAGACCGCGGCCAGCAAGACTGCGTTCCCAAGTAGAGGTATTTTCAAGCGAGGTCGGAAGTAGATTGTGGTTGTTTTTTTGCGCATAGGATGGGCTTAGGTTAGGGCACTACCAGTATACTCTTCCGGGGGTCGGATAGTGCCGCTTAGGGCCTGGATGAGAATTTTGAATGCTTGTGGCAACTAGGAGTAACACGCATGTCGAGGAAATGGTGCTATTGGATCAAAAATGCTGATCGGCACACCGAGGAAGAGTTAAGAGAGCTATTGCCTGGTCTTGAGTTTTTGCAGGCGACGAGCGAGTTGAGTGGAATTCAGGCGATTACCGAGGAGAAAGAGATGTACGATTCACGCGAAAAAGCCTTATTAGACTACGAATCCAATCTCATAGATGCCCGTCAGGAAGGCCGTCAGGAAGGCCGTCAGGAGGGCCGTCAGGAGGGCGAATTGATCGGCATGGAAATCGGCCGGATTCAGTTGCTCCAGGAGTTACTCGAATTGCCATTGCAGAACCGCGAGGAACTTGCGGCGATGCCGTCGGAGGAGATTGTGGGATTGAGGAAGACTCTGCAATCGAAACTTCGCGACCGAAATGTCTAGGCTTAGCCTTCGGTGCGTTGGGTGTCTCGATGGAGTTTGTACTCAACAGCATCGACCAAGGCGGCCCAGGAGGCCTCGATGATGTTTTCGCTCACACCGATGGTGTGCCAGGAGTGGTTCTCATCGGAGCTTTCGATGTTCACTCGGATTCTTGCCGCTGTTCCTGCTTCTCCGTTGACGACCCTGACTTTGTAGTCGACTAACTGCATCGACTCGATGCTTGGGAAGAAGCGGATTAGGGATTTGCGTAAAGCGGCGTCCAGGGCGTTGACAGGACCATGGCCTTCGGCCGCTTCGAAGCAGACATTCTGTCCGACTTTCAACTTCAGGATCGCCTCTGCATATTGCTGGTTTCTTGATGTGTCCAAATCACCTGCGAGGATCTGGTATTTGATGGTTTCAAAGTGCGGTGTGTAGGTCCCCGAGCATTGCTTGACCAAAAGATCGAAGGAGGCTTCGGCTGCTTCGTATTGGTATCCTTGGTTCTCCTTTTTCACGACACTTTCAAGGATTCGATCCAAGAGCAATCGATCTTGGTCGGCACCATGTTTTTGAGTCAGCGCAGCGATATTCGATCGTCCAGATAGTTCGCTTACCAGAATCCGTCGTTCGTTTCCTACATGTTCTGGGTTCATGTGTTCGTAGGTGTGAGCGAACTTATTGACGGCGTGGACATGCATACCTCCTTTATGGGCAAACGCGCTTCGGCCGACAAAAGGCTGACTGTTGCGTGGAACCAAGTTGGCCGTTTCGTAGATGTAGCGTGACAGTTCGGTCAAATGCTCGAGCGAACCGTCTCGCAGCATTCGGTAGCCTTGCTTCTTGAACTGAAGATTCGAGATCACGCAGACCAGATCGGCGTTTCCGCAACGTTCTCCGATCCCATTGAAGGTGCCTTGGATTTGATCACAACCCGCATCGATTGCTGAGAGGGAGTTGGCGGTAGCAAGGTCGCCATCGTTGTGGCAATGGATACCAAGCCGGGGCCCTAACGGGTCGAGTCGGATTTTGGAGTCTTTGACGACTTGTGAAATTTGTTCTGGAAGCGATCCTCCGTTGGTATCGCAAAAGACGATCCATTTGGCCCCGGCTCTGGCTGCAGTCTCTACTGCCGAAAGCGCGTATTGAGGGTTGGCCCGGTAACCATCGAAATAGTGTTCGGCGTCGTAGACTATTTGCGCATAACGCGAGAGGTACTCGACGGTTTCGCCGATCATATCGAGGTTTTCCTGGAGGCTCACACCGAGGACTTCCGTCGCATGGAAATCCCATGATTTTCCGACGATGGTGATCACTGGGGTTTGGGCAGCAACCAGCGCGGCGATGCCTGGGTCGTCAGCGGATTTCATCCCGCGTCTTCTGGTCATTCCAAAAGCGCTGAGCTGGCTTGAACCAAGCTTCAACTGGCGGGCCTTTTGGAAGAACATTGCGTCTTTTTCGTTCGAAAGAGGGTATCCACCTTCGATCATATCGACACCTATCTCTGCGAGCCTCTGAGCGATATTGAGTTTGTCTTGCAGGGACAAGCTCACTCCTTCGCCTTGGGTACCGTCACGGAGCGTTGTGTCGTAGATGAGGATGGATCGTTCTTGCATGATTTTTGCTGGTCGTAAAAACAAAAAACCCCTGAAGCGGCAGGCTTCAGGGGTTGGGTTGCAAACTTTGGTTGCGACTTGGTTTCTAAAAAGAAACGCTCCCCAAGGCCTACCGGCGCTCGGGGATAATAATCATCGGTCGATTTGAAACAAAGTGGACTCGCATGGGGTCTAATTCTTTTCTCCAACCTGAGTGTTGTCAACTCGAACCATCTAAAATCTCTCGGAGTAGCCCTGGGATATTTGCTTTTTTGAGGGAATCGCGAAGCCTCGGATGGACAAAGACCCGCACACGCTTGACCATCGCGTCGAATTGTCTTGTCGCGAGGGCTTGGACCACCGGAGAGACTTCGATCAATTCAAGGTATTGTCCTGATTTCTGACGGATTCGAAGATCGAACTGGACTTCGCACTCCACAGGAGGAGCGTCGATCAGAACGTCGTGAATCCCGACCTTCGATGGAGTGCTGTTGCTGAGCAGATCGGCAAGCCTGCTCGATAGTTCCAAAAGCTCGGCGTAGGGTTTGCTGGCGATCGAGCGATGGAGTTCCGGTTCGCAGAAACGATCGAATTGGGCGATTCGTTTGTAAAGCATTCTGCTAGGGCCGAAAATTCCCGAAGCGCACGACTCGCTCGGGGTACCTTTCGAATGGGTCAAAACCGAGGCTTTGAAGGACGAGTCATCCATGTCTAGCCAGGATTCGACAAGCTCAGAACGATTTCTTAGCTCAAAAACCGAGCGTTGTAGCATGGCCGTGGCACTGCGCACTGCATGATGCCAGTAGACTTCGCTGAACATGATGTACCGTGCAAAGACCATCATCTCGGCGGCCGTGCGACCTTTCTCCGAGAGTGCAATCCGATTTCGTTCTGCATCGATACACATCGAGGAGACGAGGCGATGGCGGTCGAAATTTCGACCATAGGGGACTCCTGCATGCACCGAATCCCTTTCGAGGTAATCGAGTTTGTCGATGTCGATCGGCCCGCTCAATATCGAGCGCAGGATCGAATGGAGCGGATCGATCGAGCGGCCTTGATGGGGATCGAGAAATTCACCGATCGCCTCTGGGTCCAAGTCCCAATCGGACTTGAGCAATCCGGCTAGTTCCGATTGCGTCAAAAGCCTCTGGGCCAGGAGCTCATGGCGGGGTGAGCCCAAGAGTCCAAGGTCTTCGATCAGATGGCAAAAAGGCCAATGTCCAAGATCGTGAAGCAACGCCGAGACGATCATCAAGGAAGCGTCCGAATCGCCGAAGAGCACGGGCTGTTTTGGGTCGTTGGCAAGTTGTTTAAGCACTTCGATGGCATTGCGGTAAACGCCTAACGAGTGCTCAAAGCGCGAGTGGGTTGCTCCGGGATAGACCAACGAAACGAGCCCGAGTTGCGTCACTCCGGCGAGTCGGCGAAACGGGGCCGTATCGATCAGTCGGCGGACCCGAGGCGTGATCGGAACCTCGATTTCCGGGCTGATGCGAATCACCGAAGGGGTAGGTTGCAATTCCGGAATCATAGGAGTTCGGGGGGCTAGAAACTAGTTTCGCAGGGGCCCAGAGCCCAATGAGAAACGGGGCCTTTTGTTGGAAATTCTAAAAAATCCTGGGTAAAGCGGCCTATTGCCCGACTCGGGACGCTCCGGATGCACAGAGTTCCCTCGACGAGACGCTAGAATAGACTGCGTAGGCAATACTTTAGCAGGATTATAGAAAAGCGGACGGTGGGCGCAACTTACCGAAGCTACATGTCAGAGTCGATTTGGCCAGAAGGCCAAGCAACCACGGAACTTCTTGTCGAGGTCCGCGAGGGCAAACCCCAAGCGGTCGAAGAGCTTTTAGATCGCCATCGAGATCCATTGCGACGCATGATCGCCATGCGACTCGACCAGCGGCTGGCCCAGCGAGTCGACGTGAGCGATATCATCCAGGACGTCCTCATCGAGGCCAACCGCAGGCTCGTCGATTACGTCAATACACCGACCATTCCTTTCCATCTGTGGATCCGTCAAATCGCCAAGGACCGAATTATCGATGCGCACAGGCGCCATCGACTCTCGGCCAAAAGGAGTATCGATCGCGAACAAGGCCCGATCGGATTTGCTTCGAATGAGAATTCCACAATCGAGTTGGCAAACCAATTCAAAGACCAAGGATTAACCCCAGCGGCCGCTGCGACGCAGAAAGAACTTGCCTACCACATGGAGTTGGCTATAGGTCAACTCAAAGAAGGGGACCGAGAGATCATCCTCATGCGGCATTATGAACAACTCAACAATCAGGAAATCGCCCAATCCTTGGGTCTTTCCGAACCCGCAGCGAGCATGCGGTATCTCCGGGCAATCAAACGACTCAGAGAAGTGATCGAAAGCCTCCCGAATCTCCACAAGGAAATTCGTGAATGAACGCCGAGGAGATGGAACTTGACGATTTACAAGTCGACGAGAATTTGGCTTTGTTGGTCGCAGAGCTGACCGACCGACTGCAAAAAGGCCAGGCCGTCGACTTGAACCAAGTCTGTTGCGAGCATCCACTTTGCCGTCAGCATCCAGCATTGGCCCAGGAGCTCAAGGCCCTCTGGGGTACTATCATCGTTACCGATGCGATCGGCAGTCATGAAGTGCGTTCCATGGACAAGGCCGAATCGGTTTCCGGGGGGGATTCCAATGTTTGGCGGTTGGCGCTTCCTTGCGTCTTTGGCGACTACCGCTTGGTCGAGGAAGTCGGACGCGGTGGTATGGGGGTGGTCTATCGCGCCGAACAGATCAGTCTAGGACGCCAAGTAGCCGTCAAGATGATTCTCAAAGACCAGTTGGCGTCGGATACCGAGCGTCAACGTTTTTTTGCAGAGGCACGCGCGACGGCCAAGCTTCAGCATCCGAGTATCGTGCCAGTTTACGACGTCGGCGAAATCGAAGGTCGTCCCTACTTTGCCATGCAATATGTCCAGGGACGGACCCTTCAGGAACTGATCAATGCGTCGGCCATCGACGATCGTCAATCGGTCCGAATTGTCGAGATGATCGCTCAGGCCGTCGACTTTGCCCATCAAAACGGCGTGTTACATCGAGATATCAAGCCATCGAACATCCTGGTCGATTCGGAAGGACTAGCTCGATTGACCGACTTTGGACTTGCCAAACACACCGACGCTGGAGAATCGCTCACCCGCACCGGAGTGGTCTTAGGAACCCCCAGCTACATGAGTCCCGAACAAGCCAGCGGACGGATGGGACAGATCAGCCCCGCCTCGGATGTCTACAGTTTGGGCTCCGTTCTCTACCATGCTCTTACCGGTCGACCTCCTTTTGTCGCAAAGACGACCATGGACATGCTCTTGCAGGTCATGGAGCAAGACCCACCGAGTCCTCGATTGCTCAATCCCAAGCTCGATCGGGACTTGGAGATGATTCTCGTTCGGTGTCTTCAAAAACCACCGGATTTGCGGTACCCGAGCGCAGCGAAGCTTGCGTCGGACCTGAGCGCCTATCTCAACGACGAGCCGATCTCTGCAAGGTCTGGTCAGTTTGCACAGGTAGTAGCAAGATGGTTTCGCGAGACCCATCACGCTCCAGTTCTAGAAAACTGGGGGTTGCTCTGGATGTGGCATTCTCTGGTCTTGGTCATCGCAAGTGTGCTGACCGAGCTTCTCCAATGGAATCACGCCGGCCGACTCTCCTATGCCCTACTCTGGACCGTTGGGCTCGGGAGCTGGGCTGCGGTCTTCTGGGCCTTGAGACGACGGATGGGACCGGTCACGTTTGTCGAGCGTCAAATCGCCCACGTCTGGGGGGCGGCAATGATCGGCATTGGAGCACTCTTCCCTGTCGAGTGGGGGCTCAAACTCGATCCCCTGACGCTCACGCCACTTCTGGCGGTGATCACCGGAATGATGTTTTTCATCAAGGCCGGGATTCTCAGCGGTGCGTTCTATCTGCAAGCAGCCAGTTTGTTTTTATCGGCCGCAGCGATGCTTGCCTGGCCCCCAATCGCTCATCTGATCTTTGCCCTAGTCGCGGGCCTTTGCTTTTTTATCCCAGGCTTGAAGTACTATCGACAGCGTCGATCCCTAGAAGCGATGACGGCACGGCCATTTTGCGATCCTGCGTTGACGGTGAAAAAACGCAGAGAGCCCTGATCTTTCGACCAAGGCCCTCTGGGTTCAATTCGGTGTTATCCGATCGACTTACTTGTGAGTAAAGTCGAGGTACCACAATCCGTCATCCCATTCCAAGGAGACCCGTCTCCACCCGAGTGGGACTTGGGGGTACGGATAGAAAGGTCCGATGTATGGCCAAGCCGAAGCACTGTACTGCTTGGGGTAGCTCACTGCGGCGGCGTTGGGATACGCTGCATAGCTCGGCCAAGCGTAGTTGGGCATGTAGGGCTGGTCGTAGCGTGCAACGCCACCACCGTAACTAGGTCCACCTTGCATTGGCATGGGAGCCTGGGGTGCAACCACGTTGCCGGTGTAAGGTCCACCGACCCCGCCGCCGACGACAGAACCGCTGTTGACCGAACTTGCGGCGAAGGGCCGAGGAGCCGCTCCGCTGATCCCAGGGGCAACCGGGGCTGCCATCGCTGGAACACCAGGAACTCCTACGCCAGGAACTCCTACGCCAGGAATACCCACACCGGGAATACCCACACCGGGAATACCCACGCCGGGAACTCCAGGAATCTGACCGCTAGCTGGTTGAACTCGGTTGACCGTCACCTCGTCGACCACACGTTGCACGCCTGAGACGTACTGAGCAGTCTTGAGGACCATCGCTTTTTGTTCCGGAGTCGAGACGTAGCCTCTGACCCAGACTTCTCCGTCGACGGTCGATACATCCAGATCAAAACCCTTGAGCTGTCCGGAAGTCTTTGCCGACCCGAGCTTGCTGAGGATTTCCGTGGTGATCGCCGAATCGACGGACGACTCAGCCACAGGCATCGGTTTGGATGTTGCCGAGGCTTCGTCGGCGACATCGGTCAAAAGGGCGGGGATTTGGTTTGCCGAAGCAGGGACCACACCCGATGTGTCGTCGGACTTGGCGTCCTGGACACTGGCGGCCACGCTGACCTTGCAATCCACCGACTTGACACCCTCGGTCTGGCGAGCGGCCACCATGACACGGTCAAGTTGCTGTTGACTTGCTGCAGCCCCCGAGACGGTAACGTTACCGTTCTCGACGGTAAGATCGACATCAAATCCCTTGAGATCGATCTGAGCCTTTTTCACAGTAGCGATAATGGCATCGGCGATCTCGCGATCCCCGCCAAACGCCGTCCAGGGAGCACTGGCGGTCAGCGAAGCGATCGCCATGCTCAAAAAGAATCGTCGCATGGATATCCTCCTACGATATGTTATGCGGGAACAACGGCGCTTTGGAGCCATTCATTCAGAACCTCGGCACCTGCAAGCCGGTTGACTAGAAGACTGCAGGGGGACTGATCGCATTCAACCTCCGATTCAGGCGGGATTCCATTCCCTGTCCCCAATCGGCTCTTATCCGTTGAACGCGGCCCCCCACACTCGACCAGCCTAGCTGGATTGCGAATACAACCTATGTTTCGGCAATCCTGGTCGGGAATCGAAACGTTTTTACCAATTTTGACGCGCTTCGGGACGATTCCTACAACTCCGATCGTTCCGGTCCCCATCCAACTTTGCGCTATGCACAAAAGTCCCCTAATCGGTAAACTTGAACACCCCTGTCCCGGGCTTGCTCTCGAATCCCTCGAATCCTTTATCGTTTTATGCCCATAGTCACCGAAATTCGATTTTCCTCCCGATGCGTCAAACTCCCGAAACGCACGATCGAACAAGCCGTTTCGCAAATTGCTAGCGATTATGGCTGGGAGGATGGTGAAATCTCGATTGCCATCGTCGACGATGCTCAGATCCACCAAGTCAATCTTGAGTATCTGAACCACGATTATCCAACCGATGTGATCAGTTTTGACACCACCGAATCGGAGAGCTTTCTCGAGGGCGATGTGATCGCAAGCGCCCAGACGGCCCATCGGATCGCGACCGAAAACCAGTGGCCTGCCCCGCACGAGTTATTGCTCTACATCATCCACGGCATGCTGCACGTGATCGGACTAGAAGATACGACCGAGTCGCAAGCCAAAAAGATGCGTGCGCAAGAGAAGTACTATTTGGAGGCTATTCTCGGGGACTCGACGGTCTGCAAGGAGGCTCGCTGAGCGCCTCTCTAGGTGATCTCTACGAGTTTCCCATGCCGAAGTTCCCGACAAGCCGCCATCGAACCGGCCAATTCGAGCGAATGGGTCACAACAATCAGGATCGCGTTTTGCTCCTTAGGGACCTCGAGGAGCAGTTGGCCGATCTTCTTCGCATTCTCCGAATCCAGGTTTCCCGTCGGCTCATCGGCCAAAAGCAATGTTGGTTTGAGCAGCAACGCCCGGGCTACCGCGACCCGTTCTCGTTCGCCTCCGGAAAGTTGACTCGGTACATGCCCTAATCGATGCGAGAGCCCAACGCGATCGAGCAGGTCTCTGGCTCGTTTTTGATGTTCGGCGGTGGCTTTGCCGAATGCCAACGACGGCAAAAGGGTATTCTCCAGCACGTTCCATTGCGGGAGTAAATGGTGATCCTGGAAGATAAATCCGATGTGCTGGTTGCGAAATTTCGCCTGTTGGTTTTCGCCTAACAAATAAGGATTGCTTCCTTGGAGTTCGACCGTCCCTGAGCTTGGAGCATCCAAAACACCAAGAATCTGCAGGAGTGTCGATTTGCCCGACCCGCTAGGACCGATCACGGCCAAGTTGTCGCCACGGTTGATTTCCAAGCAAAGGCCGTCGAGCACGGAAATTTGCTCCTGGCCGTTGCTGTAGGTCTTGCACAGGTCTTTGACACACAGGTCGCTCATGGAGGTTGGCCGTTGGCTTGAGGTCAGTTTCCGATACAGCAGTGCTTGAGAATTTCGTCGGCGCTTGCTAGGTATCCAACGTAAAAATCGCCGAACTGACCGTATGTCGCGCTGGCTTTGTCGAACCGCATCGTATAGACGATGTCTTTGAGGAATTGAGGGTTTCGAGCCCAAAGCGTCACTCCCCATTCCCAGTCGTCCAAGCCCACCGAGGCGGTTACCAGTTGGGTGACTCGCCCGGCAAAAGCCATCCCGCTCTGGGCGTGCTCGGCCATCATCTCGGTCCTAGCACTGAAGGGCTCGAGGAACCAGTTGGCGCCGACATCTCGCGATTTATTCATCGGGTAGAAGCACATCGAGGGCCAAGTTGGGAATTCCGGGGCGAGGCGTTGGGCATGCATCACCGGGATCCTTCGTTCGTACGAAGATAACTTTGCCTGGAACGTCGGTGAGTTGGGATCCTCGCCGCCTCGGATGAGTTTCTCGGCGTATTGCTCTTTATTAGGAAGGTACTCGCTGATCTCGGACATCGACACAAAGGAGTAGGTCGCAACGAGGGCATGTCCGAGTCTAGTCGATAGCAAGCGTTGGTGGAGTCGATCGATGCGCAAGGGATCGGGGTCCATGGCGATCAAGCCGATATCGGCCTTGTGACCGCTGATGATAAACCACTGCAGGCGTTCTGGCCGGTCGTTGAGTTCGTTGAGGCAATCGGAGAACTGCTGTTTGGCTGCAGCGATCTCCACAGGATTATTGAGCTTTGCAAGTTCGCGTCGATCCCAACGGTAGAAGTAATGGCCGCAGTGCCAGCCTTGGACCGGAACCCTGGAGGGTTCGGGAAGATTCACCGGTGCATGGGGATGTCCGGGCTGATGTTGCGTCGCTGGTGTTTGAGTCATTGGTTCGCGGGTGGATCGGTGGGTTAGAACAAACGGTTATAGCCATTGAGGGCCGCAACGCGGTAGGCTTCGGCCATCGTCGGGTAGTTGAATGTCGTGTCGATGAAGTACTCGAGGGTGTTGTTCGGCGCGGGTTGCTTCATGATGGCTTGTCCGATGTGGATGATTTCCGAAGCGTTGGGACCGAAGCAATGGACTCCGAGTATTTCGAGGGTTTCACGATGGAATAGGATCTTGAGCATCCCGATGGCCCGGCCGGTGATCTGCGCTCGTGCGAGGCTTTTGAACTGGGAGTGTCCAACCTCGTAGGGGACTTTGTCGGCCGTGAGTTCTCGTTCGGTTTTACCGATCGAGCTGATCTCAGGGCTTGTGTAGATCCCGTTTGGAATATCGGTCAAATGGAGGTCCTCTTGGGCTCCGAGGATATGTCGCGTTGCGGCTCGGCCTTGCATGTACGCGGCGCTTGCAAGCGAGGGGAATCCGATGACATCACCGACGGCGTAGATATGGGGGCAAGAGGTTTGGAAGCTTTGGTTGACTTTGAGTAACCCTCTGGAGTCGGGGGTGATGCCGACTCGTTCGAGTTGAAGTTTGTCGGTGTTGCCGGATCGCCCATTGGCCCAAAGGAGGATGTCGGTTTTGACTTGTTTGCCACTTTCCAAGTACAAAACGACCCCATCTTCTTTGGGCTCGATCTTGGAGAAGCTCTCGTTGTGTCGGATGATGACTCCCGAGTCCCTCATCTGGTAGCTCAGGGCATCGATGATTTCATCGTCGAGGAACTCAAGCAACTTAGCACGCGTGTTGATCAAGTTGACTTTGATTCCGAGATTTCGGAACATCGAGGCATATTCGCAGCCGATCACTCCGGCACCGTAGATGGTGATCGATTGGGGCTTGGTCTTCAAATCCAGGATTGTATCGCTATCGAAAACGCGGGGATGGCTAAAGTCGACGCCAGCGGGTCGGAACGGACGCGAACCGGTCGCGATGATGATGTTCTCGCCGCGGATGTGGGTTTCCGGATCGATTTCCAGAGTGTGCTCGTCGATGAATTTGGCGTACCCATGGAAGACAGGGACGTTGTTGCGTTCATAGAAACGCTGGCGCATCTCGACCTGCTTGTTGATGATCGAACGGGAACTGGCCCGCAGTTGGGCGATCGTCGGATTGATGTGGATACCCATATCTCGGACGATGGTATTGTTCATGGCTTCCATCATCGAGTAGATGGAAAACCGAAGGGCTTTGCTTGGGATCGTACCCCAATGGGTGCAACCTCCGCCGATCTCTTTATAAGCTTCGATGACAGCGGTTTTCTTGTCGGCCTTGGCCGCTTGCATCGCGGCCCCCTCGCCGCCTGGGCCTGTGCCTATGACGACCACGTCGAAATGGTTGGGTTGCACCGAAACTCTCCTTCGTTAGTCAAATAGGGGCGTTAGTCAAATAGGGGCGTTAGTCAATTAGGGGCTATTCGGTCGGGAATCCGTCAAAGGGTCTTACCAAGGTCGAGAGGAGATCAGGCCTTCTTCGGGACTGCTGGCCATGGCATAGAGCCGTTTAGGAATGCGGCCGGCAAGGTAGGCTTCGCGCCCTGCGATGGCTGCATGCCGCACGGCGCTGGCCATCATCACCGGATCGCGAGCATGAGCAATCGCCGTATTGAGCAGCACGCCGTCGGCGCCGAGTTCGAACACCTCGGCGACATCGCTGGCTGTCCCTACCCCTGCATCGATAATCACCGGGTAATTCGGATCGTCGCTTTTGAGGTACTCGAGGATGATCTTCAGGTTGTTCTCATTGAGGATGCCTTGTCCGCTGCCGATAGGACTCGCCGCAGGCATGACGCTTGCCGCACCGGCAGATTTCAATCGCACGGCCATGATGGGACAGTCGCTGGTATAGCAGAGGACCTTGAAGCCATCCTCGACGAGCCGGTGGCAAGCATCCAGGGTTGCCAGGGGGTCGGGCAAGAGGGTTTTGGTGTCTCCGAGGACTTCGAGTTTGACCCAATCGGCTCCGGGGTTTCCCAGTTCTCGCAAAATCTCCCGGCCCATCCTTGCGACCCTTACTGCATCCTTGGCGTTGAAACACCCAGCGGTATTGGGCAGTAGGGTAAATCGATCTGTGTCGATAAAGTCCAAGAGGTTTTTCCCGTCGCGATCGTAGAGTTTCTCCCGCCGGATCGCAACCGTCACGCAACTCGAGCCGCTCGCATCGAGCGATTCTCGCATCTGCTCGAGCGTATCGTATTTGCCTGTGCCAACGATCACTCGGGAAGCAAGTAGCTTTCCGGCCACATCGAGCCGATGGGTCGTCTCTGGGGTGTTCTGTGGGCCATTCGCTGGGCTAGGAGGGGACTTTGGGTTCATCAGCCACCACCTACCAAGGTAACGACTTCGATGCGATCGCCGGGTTGAACGCGGTAGGTGTCATACTGTGACTTGGGCAAGATCTCCTCGTTGACTTCGACGGCACAAAAGCGGCTTTCGATCTTGGCCGAATCGAGCAACCCCCGGACGGTTGTCTCGGGCTGGGCTTGATGCGAAGCACCGTTGAATTCAAATTCGATCATGAGCGAAGCGACTCATCGAGTGTGCGATCTAGGGCAGGACGCTGCTCTTAGTTTAGCTCAACGGGATGAAATCCAACAGGGTCACGATCTGGCACTCAATCTGTAGATTCGCAACTTTTTCTCGGAGAATTCCCCGAGGGCATCGTTTTCCTACCTGAAGCCTGAGCGACCTTCGAGAGGCAATTCCACGGCGGCGGATCGAACGGGCCAGTCGAGATACCCTGTCGATCCTATAGGTGTTTGCCGATGAATCTTTTTCCAAGGTTCCGGCAGGTCTAGGCATTCGGCCAATTGAGGCTTCTGGCAGGCCTCTTTTAAATGCTCGATCAGGATCCGACGCACCTCGAGGATCGCTCGAGGCGTGGTATGGACCGAGCCGTGATTGGCCTGAACGACGATCTGCGTCTGGGCATCCTCCATCTGCGCGCTGGCAAACGACACGATTCCATCGGACTCCATCGTGTCTTTCGAAAACCAACTCGAGTTTTCAATCATTCCGATAATGTTGTGGTAATGGACCCAAGACGCCCTGCGCGATCGCAACAGGACCGGGAAAATCGGTGAGTCAGGATTCAACGAATCGATGCTGGTCTTGGTGATCAAAAGCTCGGTGTCCCGGAAAATGTCCGGATTCTGACGGATCAGCGAGTTGGTCACCTCGATGACCCCGGAAGGAAGCTGGATGAGTTTTTTTCCAAGCCACTGCGTGTAGTCGTTGGCATAGTCACTACCGCGATGCGGAGTTGCTATCGTCACGACGCGTTGGATCGAGGGGTTGGGATGAAAGAACAATACGCTGGCCAGACGTTTTTTTTCTTCTTCGCTGGCCCGGAGCTGATCAAACGATGCATCGCTGAGGATCCGCCAAAACTCCTCCCCGCTCTCGATCGTCTGCATCCGCGAAACCAACCCACCCATGCTGTGACCGACCAATACCATCTGATCGAGCACCGGGGACTGTGCATTCGGATCGATGTTCCGGCGAAGTTCTGCCAAGTCGGCTCGCATCTGCGATGCACTGATCCAAAAGGGCTGACCCGTCGGATACTGATAAAACCAAAATTGGTAGTTCTTGCGCAACTCGCGAAACGACCGCAGGTCATTGAACATCGGCATCCATGTCATCGGACTCGACCACAGACCATGGACCATCAGAACCGGTATGCGGTTCGGATCAAAAGGCTCGAGCATGTACACCCCTCGGAGCTTTTGTGATTGATCCGGGAACAGCAATCCGGTCGTGCTGTTGGTCTGCTCTTTGAACTTTGGATTCTCAAGGAAATGGGCAAGCGGTGTGCTCAAGTCGGATTGGATGGGAACCAACCGCTCATTCAAACCCAACTCGGCGGCCGAGAGTGGGTCGTGGAGCTCAAGCACACACGGATGACGACACGTCGCGGGATCGTCCGATGCACCGCTCGATGGACCCTGTTGCGGCGGGGTCGTGACCCGCAAAATCGCAGTCACAGGAAACGACAGACCCTCAGGGTAATACTGCTCGGCCGCCGTCTCATTCTCAGGCCGCTTGCGGACGGCCAACATCGGAACCCCGATCCCATAGGTCACATTCCCCGCATCAATCGTCTTGACCTGAAAATCGCTGCAGAATTTCAATTCCCCGAAATCGTCGTCCGACCAAGGCCCCCGATTGGCGACTCGAACATCGTGAGACGCACTGTCGGTGCTGATGCGATAGCTCAATCCTGGCCTAAGATTCCCTTCGCTGCTGACGATCCGCAAAACGGCCTCGAGCGAGGTGTTGTACAAATCGCATGCACCCCGGAACTGGGGATCATAAGGGTTGCGAAATCCATCGAGCTCGGGGCTAAAGAGATACAAATAAGCGTTGCTCACGGCCACCGAGTACATGTCGAGCGCTTTGCCCGGATTGCCGCTTCGCTGATAGCGAATCCCCAGAATGTAAGCCAACTCCGAGATCGCGTAGGTCTTTTCAGCCCCTTTCTCATCGGTGGCAACTCGTTGGAGGTTTTCCAACGCCAACTCCGGATTGTGGTGGAATAGATCCAGAACATCGTAATGCCTCAACAGCGATATCGTTCGACCCGTGGGCTGAGGTCCCGACCGATTCATCAGACTCAACGCGTCGGTCAAAGGATTCACCGGCGTGCGACGCGGTTGGAGATACCGCTGCGAAGTGCAACCGACCATCGACGGCGCTAGGAGCAAGAACGCCAGGAGCATCAGCGCGCTTTTCCATTGCGGTCGGTGCGTCAAGGATGCCATGGTTCAAAGCTGCGCGTTGTTTGCCTCTACGAAATTCACAGCCCTGAGTCGGACTGCTCGCCAACTGATTCCATAGCAAAAAATCAGACGGCAATGCAACCTGAGTCCCCGAAAAACCGAGTTTCGATTGCTAGCAATCGCCGGGGCGATTGTTGCTCCCTAGAGATTCCCTACAGATTACTTTCGCTTGACCTTCGACTTGGTCAAGAACGCGGAAATGAAGAACATCACCAAGAGCAAAGGGATGCAACAGGTGCAGATGGTCCCGAAGACTTGCGCGAAAAAACCCGATTTTTGGACCGAAGGGTTCGGTGCAATGTTGGAAGTTGGGAATCCTGATACCGGTCCGTTTGGGCCGTTGTTCGGGCCGTTGTTCGGATTGCCGAACCCGCCGTCGGCTGCCGCAGATCCCGATGCTTGACGAGATCGGATGCCGGTGACTTTCTCGTTGTTGGGAGTGGCCAACGCCTTGAGAACCTCGGACACATCGAGATCGCCTAGGCCCTCGAGCAGGGCGAAATCTTCGCTGCTGTTTCCTTGGTCTGTCCCACTTCCTTCGGCCAGGATTTCCTGAATGGCATTGGACAAGGAGGCTTGATCGTCGGCCCGTCGGTAGCTGTGGACTCGCGTGGCCAAAGAGTGATCGCCTCGCATGTCGACCCCGATCGCATCGATGATGATGCCTCGGGAGAGGATATCGGGCAGGTACTGGTCTAGAAGTGCTTGGTCGGACGCTTCGCCATCGGTCACAACGATCAGTCGATAGGTCCCGTAGATTTTTTTGGAGCGAAGGGCTAGAAGCTCATCCGATGCGATGCGAAGGGCATCGCCCAGGGGCGTTCCACCGTTGGCCCTCAACTTGCTGATCCGATCGATGGCTTCCTGGGGATTGACTGGCCCGATAGGGATGAACCAATTTCCATTTTGACGGGCTCCATTCAGAAGCAACACCCCCACGTTGGTCCCTGGAGCGATCTGCTGGATCACCTGCGTGAGTGAGCTTTTTGCTGCATCGATTCGGCTTCGTCGATCGCGGCGCATGACCTCGCGCATGGAACCGGAATCATCCAGCACGATCACAACGTAGTCGTTGGCTCCTGCGTAACTCGGCTTGGAAGTGCTGAGAGTTAGGAGGGAGACTAGCCCAATGCAAAGCGTTGAGAGGGTCCATAGGGAGCGTGCGATGGTTGTCATAGGACGAGGGTCCATTAGTCCATTAGAAGTTGAAATCGGTCGGCGTTAAGGCTTCGGGATTGACTTTCACGATTCGAAACTCGACTCGCATGTTCTCTTTGGCTTCGTCGATATTCCGGGGCTTGGGAATCACCGGTTCCATGATGCCTGCGCCGACGGGGACAATCTGGGACAGATCGACGGTAATCCCGGATTCCTTGGCGAATTTCTCAAGTGATTTCTTGACCGCTTCGGCTCGAGCTTGGGACAAAGTCAGAGCGGCCTGCATGGTGACGGTCGGATCGGGATTGCCACCGCCGAAGGCCCCGTTTTTGATCAAATCGACGACTTCTTTGGTGCGGTTTAACTCCAAGGGTTTTCCGTTCATGAAGTACCTGTAGTTGCCTTGGGTTCCATTCTGCTGGATGATTCCTTTGGAAGTTCCGGCTTTGATCAGATCCATGAGGGTCTTCGAGGGGTCGGCGTGCCCTCGAATGACGACCGCAGCGTTACCGAATTGGCTGGCCTGTTTCAGAGCGCGGAGGAATTCAGCACCGTAGCGGTCGCTGGAAAAGGATTGCTCGTTGGGTTCGAAGTTGATCGAGAAGCTGACGATGGTGTTGGCATCGAGGTTTTCGCCTAGGAACATCTCGGTCGATTCGGCGCTGGGGTTGAAGCGTTCGACGCTGCTCGGTTCGACGTACTCGATCTGGCCGAGTTGCGAGAGTTTTTTGTAGTCGAAGTCGTTGGGTTCAAATCCTGCTCGGGCTTTCGCATACTTCCACTGAGTTGCCAAGTTGATGGATCGAGTCATGACTTCTTCGAATCCGCTGGCGTTGGATTTTTGTTTGAAGAACGCGATCTGTCCGGGCAACCCGACGAATCCGCAGTCGAGCAGCAGACCGTGCACATCGCCTTCGAGCGTCGGTAGAACTTCTTTGCCAAAAATTCTCTGTGAGGTCGTGAGGATCTTTTCGTATTCCTTGGTCATTTTGCCGCTTTCGCCGTACGCTTTGCGCATGGCGACGATCTGCTCGGTGGCTTTGAGGTTTCCAGCGACGAATTTTTCGACCCAGTCCCGGTTGGCCTCGTACCAGTCGCTTCGAACGGCGTAAACGTCGGCGATCGAGCGGCTCATTTGAACGGTGCTGTTGACCACGTGGGCTCCTTCGACGGTTCCCTCGGCGCCGGTGCCGACACCATCGAGTCCGCTCGTCAGTCCGATCATGTCCGGAGTAACCACGCAGCAAGCGTCGAGGCTTGGGTCGTTCTTGAAGGCGGTTGCCGGTCCGTCTGGTCCAGTGATGTCCTTGGTCCAGACGATTTCGACATCTTCGCGATTCAGTCCGGCAGCCGCCAAGGAATCGTAGAGGAGGCCGACGTGGGGACCACCTTGCTGGCAGGCGATTTTTTTGCCCTTGAGGTCATTAAGATTCTTGACCCCTTTCTTTGCAACGATGTGATCCCCTGCACTCCAGGAGAGTTGCAAGATGATGACCGGTTTGGTTCTGGGGTCTGCTCCGAGAACTTCACCCGCCAGTCCGATCATGTGCATCGTGCCCCGGAGCATCGGGGATTTGCCCGACAGGTAGTTTCGCACTTGGCCAACAAAATCGTCCCCAGGGACCAACTGCATGTCCAAGCCCATCTGCTGATAGGTCGAGCCTTGGCCCGTCTTGAGATCTCCATTAGCAAGGAACGTGGCGATGTCACCACCCCAAAAGATGTAGGGGACTTCGACGGTTTTGTTGTTCGCCTTAGGTCCGTTGGCTACGGAGCCGACTTGGACCGGCCCGACCAATTTGGAAAAAAGCTCTTGGGCAAAAACCGATTGCCCGAGCCCCAATGCCGTGGCGAGGCAAAGAACAAGAGCCAGTGGTTGGAATCGTAAGGCGTGTGGCATAGCATGCTCCTGGTACATGGAATTGCAAAACGGTGTTGGCTACTTGATTGCCATTTTCGCTTATCGAATCCCCATCGATTCTAATAGGCGGATTTCCTCTTCCATCTGGGCGCGCTGCGAATCGGAAATGTCTGGATCGGGCAAAAGCGAGCGACGCGTACAGTTGATGAGGGCTTGCAAGGTCTGGTAACGCCGCGTTTGCTTGATGGCTGGCTGCAAAAAATCGCGGACGATTGTCTTTAACTCCTCGGCGTTTTTGGGTGGAATCGCCTTGAACTGACTGCGCAAGGCCGCGTAGGCTGCCGAGGAGTAGTCCTCCTCAAGCCCCTCTTGGTCGAGCCATTGGACCAATTCCTCGGTAGCTAGCTTTGTCGGACCGAGCATCCAGCGGATGAACTCGAGGCGATCTTCGCCGATGGGATCCAAGATCGGGATGATCAAGTCCCCGACACGTCCTGGACGTCGGATGTCTGGGGAGAGCAAGTGGATGCGGGCGGTCATCAGCAGCCAGATGACTTTCCCTCGGAGTTTCGGGTCGCTCATCATGCCCTGGATTTTTCCGGTCAGTCGGCGCTCGGTCTCATGGGCCCCTTCGCCAACACTTCCAAACTGCGTATCGGCCTCGTCGACGAAGATGACGACTTTCTCGAGGGCCTCGAGCACCCGGCGGAGCCGTTCGAAGATCACATCGGTTTGGCCAAACCACTGGCTGCGAATGTTCTTAAGGACCAGCACAGGCATATCGAGCTCTGCGGCCACGGCCTCGAAGATAAACGTCTTGCCACCGCCGATGGGACCAGCGATCGCCGCCCCTGGCAAGGCTCGGTCGTCGGGGAGCTTCATGCGTGGTATCAGATAATCTCGGAGGAAATCTTTGAGCTTGGAAAATCCGATCACGTCTTTGAGCGTTTGGATCGGTTTCTTAAACTCCACGACATCGTCGCCCAATTGCGATTGGATGAACTGCTCGACCTGCAAGGTCGTATCCTGCCGCTGAATCGGTTGCTTGGAGTAATCCGAAGCCAGAAGCAACTGGCGCATCGCATGCAACGAAAGACCTGCGGTCGCCTCGGCCACCGAGTCGAGCGTATCGATCACGTGCCGATTTCCACTGCTTGCAGCATGCCACTGCGCATAGTGCCTTCGGGATGCAAGATCGGGCGAAGGCACCTCGACGGAGAGGACTTGAGGAAGCCTCGAGACGCGTTGGTGAATCAAACTTCGAGATTCCGCCAACAGCAAGACGTTGTCCTTGCCGTTGAAAAATGCGGGGTCACCAAACCAATCGGTCACGATCGTGATGCGGCGCAATTGCGCGTCGTTCATCTTGGATACATCCCCGTCGCCCGCGGGTAGCAGGATGTCCGTCCCTTCGATGACGATCAGCAGATTTTCTTTGAGGCAGGCCCTCGAACAGATGGTCAATTGCCGGAGGAATTCCAAAGCCTGCGTCGAGTTTCCAATCGCATCGCGAAGGTACTGATCGAACTCCTTGCGACGCAGGTCGAACTTGCTCCCGTCCTGAAGAACCTCGCGTGTGGCTACCGTGTCGATTCCCACGCCGTTTTTCCAAGCCGCCCAAGCTTCCCGAAGTTTGGAGCGATCTTCTTCGGCGATCCGGATCGGTCCATTGAGCTCGTAGACGACCTGGATGAGCCCCGGAACCTTGGTCTTGTTGAGCAAAAACGGGATCAGAGGCACATACTCTCGGCCGTCGTAGTAAAGATCGTAGATGCTCCCAGAGAGGATGGTCGATCGGGACTGGCCGGAATTGATCGTCCGGGCAAGTTGAGTAAAAAAAGGATACGATGCGGCCGGTACATCTTGGGTCGGCAATTGATTGGATACTTTATCGGTCATGGATCTGGACGAAAAACAACTGGGGGTGAATCGGCAATCGGAGCAAGAGTGCTCACTGAGACGATTCTATCACGGTGATGCGTTGGTTGGGGAGTAGATCCCTGAGAGTTTCGATTTTACCTCCGGGCCAATGCACTGTGAGTTGTTTGATCCCCCCGGCATTCCCAAGTCCCAGATGCAAACTGCTCGCATGAGAGGACGCATAGGATCCCCCCCCAAAACGATGCCTTAACAACCTTCGTCCCGAGTCGCTTGGCTCTGGCCCGTTGGCACCCCCAAGCGAGCCTTCATTTAACTCCAGTTCGATCCATGCTCCAATCGCATCACGGTTGGAGCGGAGTCCTACCAAGTCGACTATTAGGTAATTTCCCTTAGGCGTGTCGTTTCTCAATAGCTCCATCTGCTGTTCGATCATGCTGACGGCAAAGTCTATGTCCCCATCGTTGTCGTAATCGGCAATCGCCATACCCCGGCCTGCATGGACCTGACGGAAGAATTCACCCGACGATTCACCACAGGAGACCAAGCGCTTGCGGTCTTTGTTCTCGAGCAAATAAGGCTTTTGAAGATTGCTGCTCTTGATGGGCTTGCGACTGGTGTGTCCTGCGATCACCAAGAGGTCCTCGTCTCCATCGAGGTCTAGGTCCCCGAAGGCCGTCCCCCATCCGACGACCGCTTGGCCCAATGCCATGAGCCCTGAGGACCGTGTGCCGAGCGTGAAGTATTGCTTGCCTTGATTGAGATAAAGTTCGCAATATTCGTTTTGATAGTTGGTCACCAGCAGATCCGGTTTGAGATTGCCGTCGAAATCGCCCAACGCCAATCCCATGCTCCCATCGACGATCGACCGAGAGCCAAGGGCCGTGCCTGAGGTGGCCCCTACCTCTTTGAACTGCCAGGTGACTTGCCCATCGAGTTTTTTTTCGTGTTGATTATCGAAAAGGACATTCGGGTCCTCATCGTTCGAGACATACAAATCGGTATCGCCATCGTGGTCGAAATCGCAAGCGATCACGCCGATTCCTCGATAGGAAAAAGTTTTGAAGTCTTCCGAACGGTCTTCGAACCGACCGTCTCCTTGATTGATCCACAGTTCATCGGACTCGCCGACATAGTCGGCCGGGGCGCAGCGGTCGAGTTCTCCTGAGCCATTCGTGCATCGTTTGTCCGTCTCGGGACTCCAAATCCCGTAGTGGGCGATATATAAATCGAGGTCGCCATCGTTTTCGGCATCGAACCAAGCGGCCGAGGAGCTCCAACCCCGGTGCGAGAAACCCGATAAGGCCGTAGCGTCTTCAAAGGTTCCGTCCCCGAGATTTCGGAGCAATTGTTGGCCCCCATAGCCGGTGACGAACAAGTCCGAAAAACCATCTGCATCGTAATCCCCGACAGCCACTCCAAAAGAGTAACAGACTCCGTCTTGGACTCCAGTTTGCGTGGCTACGGACTCAAAGCGTTGCTGGGTCGTTTGCCTAAAAAATCCGTTTGCGACCATGATGGGCTCGCGTTGCGATGTAAGCTGTCCGCCCCCTGGCATGAATAGATCCCAACGGCCATCGCGGTCCAAGTCGATCCAGCCTACCCCGCCGCCATTGGATTCGATCATGGCAACGAGCCAAAGTGCCTCCCCGTTTTGGTAGCGGAAATCGATGCCAGCTTCTGCTCCGACGCTGGAGAACTGCATCCGATGGTCTTGGGCTCCTGTGCCTGTTCCGCCGCGTGAATTGGAGCTAGCGGGCGAATTGGGACCGGCGGGTAAACCCCGTTTTTGAGTCGATGCGGTCGCCTCGGGCAGTTCGCCCATGTTGCTCGACTCGGGCGTGGGTCCCGAGCAGCTTGTAAGTATCACTATTGCCGAAAGGACCGCAGTTGTCGGCAGCCAAACCCAAGAGCCTTTTGGCGAGTGCATAGTCCGAGCGTCCTAGGGTTGGGGTAGAGCCGCCGGTGGTTGGGGTGAGGCGACTGGCGGTTGCTCGGACATTTCCATCGGTTTGAGTACCTGTTGCTCGATCTGTCGGATTATTCGGCGATGGTTCTGGGCGACTTGCAAATCCCCTTCTTTCTCGTAATAGCTAACCAGGAGTTCCTGGGATTGGATATCGAATGGATTGGAGCGCGAAGCGATTTGGATGTAGCCCACACCGCCGGCCGGGTCGAGGTAATCCATCATCATCTGGCCCATATCGCGACGGAGTTCCTGGTTGGCCGAGTCGGTTGCCAACCGCTCGATCATCTGGTCGATCTGCGGACGTTTGTTTTGGCTCTCTGCTGCCTGTGCGAAATACTTTTCGCTTTCGGAGGTTTCCCCCAGTTTGGCCAAACTTCGGGCTTTGAGTTGCAAATAAGGCAATGCATTGGGCCAACGTTTCAGAAGCATCGTCGCCTGTTGGCTGGCAAGCTCGGCTTGGTCTGCTTCGAGGTTCGTTTCGCACACCAAAGCCAACTCGGGACTTGGCAGCTTGGAAACATCGGGCAGTTTTTTCAATTCCAAAGAGGCCTCGTCGGTGAGCCCCAGGTTCAAGAGCGAACGGGCATAGCCGGTGATCACTTCGGGGGTTTCGTAGTCGTTTTTCATGAGCCATTCGAACATCGCTCGGGCTTCTTCGAAATTCGCTTTTTCGAGGTAGACTTCGGCGAGCTCCTGGCGTGCCCGAGGTTCTTGCGGGTCGAGTTCGATCGCTCTTTGGAACGACTCCAAAGCGGTGTCTAGGTCATAGTTGGCGGTGCTGAAGACCCCTTGCCAGAATGCTGCTTTGGGATCCTGCTCGTAGAGCTCATTCCAGAGCCTTAGGGCCTGGTCGGCGCTCGAGCGGTCCCCCTGGTTGAGGAATCCTTGGACCAAGGAGGCCAAGACCTCTCCGCCGTCGGATTTGTAGACCAGCAGCAGCGGTCCGAGGTTGTCCTTGACTTTGCTGGGCATGCCCGCGGCCGATTCCAAGAGCCAAAGTGGGCTCGAGGCTTTTGCGATCGGTAGACCTTTGGCGGCCATCTCGTCGACGAGCCTGCCGACCCTGGGCCGATCCCCTAGTTTTCGATAGGCTTCGGCTTTGAGCCAAGTCCATCGGGAGGGATAGAACATCAGGGGTGCCCAAGCTTCAAGTCGCGAGATTCCTTGGGCCGAAGCGTTTTTCCTGTAGATCAACTCGCGCGAGGAACGCTCGACCCAAAGGTAAGTTACCATCCAAATCGTCAGGAGAATCGGCACGAGCAGCAAGGCGACGAGGCCCGTGCGGATCGCTCCGGACCGCTTAGAATGGCTGCTCATGGTGCTTAAATCCTGAATCTAAAGGCTGAAAAAGAGCTTGGAACCCCTGGGATATGCCTGCAAAACGACCAGGTTTGCCCACTTAAAGCGATAAAGCAACGTCCAAAACCGAAAATATAGCCCAAAGTTGGCTTGAAAGGAAACCGATCCAAAGATAAGCTTTTCGCCCTATGGTTTCTGCCAGATCGGCAATTTTTCCACCGTTGTGAACCAAAATGACCTTAGATAAAAGCTTGAAAGTTCGAGCCGGCGGTATCAAAAGCCGCAACGTGATGACCCGAGCCGAGCGCATCAAGCGTCTCCAAGACCTCGACAAGTGGTCCGAAAATTCGGTCGTCATGGGAATGGCCAAAGTCCGTGTTCCCAAGATCTCTTTGAAGAAAAAGAAGAAGGTCAAGAAGGAAGACGAAGCCGACGACAAGAAGAAAAAGAAGAAGTAGCCTTCTGCTACGCTTTGATTTCAAGATTTTCAACGAAGCCGGCAAGCGATGGTTTGTCGGCTCGTTTCGTTTTCCGGCGGTAACTCATGCAACGATTGACCTGTTTCCTCAGCGGGCGTGTTCAGGGAGTCGGCATGCGCTACTCCGTCGGCGACCTTGCTAGACAATACCCTGTCGGTGGGCTTGTCGAAAATCTTGACGATGGCCGCGTTCGGATCGTGGTCGAAGGTCCCTTGGAAACGCTCGATGCTTTTTTGGAGCGACTCATCGAGATCGCCCCGGGCCATATCCAGAAACTCGATCGATTTCAAAGCGAAGCTACCGGCGAATTTCGGCAATTCGTCATCAGACGCTAGAGGTCCCGAGCGTAAAAGGCCCCGAGCGTAAAAGGCCACGTTGCAGACTTGGATCGGTCGATCCAATCTGCTACCATCGATTTCCGTATCGATCGAAAATGTCCTCGTCTTAAGGTCGCACGCAGATGAAATGTCCTCGCTTTGGAATTCGGATCGCATTGGCATTTTTGGGTTTCTCGATCCCGGGTTTGGCAACGAGTTCCGCGTTGCTAGCCCAAGGCAGCTTGCCTGCTAGCTCGCTGCCTGCTAACTCGCTGCCTGCTAGCCCACTGCCGGCGCTGAGCCCCCCACGGCCGCAGGCTTACCCTAATCCGGCTTACGATAATCCGGCTTATCCTATGCCGGCTTACTATCCGGCGTCCGAGCCACCCGTCTCGATGCTCATGAGTGGTTTGCTTTCGGAATACCAAGCCTCCCAAGACGAGGATCGCAAGAAACAGATCGTCGAGACGATCACCCAACTGGTCCAAAAACAGTTTGATCAAACCCACAGCATGCAGCAGCAGGAAATCAAGACACTCGAAGCGCTGCTGGCTCAGAAAAAGAAACGGATCGAAAAACGCGAGGCTATCAAGGACAAGATCGTCACCGATCGCGTCGCAGCTTTGGTTCAGAAGGCCGAAGGAACCGGCTGGGAGTCCGACGGCCAACCGTTCCCATCGGGCTATGCACTTCCTGCAATACCACCGGCTTCGCCTCCAGTGAGTCTCACTCCGCTTGGCCCGGTTCCATTCGGCCAGGGCGGCAGTGGTCCAACCTCGGGTGCCCAAGTCCTCTTCGGAGCTCAGACGGCCGGTCTGCCAAACCCCTTCGAGTTACCCAGTCAAACCGCGGGTGAATACCCCAGGGCCCGAGTCAGCTACGAAGACTTCAAGGAGCTTGTTGCCGAGGTCGAACCGCATCGCAGCGCCCGGATCTTGAGCTTGGATCAGTTCCTTCAGATGAGCAAACAGCCCAACGTGATGGTTCTCGATACACGATCTGCGTTTCGCTATGAGCGGATCCACATCCAAGGTGCAAAGCACTTGAGTTTTACCGACTTTACCCAAGCCAACCTTGCGGGTGTGATCCCCACTCCTGAGACCACGGTCTTGATCTATTGCAACAACAACTTCGACGGCAACCAGATCGATTTCGCATCGAAGTCCGCGCCGAGTCGTCCAAGTAGCAATCGATCCTTGGGATCCCAAGTTGCATCGCAAGAAAAACCGGTCCAACTGGCGCTCAATGTCCCGACTTACATCAATCTCTATGGGTACGGCTACCAGAACGTCTATGAACTCGGTGAGTTGGTCAAAGTGACCGACCCGAGGATCCAATTCGAAGGCACGATGGTAGGCAAAGATAAGTGATCGTGGTTCGCGTTGAGCGATTCTTTTTGGATCGAGATCTTGCGGTAATGGCTCTTACCGCCGAAGACCAGTTAACCACGGAACACACAGAACACACGGAAATAAGACCCACCAGAATCTTTGCTACCCTTCCGTGTATTCTGCGTATTCCGTGGTTAAATAAAGGTGCGAGATCCAAACAGCCTAAAAAAACCATCCGTTACAATGATCTTTTGCCCACAAATTCTCCACAAGAGCCATTTCAATAAGGTCCAACGGACGGATGACTGCGATTGTTACCTTGATCGTTATCGCTCTTTTCTCCTTGCTGGCGATCAAAGTAGCCACGACGGCTTTGATGATGACCGGACTGAGTTTTGATACGGCCAGCTTCCAAAGTTATTCGGCTTTTTTCGGAGTAGGGTTTACGACCAAAGAAGCCGAGTTGGTTGTGAACCATCCTGTCCGACGCCGCATTATCCGAGATTTGATTCTTGTCGGTAACATCGGCCTGACCTCAGCCCTTGCCACCATGGTTGCCACGTTCGTCCAAGGGAGCAATACCATCGGTTCACTGATGGTTATCCTCGCAGCCGTCGTCATCGCTTTGGCGATCACCGCCATGAGCCGCTTGGACTTTGTCCGAAAAACGCTCGATCACATCATCTCCTACTCGCTGACTCAGGCGGGTTTGGTGCGGGCGCTGGATTACGAACTGCTGCTGAGGGTTGAACACGGCTACGTCGTTTCAGAGTATTTGATCGAACCGGCAAATCCGCTAGTCGGAAAGAAGCTCAGGGAATCCCGGCCATGGGACCTGGGAGTGATCGTGCTGGCGATCCGCCGCAACGATGCGTTGTTGCCGGGGATCCCCGGACCTGGGGATACCATTGCGGCAGGCGATGTTGTCGTTTTGTACGGCCAGGAGCAAGATGCCAAGCGACTCATGCAAACCGAGGTCTTTCCCACGTAGCCCCAGCAGTCGGCATCCCATGTAGCAAGCATCCCCGGCCCGACCAGGACCACTAATAGACGCTGATGGAACGCTGATGGAACAGCCAAGCAGATTTTTGATCGATAATCGGGTAATTGGCTGTTTGGTTTTAGCCCGGAGGGCGGCACAAGAACTGCCGGTGTGCGTAAGCCACCGGTTACGGGGAGATCACCCCAACACCCCAAGAAGCCTTGAGGGCGACACACTGGGGTGAGTGGTAGTTTTAGAGACCTAGCATCGGTTTGCTAAATGAGATAGGTATCGAATTGCGAAGTATCAGGAATAGATGCTTGCGCATCGGAAGAATATAGAATGGTTGTGTTGTTACCCAAATCCGGTGGCTTACGCACACCGGCAGAGAAGTGCCGCCCTCCGGGCTAAAACCAAGAAGCCCTACACGCGGTCGGCATCCCACCTAGTCATCCCACCTAGCCAATCAACGCAGAGTGACAAAGTCGTTGTGGTTCAGCAGCGACCATACCAACATGATCCGATCGGGCATGATCCGATCGGGCATCGATGAGCCTTGGCCTATCTCACCCTCAGGCAAACTCCGCCATCGCTCCATCGCCCGCTTGCTGGACCCAACCATCGATTCGTCGGCCCGAATCCCCAAGATCTGCTGGAACGCTTGTTCGATAAAATCCTGCTCGTCGAACTGCCCCCCCTGCCCCGTGCTGCCGATCCGCTCGGCAATGCGCACCGCAGAGTCCAAAACCAATCGACTGTTGCTCAGCGCCAATGCCTGTTGGGGAACGATGCTCTGATCTCGCCGATAACACTCCTTGACCAACGCTTCGTCAAACGTCGTCAAAAACAGATTCCGCTCGTTGTTCGAATGAAAGAAATACAAACTGCGTCGGAGCGAATCGGCCTGCTGATTCATCGGTACCGAGGGGCCTCCAATCGTCGTGTCCAAGCTCCCTGCAAGCGATAGAATCGAGTCCCGCACTACCTGAGACTCCAGCCGAATCGGGCTTCGCCTCCACAAGAGCCGATTGTCCGGATCGATCGCGATTGCCGACGGAGCCCCCGCTAAGCTTGAATGCCTGCGATACGCCTCCGAGGTGAGCATCAGCCGATGCATGTACTTCATGCTCCATCCATGGGCCATCAATTCCGCAGCCAACCAGTCCAAGAGCTTCTGATGCTCGGTCGTGGTCCCTTTGTTTCCAAAATCAAAGACGCTCGATACCAGCGGCTCACCAAAATGCCGATTCCAAAGGTGGTTGACGGCCACTCGGGCCGTAAGCGGATTTCTCTCGTCCGTGATCCACTTGGCCAACGCCGTTCTTCGTCCAGAACTCGTCTTGGGAAACTCGGGTTTCGGATCGTCCGCCCCGGAGTTTAGGAACCGTGTCGCGCTCCACTGAGCACCAACGAATCGGACCAAATCTCCGTCGGGGTTGTGGAGCTGCTCCTGGGCCTTTGCAAGTCCCCCTGCGGCTTGATCGAGCTCCTTTTGCGCAGCGTCCTTTTTCTCCGGTACGGCTTTCAGCAAGCTGATCTGGGCTGTCGTGTGCTGCAAGGTTGCTTTGGCCAACTGCCACTTGCGATCCTGAAGAACCCATGCCCGCAGAGCGAGCGTCTCGGCGTTCTTTAGCTCCGTCAGATCCGAATTGGATCCCGAACGTGCGTCGTCGCTTTGTCGGTCTTCGATTGCCCAACGCTTCTTCCAAGCCTCGTGCCGCAGTTGCAGAGCCTCGATCTCTTCAAGCCCTGCCGCTTGCTTTTGCTCGGCCTGGAGCAACTCGAGCTTGGCGACTTGCAGTGCATCCTGAGGCCCAAGGCTCATGCCGCTGCCGGGCGCTCGGAGTTGAACCGAATCCGCGAGCGTTTGGATACGGATCTCATGAAAGGCGACTTGGACGTCGAAGGCTGTCAATTGCAACGCACCGGCTTGTCGAGCTATCGGGCTTTTCCAAGCCACCTTGGGTTGGCCGTCGAGCGCAGCGTTGATGAGCTGGCCGCGAACCTGCAAATGCAACGTGTGCTCTTTGTTGAGTTCCACCGGATGCGACGCGCGGCCTTCGGGGGGATAATGATAAGTCCCATTCTGGGCATAGGAGGCTTGGACTTTGGGATCCGGGCCGTGGGCGCTGACATAGACCATGACCTCGCTGTCCTGGGGACCTGGCATGATTGTCCCATCGGCTTGGGTCGAGTCGAACGAGACTCCGACGCTGCGATAAGTGCTTCCGCCGAGGATGGTGAATCGCAAGGTCAAATCGAAATCGTTCGGAGGATTTTCCAGCCACCGCAAAACGCTGCGGGTCTGGCCGTCTTGAAGCTGCTGTAGCTTTCCAGGCTCCAACTCCCACTTGCCGCCATAGGTTTTCCAACGCTCAGGCAAGAGCGCCTCGAACTTGTCTTCGACAAGAACTTTCGCAGTATCGGTCGCCGGCTTGGAGTCCGTGTCGGAATTGGTTTTTCGATCCTCCTGGGCTTGGTGATCGGCTTGAGCCTTGGCGAGTTTTTCCTTAGCCGTCTGGACCGCTTGGGAGAGCCCTGCGAGCGACCCACGAGCCTTTTCGATTTGGCTGGGGATGACCCATTCTCGGCGTTCGGGTTGCCAAGCCACCCCTGGGAGATGGACGGGTTGGATTTCCAAGGGAATCTGGGAGAGAAACTCTGGGATTGCCGGGGTCATGATCGCCGATTTGTCGGGCGAGGACTCTTGGCCTCGCTCAAAGCGATAGGTCGGCAAATCCAGGAAAGCGTCGAACACACGTGGTAGTCCGTTTTTGGCAAAGTCGCTTTCGCTCTGGACCGAATCGAGCCGAACATGATAGGGTTCAAAGATCGCCCGCATCTTGTAGTAATCGGTCTGCTTGATCGGATCGAACTTGTGATCATGGCACTTGGCACAGTTGATCGTCAGGCCTAAGAACGCCTTGCTCACATGCTCGATCGTCTCGTCCATCCATTGGTTTCGATTGAACAGGAAGTAGTTGCGGGCCAGGAATCCGGTGGCTCGAAGATCGCTAAAGTCCTCGGGATCGAGTTCGTCGGCCGCGAGCATCTGTCGGATCATTTCATCGTAAGGACGATCGCTGTTGAGGGATTCGATGATCCAATCGCGCCAGTGCCACATATGCAGTTGGCTGTTGCGGAGTTGGTCCCCGAGTCCCCACCAATCGCTAAATCGCCAGACATCCATCCAGTGCCGGGCCCACCGTTCGCCGTGCTTAGGATCATCGAGCAATCGGTCGATGGTCGATTCATACCAAGTTGCATCCCACTGGCTCGGCAGGTTTTTCCAAGCTTGGGCATCAGGTGGTAAGCCGATCAGATCGACATAGAGCCTGCGCAGCAGCACGTCGTTGGGAGCTTGGGGCTGGGCAACGATCCCACGCTGGGTGTGGAGCTCGTGCAGGAAAGCGTCGATGGGATGCGAGGGCCCGTTTTGTGCGAAGGGGACTGCTGGTGCGACCAGGGGTTGGAAGGCCCAGTGCTTGCGGGGATCTGGATCGGGCAGTTCGTTGGGGATGCCACGGGCTCCCTGGCCGATCCATCGCTCGATGATTTCGATCTGCTCGGGTTTGAATTGTTCTCCTTCGTGCTCCGGAGGCATGCGAACGCCCAGCTCGCTGCTCGAGACTCGCTGGAGGATCCTGCTTTGCAGAGGCTCATTGGGGACGATCGCCGGGCCCGAATCGCCCCCTGCAAGGATACTTTCGAGGGTATCGAGCCTCAACGAGGCTTCTTGTCGGAGCGGACCATGGCAGGCAAAACACCGCTCGCGCAGGAGTGCTTTGACTTGCTTTTCGTATTCGATCGTCGGATTGGATTGGTCAGAGCCCTGTTCGGGGGCTTGAGGCTCGGCGCAGAGCGGAACAGAAACTAGCACGCACAGCCAAGCCATGAGCCCAGAGCACAAGAGCAGGGATTTGGAACTGCGCAGTGACATTTTCATGGCAGGTGGGATTGGCATGGTAAGTCTTCAGGCGAAGGAGTCAGGCGAGGGAGTAAGGCAAGGGTCGCGGGTCTTTTAGTATAAGCCATTGGATGTGCCGTCATGGTGCCTTAGATGAGGAATTGCGATGAAGATAAGTTCGGCGTGGTGCAAGGGAATTTTTTTCCAACTCGGGAGCTTGTCTGCTACCAAACGATTCGGCTAGGAAACTATACTCGGGGGACCTTTTCGGACTCATGGCGTTGGTTCGAAGGTCGTTTAGTGCCTCTCGATGTTAGGGACTTTGGATCCATGCGATTTTTTTACTCTCTTTTGGCAATGGTTTTGGCTATGGCAGCACATCCTCTCCATGCTCAAACTCCTTCGACGCAAACCCCCTTGCGGACGCTCGGGACCATCGAACGCTTCAAGCCTGAGTTCGACAAGCTTCTGCCGGCCGACTCGAAGCTCGAGGTCTTGGCCGACGGTTTTACTTGGACCGAAGGTCCACTGTGGATGGGAGACGACAAGAACGGGTACTTGCTCTTTACCGACATTCCTCGCAACTCGATATTCAGTTGGTCGAAGTTCCACGGGATCAGCTTGTTTATGGAGCCCTCTGGATACACCGGGGTGACGTATTACGGATTGGAGCCGGGCGCCAATGGATTGCTCAAGGACTCCGAGGGGAACCTTGTGATGTGCGAGCATGGAGACCGTCGCGTGAGTGTACTGACTCCCAATGGAGGCAAGCGGACGCTGGCCGATAACTACAAGGGCAAGCGGCTCAACAGCCCCAACGATGGGGTGCTCAAGTCCAATGGGGACATCTATTTCACCGATCCGCCGTACGGGCTCCCACAACGCGAAAACGATCCACGACGAGAGCTGGATCATTTCGGAGTGTATCGGATATCGCACGGCCCAACGGGATCGGTTTTTCGCCGGACGAGAAAACACTCTACGTCGCACAGAGCGATCCGAAGAAAGCGATTTGGATGACCTTTGAGGTCAAAGACGACGGCACGCTCGGCGCGGGCAAACTGTTTTACGATGCGACCGAGGAAGTCGGCAAGCGTCCTGGGTTGCCTGATGGGTTGTCGGTCGACAAGCAGGGGAACGTATGGGCCAGCGGTCCTGGAGGCATCTATGTCTTTAGCAGCGCAGGGGTTTTGCTCGGTCGAATCAATACAGGCGAGCGAACCAGCAACTGCTGTTTCGGCGAAGACGGCTCGACTCTATTTGTCACCGCCGATAGCAACCTGTGCCGAATTCGTACCAACGCTTCTGGCTTGTAGATGGCTCGTCGCATACGCGAGTAGACCAAGAACAAACGGCGCAAGGAGCCAAAGGCATCGATGGCCCCAAGTCAACCGCCACGCGATTGACTGGGGCGATTGCCAACTCGTTTCGCTACGGTCCGAGGCTTGGGATGGGACTCGCAGAATTAGCCAGGCACCGACCGATAAGCTGGCGATGAACAACAGCGAGGTGGGTAGTCCTTTGGACGGGAGCAGCGCGTAGAGAATCCAGACCATCGCACAGATGCCCAGTGCCAATGCTCGGGCTTTTCCGCAAGCGCTCGCGGGCGCCATGTCGAGTTGCCCTCGACGGTAGAGTCTCAAAGACTCAAGAACGATCAGGAGCCAGACTAGCCCTACCCCGAGGAGGATCCAACCGACGGGGACTCCAAGAGTCTGTTCGGGTATCGTCCCGGACTTGCGCCACGCATCGACGTTGGTCATCAGATTGAAAATCGGTAGGAGTCCGAATAGAGAGAACACAGCGAAGGAATTCAAATCGCCCGGCGGGACGTCTTCCTCCGCTGGCTCGAGTCGGCCTTGGATCAATCGCCATAGGGCCAAGCCTATCCCGAGTCCCATCGCGCCACCGAAAATCTGCTCCATGATCGTCCAGTAACCGAATTCTTGGAGCACGGGATACTCTCCGATGGGTCCCCATCGCATCCGACCGAGAGCTTGGACAAATTGCCCCAGAGCAAATCCGAGCCCGCCTGAGATTAGGCCGTAGCTGCAAAGCAGCACAGCGGCACGATTGCGTTGGGCTAAAAAGTAACCCAAGAATGCGATCATGATCCCAACGCATCCGGCCCAAGCATCGGATCGTGAGGGGTTGATTCTCAGTCCCAGTAAGCCAATCAAGATTGCCATGGCCGCAAGCCATCCTGCCGACAAGAGCATCATCAATTGCAGAGGTTTTCGCCATCTGAGGACCCATGGCCAGAGCGCAAGGCAAAGCGCCAGATTCGATGCCGCACAGAGCCACAGCGTGTCGTATAACCATGCCGTCACGTCGGGCCGCGACGGGTCTTTGGCGAAGAGTTCAAGGCTCCATCGTTTCCCACCTAGCCACTCGAGCAGCAGCCAGAGGCTGTAGGTCAAAAACAGGGGTCCAAGCGATGCTTCTAAGAACGAGCGACGGGCAGTCAATCCAAGGGCTAAGCATGCCGCGCCGATGCCGCCGTAAAGGGCACCGACGATAAACAAACTCCCGTAGCCGTAGAGACTCGTCGTCCAGTCGGCTTGCATCGAGTAGTGGATCAATCGCCCGTAACTGCTTGTGCCGCCAAACCCCCAACCGATCGCGCAGAGCAACCCGAGGATCGCGGCCCTTTGCCACCAGTCCGAGCGGCGCGAGCAGATGGCTAAGCTCAAGCCGAGCATGGCCCCGGGCATCATCGCACCTCGCGAATGGCCAAACGAGCCACGGATCCCCCAACCCGAGGCCATCACCAAGGTACAAACGACCAAGAGCAAACCGAGCTGACGCCAACGTTTCACAGTAAATCCCCTCTTCAAATCCCCTCGTGGAATCTCTAACGACAGCACGAAA
>JAJTFB010000034.1 GCA_021300015.1 Pirellula sp. | reverse complement strand
GCAAGTCCGCGTGCGGAGCACAAGGCGAAGCTACTGGCGCTGGGCATCGAAGAGACCGACGAGGCCAAGGCCCAGCGCCTGCAGCGCACACCGGCGTGCTTGACCTGTGGCAAGCCCGGAATGCAATCAGGCCAGCATCGCAACGCACTGGAAACGCGTCGCTATCTCGACGCGTTAAGAGCACTCATCGCGTTCTTTGCGTGGAGCGCTGCGACGAGTGACCATTGGAACTCGTTTGAATGGAAGAGGTTTCTTGCTCGGATCAATTCTCCGAAGGCCAGCTTCTGGGATTGGAGCTTGCGATTGAGATTCGAGCAATCGTACTGCGAGTATCAGATCGGGGTAACTCTCGGTGACGATGCCAAGCTGGCCGCTGCATGTTCTCAATCCACGATTCGTACCAGTTCACTTCCGCTCCCGGATAGTTGACGACCGTCATGACAACCTCGAACATCACCTCTCGATCCCCACGCAAAGCGGCCTTACGGTCCGCTCCCGCTCTCGGTCCGCGCCCCGTGCGAAAAAATTGCTTGCGAATCAGAAAAACGCTCATTTCTATAGCTCAAAAATATCACAACTTCGGTGCATCGCGATGTTCAAAGCGGTCTTTAGAATCGTGCGCAGAGCAAAATCATCTAAGAGAAAACATTGGGAAAATCGCGAAATAGAAAAATCGCGAGCACTTCGATTCTGACGCCCAACGCATCGCGTCCCTCTGACGCCTGATGCACTCCATTGCTACTCGCTGTCAACCGACCCTCCTCCGGCCAGGCCCATGGTCCCTCACCGCTCTGGCGGACTGTCGTTGACTGATGGAGCGTTAGTCTTTAGGTGAACACAGCAGATCACCTGCTCGATGAGCCGAACTGGGTGCTGTTATGACAATGCGGTTGCAGAAAGATTCTTCTGGTCGTTGAAGCAAGAATGGACCAAATTCGAGAGTTATGAGAATCTCGATAACGCCAAAATATCGGTATTCAAGTACATCGAAACCTTTTACAATCCAGTGTGTCTCCATCAGACGCTCGACTACAAGTCGCCTGATCAATTCGAACGAAAACAAAAGATGCCGGCAGTTGCGTAATTACATTTCGCCGGTGTCCGCCAGTCCTGGGCTATCGCAGGCCGGGAGCGTGGTGATGTTTCCTTTGAAGTCGGTCGCCACGGTTTGGCCACCGGCGGTCAGACCGCTAACGCTTATGCCTCCGCTCTCGTTCATCGCTATGTCCGTCGTTGAATCTTCTTGCGAAGTTCATCGGTCATCGCACGCAGTTGCTCGAGCGACCGCCCCTGAAAAACTGCGGCATCACTCACCGGACCACCGAGGATCTCCTGCAGTGTTTGGATCAGCTTGATCTCGCCTTCTTCTCGGCCTTCCTCGCGGCCTTTGATCTCGCCTTCTTCAAAAGCTGTTTGGATGCGAGTGTTCTCGTCGAGTTCCCATTTCAGCCGTGCATCGTAGTGCCGGCGTTGGTCTGGCGTTCGTGAAATCATCTCAAGTACTCCTACGGCTCGCTCAAAGACTGGATCTGGCAATCGATCCAACAACTTATCGACGCTCGAACCGTTCGCTCGTCGAAAAAAGTACATCCATTGATCACGCGGGTCGGCAATCGGTTCATTATCCTCTAAAGGAGCGTACTTGGGCAACTCCAGCAAGTGTATTTCTAAGCAATTTGTCAGTTCCAATCCACTGCGAGTGCGCAGTCGAAATTCGCTGTGGTACTCGGCCAATTGCGAAAAATGGACGCTGTTCAAGATGCAAATACCAATCGACGGGCGAAGTTTCCGATAGCTGTCTCCTTCCCCAATCTGGTCGACCAACTGAGTCGCTGAGTAATACGTCAGGCGTTGCGGTAGGCAGGTAGGCTTGGTTCGTTGCACCTCTACGTTGAGTCTACGGTCCGCGTTGTCGATCGCCAGAATGTCCAGAATCGACAGTTTATCCGCCTCGAACTCTTTCCAGACGATCGGATTGACGATCTCGACTGATACGATCGGCGCTGGCAGCCTTAGGATCGCATTCAAAAAGTGAATGGTGATGTCAGGATACTCTGGGTTCCCCAGCAACAACTTGCACGCAAAATCCACGGCTGGGTCTATCTCAATCCGCATTCCTATCTCGAGGCATTAAGAGCGATGATAGCATTCTTTGCATGGAGCGCTGCGACGAGTGATCAATGGAACTCGTTTGAATGGAAGAGGTTTCTTGCTCGGATCTATTCTCCGAAGGCCAGCTTCTGGGATTGGAGCTTGCGAGCGTGTGAATTTCCAAAGTTTCCCCAAGCTTTTGGGACGATCCTTTGCGTGCTTAGCGCCTTGGCGAGAAACCTTCGCTTGGCGCGGTCCTGGTAGCTGCCCGGGAGGCTGAGTCTCACCGCAAAGAACGCGAAAGGAAACAGCCAGGGTAGGAAATGGAAGCAAGCGATTGATACCAGTTACCCAGAATCGATCATTCTTTCGAACGGATGACGCTCACTCTCGATATTCGCTGAGTTCCTCTTCCTCAAGCCTGTCTTCATCGCTCAAAGTATCTGAGTCCATGGTGCGTGCATAGCACCAACCGCTTCAAGGCGGACCCTCCGAATCCACTCGCGAAAACAATTTACAAGAGCTGACCTTAACGTAGTACTTTTCAAGATTCGGATTGCGTCCCTGCTTGGTGGTTTTCACGAGCCCCCGATGCGAAGCAATTCATCAAGTTCACCTACTGTGATGTTATTTCTTCAAATATTCCAAGATGGCTTGTGCATAGAGCCGATGCCCAAAGTCGTTTGGATGATTCAGCCCGTTGCCGGTCAAATCCAAATCATGTTTGCGCTGCAATAAAATCTCCCAAACCTCTGTCAGATCGGCAAGCGACTGTCCCTCTTGGACAACACCCCGAAGCGCATCGCGGTAGCCGAAAAACATCTCGCGCGGTGTGTGGATCCACTCGCGATTTCCAAGCATCGGTGCAACCCATAGTATCTCGAGCTCGGGTAGCAGTTCTTTGGCTCTAGCCTGAAGCTTACGCGCTTCTGCTGCGAACCACACCGGATCCCGCCTTCCGACATCGTTCATCCCGTAGGCCACAATGAGCAGATCCGGTTTTGACTCCAAGAGCTTCTCGAGATCCGCAAGCCCATTGGCGATGCTCCAGCCGGCGACCGAGCGGTTGACCAAGTCGATCGGGCAATCGAAATCGTGCGTCAATTGCGCCGCGACTAAATCCGGGTAACCCGGTTGATTCGGGTCTGTCTGAGTTGTGGCCGAAGCGTCCAAGCCGGTCGAGATACTATCACCGCTGACCGCGATGACCACGTTCGATTTGGCTTTGAGTTTCCTGAGTGTTTTTTCGAAAGACTTAGATGACTTCTCCGTTGGCGACGCGATGGAATCGGCCCGACGGTAGGTGATTTCGATATTGCGCTCGTGGAACCATTTCCCAGGTGCATACAGCAAGTATTCATCCGGATTTCCTGTCCGGTGTTTGTAACTATTGGGAGATCCAGCAGGCACAAAGAGCTGGTCGATCGCGATGGTCTTGACCGGCGGTTGCCCTATCCATTGCAAAACGGACCTTGTCTGGTCCAATCGCCAATGGGTACCTTCTTGAAAGGTTTCGAACCCAAGCGCCGTGCGGACTTGCAAGACCTCCGTCGCAGGAAACGCCAAACGAGCGGTATTGGCCCCCTGATCGTCCTGGAGCAATACGGAGCTTTCGCGATAGACGATCGGTGATTTCCAGGCCGGTGAGCGAAGATGCAGATCGCTGAGTTTTGGGACTTGTGCTATGTAAAGCGGCTTGGACGCATCGAGTTGTTTGGTGACTGCAGCAAACCACATCGCAGCAGCATTCCGTTGACCGAGTCCGGTAAAGTGACGCCTGCTTTGCATGGGCCCTCGATTGGCACCGTCGAGCCGGTCCGTGTCAGGACCTTGCATGAACCCATGCGAAGCGATCAACGTCTCGATCGCTTGGCGAATATTCGCTTCACCGACAGGTTCGTTGTAAACCGTCGGATGCAGCGTCGATTTGGCAAGCATCCACGGTCTTGGACTACCCCAAACGCGATCGGCTTGTCCTCGAAGCTCGATGAGTCGCTCGACATAAGTTGCCGTCGATGTTTTCTCGATGACATCCGATTCACCTTGTTGCCAGAGAACGGCACGAAAATCCTTCAACTCAGTTCCGGCTTGGATGAGGCGTTGAAAAAGTTCACCATCGGTTTTCCATTGGCTCGTCGAGGTTGCTCCGACAGCGACATTAACAAGTCCGATAGGGACGTCGTAGCACTGTGCGAGCAAGTCCCCAAAGGGTGGCCAAATCGATCCCCCGTCGCTCGAGTCGAGCGTCGGCTGAGGATCGTGGGCCACCTTCCAAGTTTGCGTTTTGAGATCGTGGGCAACCACACGCTCTGCCGGATCGGTGACCTGCAACCGCTCATCGTTGCAATTCGTCGCATAGCTTTGCCCTGCGATGAGAAATACCTCTCCGACCCCGAAGGGCTCCGAGGTGGCGTGCCCAACACTCTGTCCATCGAGCTCGACTCGAAGATCGACCCTATACCAACCGCCGGCCGGGACCGGAATGACGATTTGTGTGATACCCTCTGGAGGCTGCTGGCCATCGGTCCGGTCTATCTCGGCGGCTTGTTTCCAAGCCGATTGTTGCTGCTGCTGTTGTTGCTGTTGTTGGTCATTGCGGATTCGGAAGAGTACTTTCTGACGGCTTTCGCTCGGGATTCTCAATCCCATGGCGACTTGTGCATATCCTTTTGCAGGCCCTCCTGGATGGTGGTTGTGGGCCAATTGTGGAACTTCGTAGCGTCGCTGGAAAACCTGATGGCGAACGGGAAACGCGACCTCGATTCGCCTCGGTTCGCTATCGCCTTGAGCAAGGCTTACCGAAGGGCCAGCCAGAGAGAACGCAACCAGAGAGAACGCAGCAACAGATAGAATTGTCGCAAACCCCGAAAGGATGCCTGTACGGAAAACCATTTTGAGCGTTTCCTGAAATTGGATCGAAGGTTGGATCGAAGGTTGGATCGAAGGTAGATCAAAGGGCTCGACTGCGGTACTTCGAGTGCTTATTCGATGGTTCGCAGGAGAGCTTGTCGCAGGGTGTACAAGTAGGTCGATTCGGTGATTTTGTTGCCTTCGGAGTCGGTGACGTAGAAGACGTCGACGACTTGGTCGAGATGGGTGCTGACTTTGGCGACCTGGAGATCGAGTTGGAAATCGGAGAGTATTTTCGAAATGTCGTAGAGCAGTCCGATGCGATCGTAGGCAAAGACGGTGATGATGGTAAACAGATCGGAGCTGGAGTTATCGAAGCGGACTTGGGTCGGTTGCAATCGAGAAGCGGCGGATTCCTCGGAGGCTGGTCCTTTCCAAGTTCTGCGAAAATTGGGCGTGATCGGCTCGGGAGCTTCGACCGCTTTGACGATCGCTTGGCAGACTTGTTCTAAACGGCTCGGGACGGGAGCACCTTGGAAGTCTGGGTCATCGACCAGGAAGCGGTCCCAGGCGGCGCTATCGGGGAGTGAATGGATTTCGGCTGAGAGGATGCTGAGTCGTTGGCTGGCCATGGCGCCGGTGATACGTTGGAACAGGCCGGAGGTTCTCGTCGGGTCGACAGCCACGGAGTATTCGCTCGCATCGCGATCGGAGAGGTACTCTGCCCAAACTTGGACTGGTTTTTCGGGGGAGAGTTCATGGATCAGGCGCAGTTCCTGGACCAATTCGTGGGGTTTGTTCTGGAACAGGTAGGTCGTTGGGATTGCGGCGATTCGATCGTTCCAGACTTGGCTTGACCTCTCATGGGGCAAGAGCAGATCGAGGACCGATTTTCGGATCGATTCTTTGGCGGAGACTTGGTGTTCAAGGGGTTCGCCGGACTGCAACTGCGAGGCGGTCGCATCGTAGAGTTGATGGATCAGATTCAGTTTCCAGTCGTTCAGTGCGCCGGGTCCAACTGCGGCAAGGTCAGCGCAGGAAAGGAGCGTCAGGAGTTGCAACCGCTCGAGCGATCCGACCTGTTGAGCGAACTTAACGGTCGTTGAGAGTTGGGTCAGATCGAAGCGGAAGGCCGTCAGGGTCATGATCAGGTGTTGGTGGACCAAAAAGCAGATCAGTTCTCGATCCGCTTCGCCCAGGCCGAGGATTTGGGAAGTCTCATCGGCGATGCGCAACCCAACTTCGGAGTGATCTTCGACGAAGCCTTTTCCAAGATCGTGCAGGAGCAGGGCAAGGTGCAGGATGAGTTTCTGTTTGGATTTCCTGTAGAGTTCACCTAGGAAGTCGTTTCGCTTGGCGAATTCCTCGACGCACTCGACACTACGGATGCAGTGGGCATCGACGGTGTATTTATGGTATTCGTTGAACTGGAGCAACGAACGCGTGTGGCGGACTGCGGGAATGATCTGTTCGAGCACGCGCAGTTCGTGCAATCGACGGAGGATTTCACCGAGTCTTCCCGGAGTGCTCATGAGCCCTAGGAACCGGTCGATGGCTTCTTTTCCGACCGGCTTATCGGCCCGTTTGAGCATTCCTTTTCGGATGGTGCGCCAGGTTTTGTGTTCGATGCGTCGTTGGTGTCGGTTGGCGATTTGCATCAATTCGAGGACCATCCCGGGATCCTCTTGGATACGTTCGAGCCCTTTGCCGTTGGCCCAGACTTCTTTGAGTCCAAGCCGCAGGTTCTTGCCTGCCGAGAGGCTTAGAAATCGGTATAGGAAGCCAAAGGGGGTCAAACGCGAGCGAGCCATGCCGACGAAATTCGCGGAGCTGTATCGCAGTTCGCTGGTCATCTCGAAGAATTGCGTCATGAATTCCTCGACGGGCAAGACCCCCTCTCGACCTTGGAATCCCATCCATTTCGAGAGCTCCATCTGTTTGGATCGGTCGAGTGAATCGAGCGCTCGGCCTGCTAGAAAATGGAGTTGGTTTCGCAGTCTCAGGAGATAATCGTATCCTTCGTGGATCGGCGCGTAATCCTCTTCGGCCAGAAGGCCGACATCGCGCAAGTGTTCGGGATTCTTTTCGCCAAAGCAGACGAATCCGATCCAGCGAACAATTTGAACATCCCTCAGACATCCCCTAGACCGCTTGACGTTCGGGTGGAGCAAGAACTCAGTCTCACCGTATTTGCGGCGCTCGGCGAGTCGCTCTTGTTCGATCATGGAAGCCAACGAGCGCCATCGGAGTTTGGCTCCATTTTTGAAGGAGTTTTCGAACGACTCGAAGAGGGATTGCGAGCCGTAGATGAGCCGCATCTCGACCAGGGACGTCAAGACCTGGGCGTCCGTCCAAGCCAGTTGTCGGCATTGGAAGGGGGTCCGCACGGAGAATCCGAGTTGAAAGCCGGTATCGCCGATCATTTGCGAAGCGCGACGGGCGATTGCCTGAAGGGATTTCTCCGGTAGGGAGTTATGCAGAAGCATCAAATCCAAGTCGGAGTACGGAGCGAGGTCCCGTCGCCCGTATCCGCCTAGAGCTAAAAACGCGAACTTTGATGGATCTGCATTTTCCTCTTGGCAAGCCACGGCGATGAGTCGATGCACGATTGCATCGACCGAATCGGCCCAAGCTAGACAGACTTGCAGACCGGTATTACCGGACGAATGAAGGTTCGCCGACTTGAGTCGTGCCTCGGCAAGTTGTTGCCGGGACTCCATGACTTGGGGATGAAGAGAGGACAAGTCTATTTCGACGAATCTTTAGAGGACCAAGCGTCGTTTACAGCGCGTCCTCTCCCTGTTCTCCAGTCCGGATGCGGATGGCGTTGTCCAGGTCGGAAACGAAGATCTTTCCATCTCCGATTTGCCCGGTCTGCGCCGTCTTGACGATCATATCGATCACCGACTGAAGATTGGAATCAGAACAAACGACTTCGATTTTGACTTTAGGCACAAAATCCACTGCGTACTCTGTCCCACGATAGATTTCGGTGTGGCCTTTTTGACGTCCGAAACCTCGGACCTCCGTGACGGTCATCCCGTGGATCCCTCGTTCGGTCAGTGCGTTTTTGACGTCTTCAAGTTTGAAGTGGCGAACAACAGCTTCAACTTTTTTCATTCGACGAACTCCAGGTTGTCTAAATCACCCCCGAGCAAACGGGGGGGTCTCCCATTGGAAAAAACGCGGGACCGCCTGTGCAGGAACTGCACTCCCACTAAGTGCCAAACGAACACTTATGCGTTAAGTGTAGCGTGCAACGAATCGCAGAAACAAGCCTACGAGGATGGATGACGAAAATTGTTTTTCGGAGTATCGGATTAGCTAATCCTAAGAGCCTCTTTGAGGCTGATGGTTCCTTCGTACAGGGCGCGTCCGATGATGGCTCCATGGGTCTTTTGGTCGACGAGTTTTTGGACATCTTGGAGGGTCGTGACTCCCCCGGAAGCGATTACGGGAAACGGCGAGGCTTGTTGGATCTGTGCGAGGGCATGGAAGTTAGGGCCCTCCATCATGCCGTCTTTATCGATGTCGGTATAGACGATCGCGGCGCATTGCTCGGTCCACTGGGCGACTTGTTCGATCAGGACCGAGGCTGGGGTTTTGGAGACATCGAGCCAACCTTCGGTTGCCACCATTCCATCCTTGGCGTCGAGTCCTAGGACCAAACGAGCCGGGAATTCCTTACACATTTCTGCAAACCACTTTGGGTCGCGCAGGGCGGCAGTGCCGACGACAAGGCGCGAGAGACCTAGGTCCAGGAGTCGTCGGATGGTCGCTTCGGTGCGAACTCCGCCGCCGAGTTGGACGGTCCTTCCTTGGGCGGCCTGGAGGATCTCTCGTATCGCATGCTGGTTGACGATGCTACCGGATTTGGCACCGTCTAAATCGACACAGTGGAGCAGGGTAGCGCCGGCATCGAACCATTCCTGAGCGACTTGTCCAGGATTTTCGCTGAAGATGGTGTTTCGGGAGTAGTCCCCTTGTCGGAGCCGAACGCAGTTGCCGCCTAGCAGATCGATTGCTGGCCAGATTTCCATCGAGGGTAGGTCCTATGGTTTTTTGGGGGATGAAGATCCAGGCGTGGGATCGAGGATGCAAAGAAGGGCTCATTCCGGCCCTTTCAATCGGAAGATATTACCGACTTGGTTAGGGATCGCCATAGCGAAACCCCGTCAATAGGCGCGAATCCCGTTCCCCAAATGGTTCCAAACACGTTACAATTGCCGCGTGATATTTGTTATCCGCAGAGGCGATTGGAAGGGGTGTCCCAAACCGATTGCTTAGCGCAACCCATGGATCCAACGAATTAAAGGGCCGCATGAGCACCGTGAATGAACGTTACAGCCAAGCCGAGAAGCTCAAGGATGCTGGGAAAAATGAAGAAGCTCGGGATTTGCTTCTGGGAATTTTGGAAGAATCCCCAGAGCATGTCTTGAGTCACTTGGCCTTGGCCCGGGTCTTTACGAGTCTAGGGGAGCATTCGTTGGCCGTCGCTCATGCAGAGAAGGCATGCCAGATTGAGCCCACCGAATCTTTTAACTTTACCCTCTTGAGCGTCACCTACCAGAGGGCTTATGCGGGCACCGGCGATACAAGTTTCAAAGCTTCCAACTAGTCCGTTCTTGAAAGGTTACGTTCATGCCTTTAGCACCTTGGTCCATAGGCGTTTTTACAAGCATTGATGCGGGGCTCGGAGTTCATTTGGAGGTCGCCCGGGAGCTGGGCATCCCTTCGATCCAACTTCACACGCCTCATGCCTCGGGACGAACTCCCTCAGCGGCCGAAGCCTTCCTCAAGAAGCTTGATCGGTACGGAATCGAACTGACTTGTGTCTTCGGAGGATTCGATGGCGAGAGCTATGCGGACATCCCGACGGTCGAACGGACCATCGGCTTGGTGCCGACCGAGACCCGCGCGGCGAGACTCAAGGAGATGAAAGAAATCGCCGATTTCGCAAGACTTCTTGGTTGTGACGTCGTCGGCCTGCATATCGGCGTCGTGCCCCACGACACCAAGAGCAAGGATTACGCCGATGTCGTCGAAGTCACCCGCACTCTGTGCGATCACGCGGCGAAGAACGAACAGGCGATCCACTTAGAGACCGGCCAAGAGACGGCCGACGCGCTGCTTGGGTTCATCAGCGATACCCAGCGTTCGAATCTGTTTATCAACTTCGATCCTGCGAACATGATCCTCTACGGCACCGGGCAACCTATCGAGGCTTTGCGCAAAGTCGGCAAGTATGTTCGCAGCGTTCACTGCAAAGATGCAACCTGGAGCGATCAGCCCGGACAAACCTGGGGAGCTGAAGTCCCATTGGGCAAAGGGCAAGTCGATATCGGGCTATACCTCCAGACGCTCAAGGAGATCGGATACAGCGGGCCGTTGACCATCGAGCGAGAAATCCCTCAGGAGCCCGACCGTCAGAAGGCCGAGATTCAGCACGCCGTCGAATTGCTCAACTCGATCAAGCATTCGATCGGCACGCGGACTTCTTGAGCGACCAAAACCAGTGACTCAATAAGCAATTGGTCCAAGACCACTACGCTTTGGCGCGTGATTTGCTCTTATTCATCCTGTTGAAGGCTCTGGCTCTGACCGTTTGCAGTCAACTTGCGATCCTAGAGGCAAACACTTGATAGACACGGTGGTTTTCGACCAACCGCTCGGTCCGGTGTTTGTCCATGCATTGCTGAACAAACGGGCAGTTAGCGCCATCCAATAGCAGCCGATTTGCGCACACACAGGCAGGAGCGTCAGTTTGCAACCCTTGAGTACCGGTTACGATTGCCGCGGATTTTACGACGAGATGTTCGCTCCAGAGGGATTACCCCGCCAAGGGGTTGAGTTCTTGGCCGATCGTCTTGCGTCATTGCCCCTCGGGGAGCTCCAGAAGCGTCAGCGAGCGGCCGACCACGAACTTTTGAACATGGGCATTACGTTCAACGTCTACGGGCACGCGGCGGGTACGGAAAAGATTTGGCCCTTTGATTTGATTCCAAGGGTCATTCATGAAGCAGAGTGGCGAACGATCGAGACGGGGCTCAAGCAGCGGATTCGCGCGCTCAACATGTTCATCGACGACATGTATCACGAGCAGAAGATCGTTCGCCAGGGGATCATGCCCGAGTACATGATCGCCTCGAGCAAGGGTTATCTCAAGCAGTTGCATGGGATGAATCCCTCGCGAGGCATTTGGTGTCATATCACCGGAACGGATTTGGTCCGGGGTGGAGACGGACAGATCTATGTCTTGGAGGACAACTTGCGATGCCCTTCGGGAGTCTCGTACGTCATCGAGAATCGCGAGGTCATGAAGCGGACGTTTCCGCAGCTTTTCGAGGGGCGTAATATCTTGCCCGTCGAGACCTACCCAGAGCAGCTTTTGAAGATGCTCCAGTATGTAGCGCCGGCCTCTGCTCGGGACCCGAACGTGGTCGTGTTGACCCCTGGAGTCTACAACTCGGCCTACTTCGAGCATTGTTTTTTAGCCCAACAGATGGGAGTCGAGTTGGTCCAAGGCCCTGATTTGGTTGTCAACGACGGTTATGTCTGGATGCGAACGACCAGGGGACTCAAGCGCGTCGATGTGATCTACCGCCGCATCGATGATGATTTCCTCGACCCGAGCACGCTGCGAGCCGACTCGACGATCGGCATCCGCGGATTGATGGATGTCTATCGAAACGGCAGGGTAGCACTGGTCAACGCGCCGGGTACAGGAGTTGCTGACGACAAGGCCGTCTATGCTTATGTTCCAAAGATGATCGAGTTTTATCTCGGTGAGAACATCATCTTGCCCAACGTTCCGACCTACATGTGCGCCGACCCTCAGGAGCGTCAGTATGTCTTGGACCATATCGACCAATTGGTCGTCAAGCCGGCCAATGAGTCTGGGGGTTACGGGATTGTTTTGGGGCCTAAGTCGACGCGCGAGCAACTTGCCACCTGCCGCGAACAGATCCTGAGCAATCCTCGCAACTATGTCGCCCAGCCGATGCTCGATCTGTCGACCGTTCCTACCCTTTGTGGCGATACGCTCGAGGGACGGCATGTGGATTTGCGGCCCTACATCCTCTATGGCGAAGACATCTACATTGTGCCCGGTGGGCTTACCAGGGTCGCCTTGGTCAAAGACTCTCTGGTAGTCAACTCCTCCCAAGGGGGTGGCAGCAAAGACACTTGGGTGATGCGGCCATGCTGATCCCCCTGTTGCGTCGGTTTGACTTGGCCGACAAGGCAAGTTCGATTCATCCCATCCAAGCGATTCGGCAGAAAGTTCCGGTACGATGTTATCCCGAGTAGCCGATTCGATTTTCTGGATGCGACGGTACACCGAGCGAGCGGAAAACATCGCCCGATTCATCGACGTTACCTTGAACCTGACGCTCGGTCTGGGGGGACAAGCCGCCCATCAATGGGAGGCCTTGATCTATACGACCGGCGACCAAGAGGGGTTCTTCGAGAGCTACCCCAGGGTTTCCCAGGAAGATGTCATTCGTTTTTTAACGTTCGACGAAAGCAATCCTAACTCGATCCTATCCTGCCTGCAGTACGCCAGGGAGAACGCCCGCCAGAGTCGCGAGATGCTCAGCAGCCCGATGTGGGAGGAGCTCAACAAGTTCTACCTTTTCGTGCGGGAGAGCAGGAACGACACGCAAGCCGTCGAGTCCCCGTTCGAGTTCTTCGCCAAGGTCCGTCAGTTTGGTCATTTGATCGAAGGAGTCGTCAGCGGGACAATGTCCCATGGCGAGGCGTGGAACTTTGGTCGGCTAGGGGCCATGCTCGAACGGGCCGACAAGACTTCGCGGATCCTCGATGTGAAATACTTTTTGGTACTACCGAGCGTCGATGACATCGGAACCTCGGTCGACATCAGCCAATGGGGCATGCTGCTCAAGAGTGCCAGTGCCTTGGAGATGTACCGTCGCAAATTCGGACGGCTATCGCCCAACCTGGTTGCCGCCTTCCTCTTGCTCGACCGCGACTTTCCCAGGGCCGTGCGTTTCTGCATCTCGCTTGCGGAAAAGTCCTTGCTCCAGATTACCGGAGGGACCCAAGGCAACTACAGCAACCGCGCCGAGCAGTTGCTTGGCCGACTTCGTGCGGAGCTGGAATTTTTGGACATCGAAGAGGTCATGGATGACGGACTGCATGAATTCATCGATCATTTTCAATCGAAACTCAACGACATCGGCGAAGCGATCTTCGATACCTTCTTCCAGGTTCGAAGCTAATTCGAAGCTAAGAGAAGAAATAAACGCAAAGGTGCAAAGTCGCAAAGACGCAAAGGAAGATCCTGGCAGTTTCGGATAGGGGATCTCCCGCATTTCTTAGTTATGACCGGGGCACGCCTCTCCGTGTCCTCTGTGCCTCCGTGTTTCCCTTCTTCCTCTTCCACTCCCTTGTTCCCAGCCCATTCAACCTGACCGGCCCGAATCGTTGAACTAATCGTTAATCTTTGCCGATACCCTAGTGACTGTGTCGCGCTCCACGATCGAACTTTCCACTAACCCTCTCCAATTCGAAATGCTAGCGAATCGCAGAGTCTGTTTTCTCATCGGATTGCTCGGTTTGCTCAGTGTTTTATGCTCCGACTCGAGCGTTGTGGCTCAGGAGTGGGCCAAGAAGCTCTTTAGCCAATCGCATCACGATTTTGGCAGTGTCAGTCGCAATGCCAAGGCCGAGCATCGATTTGTGCTTGAAAACAGCTTTGAGGAAGACGTCCACATCGCGAGTGTCAGGAGCAGTTGCGGTTGCACCACACCGATGGCGACCAAGACGACCTTGAAGTCGTGGGAGAAGGGTGAGATTGTCGCGAGTTTCAACACCCGGACGTTTACCGGCACCAAGAGCGCAGTGATCACGGTGGTATTCGATAAACCCTTTTACGCCGAGGTTCAATTGACTGTAGGCGGAACGATCCGAACGGATGTCTCGGTCGAGCCTGGGGAAATCCAATTTGGTGATGTCGAGGTCGGAGAGAAAAAGACGGTCGATTTGCGTTTGTCTTTCATGGGCCGCAAAGGACTTGAGATCGTCGACGTTCGAGGCAATGCTCAGGCCTTCGAAGTCCGGCTCGATCCGCCCATGTACCAGCCCGAGGGTGTCACTTACCGGATGCATGTGAGTTTGAAGGACACCCAGGTGGCTTCGAAGATCATCGACGAGGTGGTGATCTTGACCAACGATACGAACGAGAAGAACCGGGAGTTTTCGATTCCGGTATCGGGAAGGGTTCGGCCTCCGATCACCGTGACCCCTGAGAACATTGCGATGGGGGATATCAAGTCGGGTGAGACACGCCAGCAGCGGTTTATCGTCAAAGGCAAAAAGCCGTTTTCGATCGAATGGGTCCATTGCGAGGATTCCCGTTTCGAGTTTCAGCCACCTTCGGGGGAAAAGACAGTGCATGTTGTGCCGTTCCGATTCCGAGGCGGCCCCAACGAGAAGCAAGCCCCCGGCCAGATCGAGGGCGCCGGCCAGAACCAGGGAGCCGAGCAGGTCCAGCAGAAGGTGGTGATCTTGACGAGTCTGGGCCAAGAGGTCGAGACGAGCGTGTCTGCTCGTGTTTTGCGATAGTTCTACTTTTAGCGATTCGTCGTCAGGTCGAGTTCGGCTTGGGCCCATTTCGTCGAATCGCGGGACAGTTCGACAAGACGTTTGAGTTTGGTGTTGGCCGTCGGCTCGCTGGTCGCCTCGTGGCTCGGAGCGCTTCCCCAGAGGATTCGCGGGCCACCTTGGGTGGTGATTTCGAGTCTCCATCGCGAGGTGCTCCCTGAGGCGTTTGGGTAAACGTAGATGCTCGATAGTTTCGCGATGCCTTGGGCTCGCATGGGAGCCAGAAATCGGCACAGCAGGATCGCTTCGGCTATCTGGGGATCGGCCAGGAACATACCGACGCGCGGGTAGTCTGCGGCCCGGATGTTCTGTGCGTAGATCAGCAAGTAGTTGGGGATATCGTCTTGGGAGAAGTCTTTCGTCGGCAGCAGTACACCTTCGCTATCGACCGGAAGGAAGCTTTCTTGATCGTTGGATCCGGGAGGTGCATCGAGTCCCTGCTCGAGGGAGGCTTGGCAATGCACCATAGCGATGGGTTGGCGGAACTCGGCATTGATGACGATTTGGCCGCCGGCCATGCGATGGACACGGTGTGTTTTCTTGACCCAGGGGTGGCTATCGAAGGCTTTCGCGATGACCGCAGAGGTTTGGTCATCGAGCAGGCTCATGCGATCCAAGCCGCTTTGTTCGAAGACCTCCGAGATCACATCGCTGCGAAGCCAAGTGGGACGATCGCTGATGTGGATGTTTTCTTGCTTTAAGGCATAGTAGGCCGTATCGAGGGCATTGGCGCCGTAGAAGCGCCAGCCCAAATAGCCGGCCAATAGCAGGGCCATGGGACCTACCATACTGAGAATCGCTGCCTTGGGGACGGCTTTGAACATCGGTTCGATTCTGTCGAGGAACGCTGGTGCTGTTAAGAAACGCAAACGTCTACAAAGGGAGGAAATTACCAAGTTTGGCTCAGGATGACTACACCAATCGGCGTTGATTTACCGGCGTCAAGTCGATTACACTTTGGGGACCTGGGATCCGAAAGGGACGAATGCTACTGCAAGAAAGGAGTCGAACGATGGTCGGAATCGCGATTGCCGAATTGGCCAAGCAAGTGCGTGGTCAATTGCAAGTTCATGCAGATTTGGACGGGCATGGAGACTCTGCACAGGGTGCCGCCTGCGGATCGCTTGAGGTATTCTCTGCGGTACCTTTATCCCAAGCGAAGGCCGGCTGCATCACACTCATCGACGACATCAAGCATGCTGAGAAATTGGCATCGACTCAAGCCTCTGCGGTCGTGACCCCCGAAGCCATCCCTGGATTGCGCATTCCGCAGATCGTCGTCGAGAAGCCGCACGAAGCATTTTCGACGATCTGCAAACGGTTCAAGCCACCGGTGATCCTCGAGCGGTCCTATGCGGTACACCCCACTGCAATCATCGACCCGTCGGTCAAGCTCGACCCTGCAACGTTCATCGATTCCGGGGTTTCAATCGATGCCGACTGCGTCGTCGGGGCAGGTTGTCATCTGCATCGGGGAGTGACCTTGATGCCCGGCTGCAAACTTGGTCGGGATTGCCAACTTTTTCCCGGAGTGGTCCTCTATCCTGGCACGATCTTAGGCGATCGGGTCGTGTTGCATGCAAACGCGGTGATCGGAGCGCATGGGTTTGGGTACAAGTTCGTCGAGGGCAGGCATGAGCCGACCTCGCAACTCGGCTGGGTGGAGATCCAAGACGACGTCGAGGTCGGAGCCAATTCGACGATCGATCGTGGGACGTATGGCGCCACCCGGATCGGGTGCGGCACCAAAATCGACAACTTGGTCCAAATCGCTCACAACTGCAGTATCGGCAAGCACAATTTGATCTGCTCGCAGGTCGGTATCGCCGGGAGCACCTCTACGGGTGATTACGTCGTCTTGGCCGGACAAGTCGGGGTCAAAGATCACGTTCAAATCGGAGATCGCGTCCAGGTCGGAGCGCAATCGGGAATCGCTTCAGACGTCGAGTCGGATCGTGTGATGCTCGGGACACCTGCGATACCGATGTTTGAGCAAGCCCAGGTGTATGCGATGTTGACCAAGCTACCGGAGATGCGCAAGGCGATCCGGCGGATCGAGAACCAGCTTGCGAAAGCCACTAAAACATCTTAGTTCCCCAACCGCACCGATCCCTCCGAATCGGTGTATTTCCCCGGATGTAGGCTTCGGAAAAGACTCACAAAGCCCCTTGATCGGTCTTTTGCCGATCCTCTGATGGAATAGAATGTCCCGCAGAACGGTCTTTGTATTCCGACCGGCGTTGGTTCACGATCCTGCCTCCGAGGTCCCTAATTGTCTTCTGCGGTCCGACAAACAGCCTCTAGGGCTGGAATTGCCTTTATTCTCGTGACCGTCCTGATGGATGTGCTCTCGCTCGGGGTGGTCATACCGATTACGGCCAAGCTGATCAAGCAGCTTTCGGGGGACAATCCGATCGATGCGGCCAGTTATGTCGGGTGGTTTGGAACCATTTGGGCGCTGATGCAGTTTTTCTCCTCGCCGATCATGGGAGCATTATCCGACCGGTTCGGGCGTCGTCCGGTTCTGCTGATATCGGCCTTTGGGCTGGGGATCGATTACATCATCATGGCCCTGGCCCCGAACCTGACATGGCTGTTCGTTGGCCGAATTCTAGCTGGGATCACCGCAGCGAGTTTCTCCACGGCAAGTGCCTACATCGCCGACGTAACACCGCCGGAGAAGCGTTCGGCAGCTTATGGAATTTATGGCGCGACCTTTGGGTTGGGTTTTATACTAGGGCCGGCACTCGGCGGGTACCTCGGTGACATCGATCTACGATTGCCATTTTGGGTGTCGGCCGGGCTGACATTGCTCAATGCATGTTACGGCCTGCTGTTCCTTCCGGAGTCCCTTCCCAAGGAGCTCCGCAAGCCGTTTCGCTGGTCCCGCGCCAATCCGCTCGGATCGTTGATGCTGCTCAAATCGGTTCCGGGGCTTTTACCCATGGCGATCAGTTTATTCACCTACCAATTGGCTCATTCTGTCTTTAGCAGTGTCTTTGTGTTGTACACCGACAAGCGGTTCTTATGGACTCCGGGCCAGGTAGGCCAAGCATTAGCGATCGTCGGTATTTTGAATTTCATCGTCCAAGGAGCCCTCATACGGCCCCTCATGGGAATCCTTGGCGAGCGATGGATGGTATTCATCGGTCTCATCGGGGGAATACTCGGCTTTACCGCTTATGGAGTCGTCGATACCGGCTCACTGTTCATGGCATCGACCGTTATTTTTTGCACGATGGGTTTTTTCAGCGCGGCGATCCAGGGTTTGATGTCCAAGCGGATGGATCCGTCGATGCAAGGCCAGCTTTCGGGTGCAAACAGTTCGCTCAACGGCATCGCCGGGATGATCGGTCCGCTCCTATTTACCTCGGTATTCCGGGCAACGATCGACCCCCAAGGTAGCTTCTATGTTCCGGGAGCCCCTTTCTTTTTGGCGGCGTTGGTCCTGGGAGTCGGGTTACTGACTGCACGGATCGCCATTCCACTTAAGGGAAATTCTTAGACCAATTTTGCAAGGGCCCGTTTCCCATGAAGACCGCGAGCACGGCTGATTGTCGCTTGGACCGACGCGCTTTTTTTTCCAAGACAGCTCGCTTGACGACCGGTGCTGCGATGGCATCGGGTGTCTCGGGTTTTTACGGGATCGATAACGCTAGGGGGGATTTCTCCGAGAGCGACACGATCGGATTTTTTGCGATTGGCGATACGCATTACTTCGCCAATGAACGATCGACCCATGAGCTTATGGACTCCTCGGTTGTCAATTGCCAAGGCTTGATCGATACACTCAATCGACTCGAGGGAACGCCGATTCCAGACTTGGCCGGAGGTGGAAATGTCGGTTCGATTCGTGGCGTGATCCACGCTGGGGACATCATCGACACGGGAGACAAAAGGGGCAAGATCCAGGAATCGATGCAACGTCGCGAATGGGATGGCTACGTGGCCGACTTTGGACTCTCGGGCACCGAGGGCCGATTGCGTTATCCTGTCTACGAGGTGCACGGAAACCATGACAGTCCCGGGGGCGATGGTTTGGCTATCGATGGTCTGATCGAACGTTCGAAGAAGCGCGAGGTGCTTTCGCGATCGACAAACGGCTTGCACTACTCTTGGAACTGGGGGCCTGTGCACTTTATCAACCTTGGGATTGTCGTCGGTCAGGATCGCAAGATCGAGCAGCGTCGGCGATACCATCCCATGGACAGTTTGGATTTCCTCATCGGCGATTTGCAGCAGCATGCTGCGGACCTGAGCACACCGGTTTTGATCACGCATCATGTCGATGTCGTCCGATACAGCAAACCGTGCGACGGTTCCGATACAGCGAATCTTGGTCTAGAGTGGAACCCATGCGACGTGCAGGCTTATTACCAGGCAATTCAAAAGCACAACGTTCTGGCGATTCTCTACGGGCATACCCATGTGAGAAACATTCAAAACTGGGATGGTACAGCTCAGAAAGCGCAGCAGGGGATCCCATTGCTCAATATCGACAATTCGAGCCACTTCAGCGGGGGCAACCAAGCCTTTTTCTACATCGAGATCGATAGGCAGGAGCTGCGCGTAAGGGAATGCGCGACGAAGGATTCGTGGGCAACGCACTATTGGACGCCGAGTCTCTGGACGTTCCCTAGAGGGTAACATCCTTCAATCGCCGGACCGAATTGGCAATCTCGGTCCGATGAGATTCGCTCAAGCCGCTGAGCAAGGGGAGAAGTGGGCCGACATTCGAGATGCCTGACAATCCGACGGCCTCGTGGAGAACGCGTATTGGGGAAATCGCATTGCGTTGGTCTTCCAGTGGCTCGAATACCGCGCGGATTCGATCGGCTTGCTCCCAATTCGCCAAACGCATGGCCTGGAGCATCTGGGTCGAAAGATCGGGTCGAATGCAAACGCATCCACTTGTGAATCCTCCCATCTGAAAGTCCCTCATGTGGCAGATGGCCGGTTGTTCGCCCATCCCGCTTACAAAAAGTTCCCGTGGGACCAATTCCAACAGTTCTTTTAGGTAAGGGTCCTTTGATGGGTCGTCTAGGACCACTGCATATTTGATCCAACTGACGAAGCCTTGTTGCACCAAGCGTTCGACGGCAGAGGGTGGCAACCAGCGATCGAATTTCAGGTAGAGGACAATCGGTTTTCCCATCCGCTCGACGGCCATACGGATCCCGCGTTCGATCCCGTCGGGGTCGGTGATATCTTTTTGAGGTAGGACCATGAAGGTCTCGACCGGGAGATCGGCGGCCAGGGCCGCTTGGTCCATCATCATCCCGAAGGACGAGCCGATCGACGGGATCACCCAACTTTCGGGTCCAGCTTGCTCGACGAGCATGTGAACGACTTCGGCGAATTCGGACAAACGGATGTGGTAGAACAGTGCGTTTCCTCCGTACAAGAAGGTTCGGACCCCGCCGGCCTTGAGGTGCTCGATCATCCGTTGGTTTTCTCTGGGGCAGACCGTCAGGTCGTCGCCTCGAGCCATCGGTGGGACAGCGATCACGCTGTTTTGGATCTTGTTTCTATAATCGATCGTTGGCATGTTTTCTGGGGGTTGCTTCAAAGACGAGGATCGGGTTTTGGAGTTGGACTCTCAGCGAAGACCGCTGCCGGTGATTTGCACCAGGGCGGCAAGATAACGTTCGCGGGTTTGTTCGACGATCGGATCTGGCAAACGGGGTGGAGGACTGTTTTTATCCCAAGCGGTTTGGTCGAGAAACTCTCGGACATACTGCTTGTCGAAGGAGGCTTGTGGTCCTCCTGGCCGCCAAGTCGAGGCAGGCCAGAACCTAGAACTGTCAGGGGTCAGGACTTCGTCGATGAGGATCAATCGACCGTCGAACCAGCCCCATTCGAGCTTGGTATCGGCGACGATGATTCCGCGTTCTTTGGCGATGGCATTGCCTTTTCGATAGACCTCGACCGAGCGCTCGCGGAGTTCGCAGGCGATCGAATCGCCGAGGGCGAGTTTCATTTGTTCGAAGGAGACGTTTTCATCGTGGCCCGATTCGGCTTTGGTCGCTGGGGTAAACAGCGGGGATCCGAGTGCATCGCATTGCAGGAGCCCGGCTGGCAGGTCGATTCCGCAGATGCTGCCGGTCTTTTGGTAGTCGCGCCAACCACTTCCTTCGATGTAGCCGCGAATCACGCACTCGAAGGGAACCACCTGGGCTTTGCGGGTCACAATCGATCGGCCTTGGAGATGCCCATGGGGGTCCAACTGAGCGATTTCAGCCGGGAGTTTGTCGTCGATCACATGGTGCTCGACACCCAGGGTTCGGAACCAAAAAAGGCTCAATTGGTTGAGTATCCGTCCCTTGTCGGGGATCCCATTGGGCATCACCCAGTCGAAAGCGCTGATGCGATCGGTGCTTACGATCAAGAGGCGATCGCCTAGATCGTAAACATCCCTAACTTTTCCTTGACGTTTCGGGTAAGGCAGATCGGTTTGGAGCAGGGCCTCTTGCATTGAGGGTTCGCTTATAGGGGTTGAAAAAGGAGCTGAGGATTCGAAAAACACGACCGTGCTTCGCTATCCAAAAACGCGAAAGGATTGTAACGTATTGGTCCATCGATTGTATGAGACCTGACGATTCACGGAACCCTTTTCCTAGATCGAATCACAACAATGCCACTTGAGCGACTGATCTCGGCGCGACAACTGACGATCCCAGTATTGCATGAGATTTTTCAAACGGCTCGCAAGATGCGGACGATCTGCCAGGAGAAAGGCAGAACGAATTTGCTTGCCGATAAAATGATCGGCTTGGTGTTTCTCGAACCGAGCTCGCGAACCTTGCTGAGTTTCCAATCCGCAGCCCAACGACTCGGTGCTGGAATTGTCTTCATCCAAGGGGTCGGATCGACATCGTTCGAGAAAGGCGAGTCGCTTTCCGATGCGATCAAGGTCGTCAGTGGCTATTGCGACTTGATCGTCGCGAGACTTCCGAAATCAGGTGACGCGCAGATCGCTTCGGATGCCTCCTGTGTGCCGTTTATCAATGCTGGCGATGGCGGCAATGAGCACCCCACCCAATCTCTCGTCGATACCTTCACGATCATCGAGGAGCTCGGAACTCTATCGAATCTCCAATATGCATTCGGATTCGACCCGCTACAGTCCCGCAGCATTCACTCGCTGTGCTTGGTGCTGTCCCAATTTGAAAACATCGGTTTTGACTTCATCTCCCCCCCTGAGCTCATGGCACCGCGCTGGCTTGTCGAACAGTGCACCGAGCGCTCGGTTCGGGTAAGCCAATCGACATCTCTTGCGGAGCTGAAGAATCCGGATGTGATTTACCTCAACCGCTTGCAGGAAGAACGTTTCCCCGACCGATCGCTGTTCGAGAAGTACCGATACGAGTACCGACTGACGCCCGAAGAAATTCCCGCTTCGTGCCGTTTGATTCTCGACCCTTTGCCGAGGGTCGATGAGATCGCCCTTTCGGTCGACGAGCTACCTATTGCAGGTTACTTTCGCCAAGCCCAAAACGGCGTGTACCTTCGGATGGCTCTTCTAGCGATGCTCTTGGGAAGAGATATCGCTTAGCGCTTAGCTGAAATCTTCGCCTTGAGATACTTGCCCGAGCTCTTGCTTACGAGCGCAGTCGATGCAAGTCGTCGCATAAGGGACGGCTTGAAGCCGTGCAAGGGGAATCGGCTTGTCGCAGATCTCGCAATCGCCGTAGGCATTGCTTTTGAACTTCGAGAGCGCCTCATCGATTTGACTCAATTCACGGCTCTCGACCTCAACCAATTGACTGCTGATTTCGTCTTGAGCCGTATCCATCGCTGCATCCATCACATCGCCCCCCTCTTGGGAGAGCGACTGAAGCATACTGATGTCGCCGTCGAGGGCTCGTTTCAAGGCCTCCCTGCGCAGCAAGAGAACTTCTTTGAGTTTGATCAAGGCCTCTTTACGAGTCGTCATTGCACAGCCTTTCTTGCTGGGAGAACCCCGAACACCCCGGACGATCGGTAATCTTTCGGATTTCGCCATGTGGACCGACAGCCCATACCGACCTTCAGCCCGCACCGTAGTACGCAAATCTCTAGCATTAGTTCGCGCTTCTAGGAGATTTATTGCACAAAACAGGAATTAGTTTTCTTGATTAAATAACACTGTTTTCCTCGGGCTAGGGAGAAAAGAGGTTCGTCTTTGACGATGAATTCCCCTTTTATCGTTGCATCGATTCGACTCTTTAGTCCGATAAACAGGGAGTCTCCTCTAGGTCCGGAACGTTTTCGTGCAACGATGGGTCGTCGTGTATGCCTGATCTTCGAGATCCTCGAACCGTCTTTAGGCAACTACTTGAGATGCGAAGACCATTAGAAAAACTTTTTTCATTGCGAGCTCTTCGCCTTGGCCTCCAGCTTGGAGTCCTATCGGGGGCGGCTTGGGCGCTGCACCTGGAGCCTTGGTCCTCGATCGCATCGGAGCCACCCGCTTTTGCCGGGAAGCAATCGACTCGCAAGAACCCATTGCGCGGGCCGGTCGATTCGGGAGTAGATGTCCCGGTCAACGAGTTGCGAGGGAGTGCTCGGTCGGCCAGCGCTTGGCGCAACGAGCTTTTCGCCGTCGAGGGCCAACTCGATCACTTGGTCACCACGCTGAACCTCCTCGGGGCTTTGTCCAGTGATCCGACGATGGCCCTTGGTGGTTCAATCCGCAGCGCGACTTGTACTTTGATTGCCGAGTGCGCCGAGCGATCGCTCGAATCCACATCGAGCGTGGAATCGAGCCTTGAGATAGCTAACTCGGGGTCGAACGAGCCTCCGAAGTTTACTCAAGGGGAGGGGTTCCTTGCATCGGAATCGACTTTGGAAATCTCCGAGGCGGGGCCTGAGGTGACCAAGGTCCCGAGGAAGAGGGAATTGAAGACCTCCGATGAGGACATGAAGGACTATCTTGCTCAGGAATTTGAGCCGACCCAGATGCCTCAAACGGATCGATCGTTGCAGGGGATCGATGCGGAGAAGGCGAAAAAACCTGATCTTTATGGTGAATCCCGTTACGGTGAGTCCCAGATTGAAGCGAGCACTTCCGATTCGAGCGTTGCTGGGGAATCGTCAATGGCCTCGGGCGCCCCGGATCAAGCGGAGTCCTTTTATGGAACAGCCGCTCAGAGAGCCCGACTCGATCAGGTGCAGTTGGCTTTGGACTATTACCTCGAGAATCCCGAAACCACTGCGGCTCGTTCCCCTTGGGCCGTCATGCATGCGCTGTTGGCCTTCGGGAGCGACTACGAGATGATCGGTCCGAGCAACCAGAGGGTCAATGCGATCGGTTGGATGTGTCACAATGGCTTGTGCAGAACGCAGCGAATTTTCACACCGCGTGGGAATAGCTTTGTGCCCAATGTGGGTGGGGGAGTGCAAGGGCACCAGGGGCAATTCCTAGCGATCTTAGCGCAATGCCAGGTACCTCCAGATTACCCGATCCAAATCGGCAATCAGAAGTTCACGGTCGAGGACTTGGTCCTGTACGAAATGGCCACTTGCCGGGAAAAATCCGAGTTGACCTTCAAGCTCATCGGTCTTTCGTATTACTTGGACTCCGACAAGCAGTGGCGGGCCAACGATGGCAGGGTGTGGAGTATCCAGAAGTTGATTCAAGAGGAGTTAGCCCAACCGGTCGTCGGTTCGGCGTGTGGCGGCACACACCGGCTGATGGGCTATTCCTTCGCGATCAAACAGCGTGTCCTTCAAGGCCAACCGCTTCAAGGTCAGTATCTTCGCGCGGCGAAGTTCATCAACGAGTTCATCGAATACACGTGGCAGCTCCAAAACCCTGACGGCAGCTTCAGCACCAACTGGTTCGAGGGTCGTGGGAACGAACCGAATGTGGAGCGTAAGGTACAGACTACGGGCCATATGCTGGAGTGGCTTTTGTTTACGGTCAGCGATCAGGATGTTCGCTCCAAGCGGGTTGAGAAGGCGATTGATTTCCTGATTTCCAATATTTATGACAACCGCCAGTTGAAGTGGCCCATTGGTCCGCGGGGACATGCGACGCGGGCTCTTTCGCTCTATGACAAACGGCTGAGCGAAATCCTGAGTGAACCTCAGGAGCAGAGCGACGCTCTGCAAGGCTCAAGCATCGCCGGGAGTTCGGGAGATCCATCGAGCAATTCCGAGTCGGCCTCTCCTCGCCCACTTGTGAATTTGCCCCAAGGCGCAGCGACTCAAGGTGCAGTGACTCAAGGCACACCGCAACGCACCTCCAAAGCACCCGGCAATGCATCGTCCCCGGCGAGGGTAGGGACCGCTCAGCGTGTTGTCCGACCGGCGCGGCCTAGGCGTTAAGCCCTTTTTAGCGTGTCGTCGGGTGGATTTTGCAGAGCGATACCGATTCGGTTTTGCAGATGTCGAGTCGAAGCGGCGATCAAGGCTCCGCCGAGGGCTTGGCTATCCTGGCCCTTGATGTCGCTGACGACTCCGCCAGCCTCGCGGACGATCAAGACTCCGGCGGCGATATCCCAGAGTTTCAGAGAACTGGCCCAAAAGCCATCGAGCCTTCCACAAGCGACGTAGCACAGATTCAACGCAGCCGATCCGAGTCGGCGTACGGCTTGGCTTTCCAGAAGCAAATGGATCAGACTTCGAAGCTCGCTCGAGTCGCGGCTTAGGTTCGGAGCCAAACCGACAGCCACGAGAGCTTTGGATAACTCCGTTTGGTGGCTTACCGAAATCCGGCGGTCGTTCAACCAAGCTCCATGGCCTTCGACGGCCCAGAACATCTCCATGGACACCGGATCATAAACCACACCCAAGACCGGCAGTCGTTGGAAGGTCAGTGCGATGCTCACGGCGTATTGCGGAAATCCGTGGGCATAGTTGGTCGTACCGTCGAGAGGGTCCACGACCCATTGGTAGTCGGAATTCGCGTTGTTGAGTTCCTGGGCCTCGAACATCCCCGCGGATCCCTCCTCGCCTAGAAACCCGTGGTCTGGAAAGGCCTCAAAGATGGCTTTACAGATCGCTTTTTGAGCGGCCAAATCGGCATCGGTCACTAGGTCCTTTGCATCCTTGTGGTGCACTTGGGCCGTGCCCTGCATGGCCAAGAGGATTTCCCCTGCGTTTTGGGAGGCGGCCTGCGCGATGCCCAGGGCATCCATAAGATCGATTTTCAAAGCCATTTCTCCGCGAATTGCGTTCGATTCTTGAGCAGGATCCCAGACCTTGTTATCCCCAGTGCACCCCGCATCGACGACGAGGCGGTTGTCCATTATAGTGGGCGATCGCGATTGGATTTAGCCCTCTTGAACCCTTATCAATCATCGACTCATGGGTTGGAACGTATCACAGACCGAGGCCATTTTCGATCATGCATCGCATGCGTTGGTCGTATCGACGCGACCGAGCTTGACGATCGAATGGCGCGCGAAATCCGAGCAGGATTCCAGCGTGCAACACCGAGCGATCTGCTCTTGGAAAATCCAACCCAGAGAGGATTCGGTCGATCCGAGCACTGAGGCTCCCGCCTTCGAGGAAGCATACTCGCGTCTGGACGATTTCATCGTCAAGTTTCCCCAAAAGTTCCCTTGGCCGTTCAGTTACCAACTCGACATTCGGGTGCACGGCAACGCATCTGGCCTGTTGGTCGCAGAGCTTTGGCTCAGTGTTCAAACATCGATGCTCGAATGCAATCCGCAGTTGCGATTGACGCCGGGTGCGACCAAAGATCCATGGACCTGCCATCCTGAGTTCCTCTGTTCGTCGGACCGACGCACGGCACTTGCGATCCACCCGTTGGATCGGCAGGACTGCTTGGTCCATGCGAGTCGATCGGGCGAAGTCGAGCAATTGGATCTCTTTGGGCGTTTTATGGAAAAGGGGGTCATACGACGCGGGCGACTTCTGTTCGTCGCATCGGCGACCTCGATTTCGGAGAACCAGATGCTCGGGCTTTGCCGGGAATTCGCGGCGAGCGAATTGCCACTGACCCCTTAGATATTCCGGGCCAGCGTCCTCGAACGCGCACGACTGCCCCTACGATTCACCACCTTGTTTCCAACGACGGAGCCCCTTGTTTTGAAATCGCGCAACAGCACCAAACCAGCCGTCAAGACCGACAGCGAGTCGATTCACTGGTACGATCATCCCGAGTGGTACGAGGCCGGGTTCCTCAAAGAGACTCCGAGCGAAGCGAGATTCTTGGAGGATGTGTTCCGCAAGTTCGTTCCGTTCCCGGTCGAAAGGGTGCTCGAGGCCGGTTGCGGTTCGGGCCGTTTGGTCCGTGAAATGGCGCGTCGCGGTTACGCGGTAACAGGAATGGATCTGAACCAACCGGCTCTGGATTTTTGTGAGAAGAAGCTCAAGCAGATCGGTTGCCGAGCGGTGTTGTCCAAGCAGGACATGACCGATTTTCAATTCGATCAGCCATTCGACGCGGCCTTCAACGCCATCAATACGTTCCGGCATTTGGAAACCGAAGCAGCCGCACTTAGCCACCTCAAGTGCGTTGCCAAGCATCTGCGTCCCGGGGGGGTGTTTGTCCTCTCGCTGCACATTGTTCCTCACGACGGAGAGCTTTGGGGTACCGAGCGTTGGTCGGTCAAGACCCCGGAGTTTTCGATTCGCTATGCGCTGTCGGTCGAGCAAGTCGATGAGGCCAAACGAGTCGAGACCCTCAAAATGACCATGAAGGTCCAGATCGATGGCCAAGAGGAAAAGAAGCTAACCGATCATCTGCGATTGCGACTCTACGATGTCGAGCAACTCAAGTCGCTGCTTGCCAAAGTCAAGGGATTGGAATTGATCCGCACCTATGACTTTTGGTTCGACATCAACGACCCGTGCCGGTTGTCGAAGAAATCCTGCGATGTGGTTCTTGTGCTGCAAAAGAAAGCCTAGGTCTCGACGACCTCTAAATCCATCGCGGAACCATCGAAGCGTCCTTTTTGAGAAACCCCACAAGTATGAGCCGCAAAGAGAAAATCCTAGCCATGTTGGCTGACGAACCGAACGATTCGTTCCTTCGGTATTCGTTGGCGATGGAGTTGCGCAAGGAGCAGGACCACGAAGAGAGTATCCGCATCCTTCGCGAACTGGCTTACGATCCCGAGGCGAAGTACGTGGCCGCGTTTTTCATGGCAGCCCAGCAACTGGCCGAACTCGATCAGATCGAACAAGCCAGAGCGTTGCTCAGAGATGGGATCGAAGAAGCCCGAACTCAAAATAACCTTCATGCAGCCGCCGAAATGAGCGAACTGCTCTCGGACTTAGGAAAGTAAAGTACCCCTCATAGGTTTCCATGAAAATCCGCTCATTGCTTGATTTTGTTTTTTGCTCACTTGTTGCCCTCGGGGCCATTGGGCTTCCGGCATCGAGCCTCGCAGACGAACCGGATCGAGCCTACAAGACCATCCCTCTATGGCAAGGCAAAGCGCCAGGGGAGACCAAGGAGTATCCGCCCGAGGGCAACACGTCGAAGCCTGAGGATCGGGGGGTGGCCAACAAGGGGGTCATCCGCATCGGGAATGTCACGAGTCCCGATTTGAGGATTTATTCACCGGATCCGCAGAAGGCCACCGGAGCCTGCGTATTGGTTTGTCCTGGGGGTGGCTACAACATTTTGGCCTACGACCTCGAGGGGACGGAGGTTTGCCAGTGGCTCAACTCCATCGGAGTGACCGCAGCGTTGCTCAAGTACCGTGTTCCGAGGCGCGAGGGCAAGCCGCCCTATGAAGCTCCACTGCAAGACGCCCAGCGGGCGATGAACGTCTTAAGGCACAGCGCCGAGTCTCTGGGAATCGATCCGAAGCGTATTGGTTGTTTAGGTTTCTCGGCCGGTGGCAATCTCTGCACGATGCTCACGACGCGATTCGCCGAGATCAGCTATCCCAAGAGCGATGCGGCGGACGAAGGAACTCCAAGGCCCGATTTCACGTTGTTGATTTACCCAGCCTACATGACGGATAAGGAAAACAAACAGCAACTCTCCTCGGATGTGGTATTCGGTGCAAACACCCCTCCAATGTTTTTGACCATGGCTCAAAACGACGCGCTAGGATGTGAGAACGTCTTGGTACCGGCCATGAAGCTCAACGAATTGAAGATCCCTTTTAGCCTGCATCTTTATCCTACAGGTGGCCATGGATATGGGCTTCGCGACACGGGGGATCCGGTTCAAGCTTGGCCACAGAGGGCCGCGCAGTGGATGGAACAACAAGGCTTCCTGAAGAGCAAGCCGTAGGAGTAACTGCGGATTTATCGCAAGGTTGCTAAGTGCAAAGCGATCGGGGAAGCCTTTATTTCTTGATCAACGCATCGAGGTCTGAAGGGACCTGACCGGTGCTTTGGCGTTCCATCGGTGTGCCATAGTCGAGCCCGCCGTCCAAGAAGCCGCCGTGTCGCAAGAAGAACTGGTTGTCCTCGAGCCCCATGGTGCGGTCGAACCGATCGGTTTTTCCCGTCGGATCATGACTGAATCTCGCTTGGGTGATCTCGTGCCATTGGCCATCGGCGGTTCGATACCAAGGGTTGCCGTACAACGCTTTGCGGGCCAAGTGGCCGTTTTCGCCGAGAAAGTTTTCGCTGAAGCTGTGCAAGCCCCGCATGTATCGGCCCTCCTTGGGGGCACTCCATGAAGAGATCAACATCCATTGCTGATCCTCGGGGTGAAACCAATATCCGCTGTAGGTCGTGTGGGTTTCATCCGTAGGAGCTGCGGTGACGAGAAACCGCTGCTTGCTACCTGTTTTCCAAGGGTACTTCAGGTGGCTGTGCCCCCCGGTCCCTTCGTTGCCAAAGTCTCCGGTAAAGACATCTTGGCCTTTGCCGAGCAACTGGACACGATTCTCCTTAGCGACTTTTTGACGATCGATTTCCTCGCCGCCACTGTCCCAAACGCTGAAAATGATCCTGCGCTCGGACTTGGAATTGACTTGCATTCCGAAGTAGCCGCGATGCCATCCACAGGCCATATAAAACGTCCCGACCGGCTCTTCGACTCCGACGACTTCGGTGTAAAAAGCGTCGACTTTTTCGTCTTTGGCCGTCGAATACATCAGGTGTACCGAGGCCGCATTGCGGCGCTCCTTGAGATTGAAATGGACTTGAGCACTGGCAGGTCCATCGAGTCGGAGTTCCTGGACATCCAACGCAGTACCCGTTCCTCGCGTCAACTCGATGAGGACATGGCTCGGACCATCAAGTGCAAGGGAGAATTCTCCAAAATCAACGACTCGGAAGTCTTGTTCGCTTGCTTGTGTGGTTCCGACAGGGGTTTGTTCTTGAGGGCCGATTCGCAGTTTCAATCCGCCGATCGCATCGGGATTCCCTCGCACGAGGACCTGGGCTCGGAGTTTACCAGATGTTTTGAATAGCCCCCACCATCGGATCGATGGGTTGTCGTCTTTCCACTTCAGGACACCTTGGTTTTCGCGAACCCTTGCACCCCAAGGATCTGGATGAACATAAGCGGTATGCCCTGGGACAGTTACTTGCGCCGAGGTTTGCCGCGTGGTACCAACCCCCAGCAGGACTGCGAGCGAGACCACGAGGAGACTGGGGATTCGATTTCTAAGCATAGGGATCATAGATACACGCTCGATGCCAGAGGGTCAGACTAACCATGGAAACCCGATGATCGGGGAGACGATTTGAACGGGCACGGTGGGGAAAAACCGCAGAACTACCGCTGGAGGGCTTCGACGGGGATGGGTATCCCTTTGAGTTGTCCCTCGACAACGAGTTTCCGCCCGACGAGACCTTGAAAGTGGCAAACCAGAAGATAGGGTTTGCGAAGTTTTAGCAGTTTGCACATGACGATCAGACGGTCACCAGGACGAACCGGCTCACGGAACCGAACGTCATCGAGCCCGCCGAACCCGACGATCGAATCGCCCAGGAGTTTGTACTTGTGAGCCGCATAGCAGCAGACTTGGGCGACGGCTTCGAGCATGACAACGCCGGGCATTAACGGCATTCCGGGCATATGGCCGCGTACCCAGAATTCGTCGTGCGAGACATCTTTGTAGCCGACGCAGGTCACGTTTTGAGGGTCTTCGTAGACGATCGCCGACAACTGCTCCATCTCGAAGCGTTGGGGATTGTATTTTCGGATCTGGTGGATATCGGCCAGAACCCGATCGAAGTCGATCGAGTCGGGGTCCACGATGAGCTCTTTACCTACCACGCTGTATGCCCCCGCGATGGCCGAGTATTTTTTCCTGAAAATCCGTCATGCAACAACCAGAAATCGGCGTGCAAGAAGCACAAATCCGATCTCTAGGCCGAGAAATCGCGTTGCAACCTAAAAATTAGGTCCGGACCTTCCTGCGTTTGGCTTTGCGGGCCTTGCTGTTCGCAGCCCGTTGTCCATGGTTGGCTTTTTTGAGTTTTCTGTGGGGTTTCGTCATGATTTCACGGGTTTCCGTAAGGGTCATTGTGTTGTTGATGGCGGTTCGATTTCCAGGCCCGAAGGTCGAGGAATCGAAGGGTGCGTAAGAATAGCAGGCAATCCGGGGGATGGGAAGTGATTTTTGACTTGTCATTTGCCCAACAAATTGCATATTATTTTCTTTGAGAGCCTGCGGTAGGTACCCTGGGCTTCCGGCCGCCGAAAACCCCGCTAGGAGCAGGGCGGCCAAGTAAGGTTTGTCGACAAGTTTTCTACGGAAATTTAGGATAGAGGTTGCACATGGCGATTTTGGTTACACCTGAAGCGGCCGAACAGCTCAAAAGAGCTCACACGGATTCCCAGCTTACCGGCGAAACGTTCGTCCGCGTCGGCGTCGTCGCCGGCGGATGCAGTGGATTTGAATATGCGATGAACTTCGATGATCAGTTCGACGAGTCGAAGGACACGCGGTACGAGCAAAACGGCATTTCGGTCGTCGTCGACAAGAAAAGCGCTTTGCTCCTCGATGGAACCACCTTGGACTGGTACCAAAGCCTGGAGCGATCCGGATTCACGTTCAATAATCCCAATGCCGTCAAATCTTGCGGTTGCGGCAAGTCGTTCCAGTAGTTGCCAGATCGATCGGCTTGCTCGGTCGATTTGCCGACGGAACCGACTTGGGTTCCGTAAAAAAAATTTCCATGAAGCGGAGTTTTCTGTAGGAAACTCCGCTTTCTTTTTTGCGCTCTTGGGCCCTATATTTCAACGCGCGGCAAACGAACCCGCGCTGGAATCGACAATATGGCCAAATCCGACTTGCTGACCGTGCCTTGCACATGGGGAATCATCCCCTACCGCCACTTCGGAATCGACATGGGGGATGGGACGGTCGTTCACTTAGCCTCCGTCGGTGGCAACACCTCGGAAATGGAAGTCCAGCGAGTATCGCTCGGAGTGTTTGCTGATGGCAAGCCGATTACCGTCGAGAGGGTTAGCAAGTCGCTCAGCGATGAACAAGTCCTCGAGCGGGCCTTGGCCGCTGTGGGCAACACCCACTACCATGTGGCGTTGGGAAACTGCGAGCACTTTGCCAGGATGTGCAAGTCCGGGGAGCATGTCAGCCATCAGACCGACCGGTTGCTCCGCGGCATGATCCGAGTGGGACTTGCGGGAATCGCTTCTGCCTCGGCCCGAACGGTCGGGGGTGGAGCCAGTGCGGGCATGGCCATGTCGCAAACCGCCGGGGTTGCAACCTTGCTCGGAGAGGTCGCTCGCCATTCGGCTTATGCTCTCTCGCGTTGTGCGCAAGTTGAGCATCGCCATGCAGAGCGGATTGGTCGCGGCGTCGGCGCGGTTTCTGCGGCGGTTGCTGGGTACATCACCAAAGGCCCAGCGGGCTGTGCTTCTGCGGCCACTTTGTATTTGACGGTCGATGCGATGAGTCAAAACGCGGTCCATCAGATGCAAAGCAACGCGAAGAAAACGGCCGAGTGACCAGAGCTCTTTGATCGTGCCTCGGATCGGATTTCGTGGTACTCCTTGCTCGGCTAGCCACGCATTCGTCATGCCAACGCCACTCGCGATCGTCTTGGCCATGTGCCAAGGACCCTTGGATCCATTTCCATGATTCATCGCTGGCTTTATCCCAGGCTTCGATTTCTGATTTCAGTCCTGCGGGGACATCCCCGGGTTCCAAACGAATCTCTACGTGGGTGCCTTCGGGCAACCGTTCATTCGATTGTGGCACAACAACACCGTCGCGAACAATGCCGGGCACCTTCACGACACCACCTATCATGGCTCCGGCCGCCTTGGCGCAACTCAAAGCGTGACTTGAGACCCTATTGCAATCGAACCAGTGGGCTTGCGGCGTTGCGAGAGACATGCGTGTAGATCATGGTGGTTAACACATCGGAGTGTCCGAGCAGTTGCTGGATAACGGATGTCCTCACCGGCTTGGGGCCGTTGGACTGCGAGGGCGTAAGGTAGCCAGACCCTGCCAGCCCCGGCCTGAAGATCCTGTTCATGAAGTTTTCTCACCAATTCGATTTGATGCTTCAGATCGGCGACATTTCCCATGTTGATTTCGGTGATGGATCAGGTATCTGGAGATCCAGCCGACGTAGGCTTCTTCGGTCCGTTTAGCGACATGGAGCGTGCGAGCGATTCGGCGCACTTGATCGATCAACTTCGATTGCATGACTGCGCTAAGCGATTCTGATTCCGCGTCCATAGGACGCCTAATATATCCTGGAAAAGCAAAATTCCACATAACCTAGAAAACACCAATTCAATATATCCTGGCCGCTTCGCAGAGGCAGTCGCTGCGGCAAACTCTTGCTCAGCGGTGTTTTAGGATTAGGCACCGCTTGACCCCGCACACGTCTTATCGTAAATTTGGGTTTCGTTGGGTTATGGTAAAATCAATGGGATACATGTTCTGGCAAGGGGATAGCGTGACGTGGCACCAACGCGTGAAAACCTAGCACCAATTGCTCTCGTTGTAGCCTTCGTTGCTTTGACAGTTGCGGCGGGTCTTGGTTGGTGGAACTTCCTTAACGCTCAAATCGTGTCGCGAGGAGATACTCGAGAAGCATGCTATCTGGCGGTTGCTTTTGATGATTACTTCGAACTACAGGGAAGCGCACCGTCTCTAAAGGATGTAGAGTCATTTCCTACGAGGTTGAGATTCCTCAGGATCGAGGATGGTCGATATCTATTTGCTTACGGGCTTTACGCAAGAGATTTATTGATCATCGAGCATACGGGCAATCGAAAATTCGACTTCTCAGTGAAAGGAAACGGAAACTTGTGATACATTGGAAAAGTCAGATGGCGTGGTACTTTAGAAACTTCTTTAAACTATCGATGTGATTGCAGCCAGAACAATTCGATGGACCGAAGCGGTGGGTCGACCGCTTCCGGATGGAAACTTTACTTGCCACCGCTCGGTCATCGGTGGCGACTATGAAGTCCAAGGTTTGCAAGTGACGGTCGCCACTGTTTTTTATTATTTTCCGAGGCTACATCGTTTTGTGGTCCTGTTAGGTGGCTTCTTAAGGTCTTGCTTTACGCTTTGCTCGAACTAATCCGTTCAAGGATGGTTGATTAGACGACTATTCGAGGTGTGGATGCCTTGTCACTCTTGTGAAGCCTATCGGCTTGCATCCCCTCAGTTATCCTTGCACGGTTCGACTCATCGTTTGTTGGCTATGAATTCTCTTCGTGGTTGGCTGTAGCTTGCCTGGAGGCTTCTGGATAATTCGTATCGCTGAGCAGCAAGCTACCTTAAGCTACGGAGTTGGCACATTCTTTAGGGCGACGTGTCTGGTCATCTCGGCGAGGCTCTTACGAGTCTTGGCGTCCTATGTGAGACGACTGCGTCAACTGTTTTCAGTACTCAACCTCGTGGGTAGGTATTGTCCTTGTTGGAATTCGTTCTATGCTCGGTGTAAGGCAGTCTCCAGAGAAGGTTAAAAGGGCGAACAAGGCTTATTCGTTCGACGATGTGTGTTGCTTAGTGATGGTGTTATGCCCCATTGGACAACGCGTGGAGCGGCTGGTAAAATGGGGCAAGGAGTTCACACTATGTCATTTGCCACCGAACCCGCAAAAGCCGCTGCAAAGGCGGTTCTGGATTTGCTTCCCGACGATGCTACCTGGGAAGACGTCCAATATCACCTTTATGTACGGCAGCAAATCGCGGCCGGCTTGGAGGACGAAGCTGCTGGGCGACTCATCGATACCGACGAGATGCGCCGACGCCTTATGGACCACAAGGCTCAACGTGGTCGAGGGACAACTTGATAATTCGCTGGACGGACCGCGCTTCGAAGGATGCGCTTGGGATATTCGACTATATTGCCGATCAATCGCTTACGTACGCTGAATCGGTTTATGAACGGATACTCGCACGACCTTTGCAGCTTGAGCGTTTTCCGGAATCTGGATCGATAGTTCCAGAATACAGTCGCCCCGATAGTCGAGAACTGTTCGTCTACTCGTTTCGAATTATCTACCGCGTGGAGAACCACGAGATTCGGATACTCACGGTGATACACGGGAACCGCCAGTCCCTGCCAAAACACGAAGAGCTCGGATAACAATGCGTTGGACGCGGATCCGCCGATCGCGTCGTTCCTCAAGTCAATGTTGATTGGCTGCGGCCCGGTCAACGCCAGCGTTATCCGACTGACGTGCTCCAATACATGACGCAATCGACAACCTTTACGCGACGTTCGCCCACTGTCGAATCGGCGACGACTTCACAGGCTGTGATTGCTGCGTCGGTCCCTACCACTCAGAAAAACTTGCTGCTTCACCACTCCGTGAGTTGACCTACGACGAACTCGAACGCTACTCTCGTAAAGCCATGTCAACTTGGGGTAACGTTCGTCACTTCAAGCATTTTCTACCACGCTTGCTGGAACTATCGATCGACCATCGTGACGACTTTCTCGATCTCGCCGTAGTGTTCGGCAAACTAAAATACGCGAATTTCGATTCTTGGCCCCAACGCGAACGAGACGCCGTAAACAGGTTGCTCGACGAATACTGGGAACATCAGCTCGACGATCCCATCGTTGGTGCATTCGAGGACTCGATTGATACTGTCCTTTGCTCACTAGCGAACGCTCTTTCGTCTGTCCAGCGATTTCTCGATGCTTGGATCGCGAAGCGTACTGACAACGCCAAGCGACATCTTGCGGCCTTCATTCTGACCAATGATGACACACTGCTAAAAAAGGGATGCCTATCGAACGCCTTCTGGGACACGACGGGACAACCGCACAACGAAGTGGTAAACTGGCTGTATTCGGATGCTGTTTATCGATTCGTCGACGGACCTGTCGATCCAGTACTTGTTGACGATTTCGCGTACGCATGGCCGCAAATGATGGCGATCCGGTCGGCCTTGAACGCGAACCAAACGTGACGCCACATGTCGGGTAACCCGGCAATGCACCCGAGTCGCGAAGTCGAGCGTTTTGACAATGGAGAATTGCTCCTCGCGACCGGGTGATTGCAAACGTTCTGCCACTAAGCCACCAATGCCCTTGATTCCAACCCAAACTGAGATTGACAACTTCCTTTCGGCATG
>JAJTFB010000144.1 GCA_021300015.1 Pirellula sp. | reverse complement strand
GCACCCAGGGCGGCGCTTCGCTTTGCCCTGGGCTATCACCTTGCGCCCCGTTGGGGCAAAAGGCAAGAAACCAGGGACAGTCCCCGCGCGATAAGGTCATCAATACGACGATGGACTGTCACGGGGTTTTTTCCAACCGTAGCATGGCCCTCCGAGGCCGTGCGTGTAGGTGACGATTCAATCACGTTTATCCAGAAACGGGTCGCAGACCCATTTTACGGGTTACGGGCCGAGAGGCGCTCGGCCATGCGTTTCCGTGTGTTCCGTGTGTTCCGTGGTTGAAAGACGAGAAACCGGGGACAGCCCCCGCGCGATGGAAGAGGCGCTCCTGATCCAATCAAAGCCCAAACGCAGCGTCCTACGGGGGATTGGTTAATTCCCTCGCCGCTGGCTACGGGTTCAACGAAATCGCCGAAAGACATTCCATGAAAAGAAGCCGGGGACTGACCCTTGCCAATTTATTTCGAAGTGGCAACACCAAGGTCCCTTACTTCCAAATCGGATTCGACATCCAAGATTGCGTTAGTCCCATTCGAGTGTCGGGGGATGCGACAGCCGGTGGCGATTGCAAATGTTGCTCCACCCGAATCTTCCAGTTCGACGCAAAACGATTGGCGGCCGGAATTCGCTTTAGCCAATACCTCAGGAGCATCAATGTTGCAAGCAGATGTCGATTGCTACGCAAGTTTGGTGCAGCCCAATCTTTGCCGTATGGCAATGTAGGCTTGATTGCCCAAACGCGATCCCATACCCGTGAATGGTGTGCGCAAAGATTTCGTACATAGACAAAATGGTGCATCCAACTTTGAAGGATGATCGGCTGTAAACCATAGCGATTTGAAATCACTTTTTGATCGCGGCGACTCATCCCCATAAACATCTTCGACAAGCCGCCAAACGACATCACCTCCGTTACCATCCAAACAGGAAGATCGGGGAATTCGACGTAGGCCTGCTGGAAGTGGGTAACGAAAAGTTCGCTCGATCGATTCGCCTCTTCTTGGAGTCGCAGCAACCAGTCGGTGTGCCCAAATCCTACATAGAAATTTGTGGCAACCGTATGACCGAACGCGCCATATCGTTGACCGAAAAAGTAAGCGATAGCAGCTCGCAAATCAACTTCGATGATTTCCAAAGCTTCGGTAACTAAGTCTCGCAATCCGAGATCAAATTGATAAGCGTCGACGATCTGCTCGAATGTTGTTCCAGCTACAAAAGTGTGACGTTGCGATTCAAAGGCTAAGCAATATCCGCTAAATCGATAGTAGTTGAGGTGAGATAAAAACTACTCTGCTTTGCGAAGGTCCGATACAACCAGCCCGCGATGCTGTAGAAGCTGGACTTGGTCGGCATAGGATAGCCAACCTTTACGGTATGGCTGGCTCATAGAGGCATCTCCTCATTCGCTAATCGCAAATAGGAAGAGTGAAAAAAAATAACTCGCCCTTGATGCACGTCATCCAAAGAGCTTAGGGCTCTATCGGCGAGGGGTGCGGCGAGTGTGTTGAGGAAAGTATCGGATGCGATCGATACAAAATCAAGGGGCAGGGCCATGAACCTAGCGAAATACCCTGAATCGTGACATGTGACAGCGATTGCCGCAGAATCCATAGCTAGCAATGACAAGAAATCGGGGACAAAAAACCGGGGACACTCCCCGCGCGGTGGGGTGATAACGCGATGATGGAGACGGACCGTCCCCGAGTTTTCTCATTTCCCACGCCCCAAAGGGGCACAATGAGATAGCCCAGGGCAAAGCGAAGCGCCGCCCTGGGTGCCTCCGAGGTCGTGCGTGTACGTGACGACTCGATCCCGTTCATCCAAAAACGGGTCGCAGACCCATTTTACAGACCGAGAGGCGCTCGGCGATCCGTTTCCGTGTGTTCCGTGTGTTCCGTGGTTCAAAGACCTGAAGCCCCACGCGATTCGATAGCGGAATCCTTGCTTTGTTCCCGTCAACGCCTCAGGACTCAACGCCAGGTTTGCTGTACAATCCCATAAACCTCTAACCAACACGCCGCACCCGTCGCACCCCCCAGGATCTATAGCCATGAATCGAAACCGTTTTTTGATAACCCTTGCGATCCTGTCTTATTCGCTCTCCCTAGGCTGCGAACGGACCGAGTCGTTCTCACAGACCGAATCCTCCAACCTCAAACCACTGGCCGTTATGTACGGTCGCTTCATCAGCTCCAATGCCGGTCGAGGACCCAAAGATGAAGCGGAACTCAAAGCCTTCATCAAATCGCGACCCAGCGTTGAACTCTCCAATCTCAATGCAAGCGATGTCGAAAGCTTGTTCGTCTCCTCCCGAGATAAAAAACCCTACAAACTCAAGTTCGATACCAAACCGATCGTTCCAGGCCAATCCGCAAACATCTTCGCCTGGGAACAAGACGGCATCGATGGCAAACGGTTCGTCGCAGGCACCCTAGGCGAAATCCTCGAGGTCGACCAAGAGAAGTTTCGCCAGCTTGTCCCTAACCCATAAACTCGATCTGCACCAACAGCAAGATCAGTAATCGTCAGGAATCGTACCGCCATCTTCGCGATGGCCAAGCCGATTGAAGATGTTCAAATCGACGGTAAACCCCAAGAATCGTACACTGCCGTCAGCCAACAAAATGTTCATGCCGCTGGTGTGAGCACTGCCAAAACGATATCCCTCCCAGCCCCCCTGGTTGTCATACAAACGGTCTGAATTCGGCGCAAAGCCCGTGTAACGCACCACGTCCGGATCCCAACCGTCGGCCCACCCCGCATCGTCGTGCCAATCCCCGGTCTTGTATCGCGTTGGATTCAACTGCTTCTCCCCGATAACCATCGTGTTGCTCGTGCCATCGGTGATGTTGGCCATCTTCGATTTCGCACCGATGTACTTCCCCGTCGCATCGACTCCTCCACGCGCAATGACACCACTGTAAGGAGCCTTGTCCCAGGTCAAACCCCAAGTGTCACCATACCAAAATTGATCCCAACTGTTAGGACGGTCCGCAGGGGTCGCTGCCGCGTAATCCATCAAGTATCGACCACCTTGAGAGATGTTCGATTCTGGTCCTCTTCGGGTCGGACAGAAAAACACCGTCGGCCCCCCTCGATATCGAAGTATATCGACATTGTTCGTCGTATTCTGAGCCGCCAAAGTACCTTGCTCAATGTAAGGCAGAATATGAGTCGCCCAACTCCCAACGGTTCCCCAGGGATTTAATCCACCAGGAGGAAAGTACTTGAACCCGTCATGGTGCGTCTGGATCGCCAAACCCTGCTGCTTAAGATTGTTCGAACACTGCATCCGACGCGCAGCCTCACGAGCCGCTTGGACGGCCGGCAACAACAATCCAACCAAGATGCCAATGATGGCGATGACCACCAAAAGCTCGACCAACGTGAACCCCTTTTGGTTCGAGCGTACCGAAAACCTATGCTTGACCATCAAAACGACCCTTCAAGAAAAACGAATGACAAGAAAACGATCGATGTATCCACATCAATGAACGATGAAATCCCTATTAAAACTATCGAAAAATGGACCGATAACACAGTCCCAATTCGGTGAGAAAAACACTTATGGGGAAGATTCCCTAATTCAAGCCGACCACAAGGGCCCCTAAAAACCCCTTAGGCGTCAAGATGACTGGAAAACTAACTCCAGTCGACTCCGCACGGCCGGCCCATCTCCACGAGCAACAAATACTGCTCGTCGCAAAATCGATCCGTCATCCCAGCCAAATAAGCCCCAGTGGCTCGCTCGATCCCCCAGTCCAAAACCCAGCCCCGGACCCTCGTCGGCAATCGCTCCGGATGCCCCACAAGCAACCGATACAACTGCCTGAGCCTCATCGCGGCCCCCTGACGGACCTCCACGAGCCTCGGATGACGGTACACATGCTCGAACAAAAATCCCTCAAGCTGCCGCTTCTCCTGCTCGATCCTCGAACTCATTCCAAGCGATACCCCAGCCTTGCACACCTCCTGCGAACGGAGCTGACCGAGCCCCCCGAGCAACCGACTCGAATGCTGCAAAAAATCCCCCATCTGAAGATCGAGCAAGGTATGCACCAACAAGGCTCGCCGCAAAGAGGGTTGAACATCGCCAAGCCGCACCGTTCGCTTGGCCCTCTGAACCAGATCGAGGCCATCGAGCTGCCCCCACTCTAAAAGCCCAAGCTTGAGCGCATCGTCGAGGTCATGCGAGTCATAAGCGATGCTGTCGGCCGCATCGACGACCTGGATCTCTAGCATCTGCGACTCCGAATCCTGCTTGTGACTCCGAAACCGCTGCCCAGAGAGGACCTCAAAGGTCAGATTGAGCCCAGGGTAATCGGTGTAGCGCTGCTCGATCCGGGTCACCAAGTCCAACGCGAATCGATTGTGCGAAAAACCTCCCGAGTCCCTCAAACATTCCTTAAGCACATCCTCGCCACAATGCCCAAAAGGCGGATGGCCGATGTCGTGAAGCAACGCCATGGCCTCAATGAGGTCTTCGTTGAGCCTCAAGCTTCGTCCAATCGTTCTGGCTAACGATGCAACCTCGTGGGTGTGGGTCAACCTAGTGCGATGGTAATCTCCCATATCCCCAGTAAAGACCTGCATCTTGCCGCTCAAGCGGCGGAAGGCCGACGCATGGAGAATCCGATCTCGGTCCCTTTGGAACGGACCGCGATATGGGTGCTCGGGCTCCGGATGCTCTCGCCCCTGAGCATCGCACGAATGCATCGCATAGCTGGCAAGCAAAGCCTCCTCGCGTTGCTTCCAATTCGATCTCGAATCGCCAAAGTCGGCTTGCTGCATCTTAAAATTGCGTTTCCTGGGTGCTACATTACCGTCAAGTTGTCTCGATGGATGATCTCTTCGTAAGGGCATTGGCCCAGGATCTGGGCGATCCGATCCGAATGGCATCCGCGAATCATCTTCACTTGCTGGGAATTGTAATTGCTCAAACCCCTGGCGATCTCAGTTCCCGTAGCGTCTACCAACGCGACAATGTCCCCTTTTCCAAAATCGCCAGTGACCTCCAGGACCCCGATGGCCAGCAAACTGCATGAGCCACCTCGGATCGCCGCACTGGCACCTGGATCGACCCGAATGCTGCCGCTCGGCTGGGTCGAAAACCCGATCCAACGCTTGCGTGAAACCAGCGATTTCGACTGCGGCAAAAAAAGGGTTCCAAGCCGCTGGCCATGGGCCAACCGGACCAAAATGTCTGGCTCACGCCCCCAAGCGATCGCGGCGGCCTGGCCGCTGTGCGTCAGGAACTTGGCCGTCGTTAGCTTGCTGGCCATTCCCCCTTTGCTGATCCCCGTCTTGCGATCCCGCACCAGCTCTTCAATGCTCTCGTCGATCTTGGCCACACTCGATAACACGATAGCTTGTGGGTCTTGCGGATCTCGGTCGTAGAGCCCATGGACGTCGCTGAGGATCACCAAGGCGCTATCATAAAGCAGACCGGCGACCATTCCCGCTAGTCGATCGTTGTCGCCGAATGTCGTCTTCAACTCGTCGACGGCCACCGAGTCGTTTTCGTTGATGATCGGAATCGCTCCGAGCTCGAGCAACCGTGTTAGCGTGTTGCGAACATTCAAATAAGCGACCCGGTCATCGAGCTCGGCGGCGGTGAGCAAAATCTGTGCGGCATGCTTCGAATGGGTCGCAAATGTCTTTTCGTAAACCTGGATCAGGTGCGCCTGGCCGATGGCCGCGACGGCTTGCAGCGTCGCAAGATCGCTCGGCCGTGACTTCAGACCAAGCTTACCCATGCCGCTTGCAACCGCTCCGCTCGAGACCAAAACGACCCGCTTGCCGAGCTCTTGGAGGGCCACGAGCTGGTTGGCCAAATTGCCCACCTGATCGAGATCGAGCCGACCGCTCTCGTCGGTCAGTGATCGTGAGCCGACTTTGACGACCCAAGTCGTCGCTTCAGTCAACGCTCGGCGATCCTCGGATGGACCGTTTCGATCGACGCTTCCGGAATTTGAACTCATGCGCTGGGGGACTTACGATACGTTGGAGGTCTTTTGTTGGGCAATCAACGCGTCGAGTTCTTGGCGCAGCTTGGGCAAGATCTCGTCATAACCAAACGCCCCTATAGGTTCGCTCCGTCTCTTGAGATTGACCTTCGCCGGTCCACACCATAACCCTAGATCTGCATCGTCGGTTTCACCCGGACCGTTGACCCGGCATCCCATGACCGCAATCGTTATCGCATAGTCTTTGGCATAAGTCGTCATCTCCTTGACTTGTTGGGCCAGTTCGACAAAGGCCTCGTTCTCGACCCGCGAACAACTCGGACAAGAGATAATGTTGAGCTTGGAGGGATCGAGCGCCACGACCGATCGAAGCAGACCGGCATAGATA
>JAJTFB010000033.1 GCA_021300015.1 Pirellula sp. | reverse complement strand
TGCATTGGGCTTGCCACTGACCGTACACAACGAAACAACTACCCCCAACATAAACGATCCAAAAACATTCACCAAACCAGTCCCCAACATCGATGATACCCCAGGGATCCACCATCCCATCCATCGACCCACTCCATAACGGACCATGCTCCCAAACGCCCCTCCTATTCCTACCCACACAAAGCCCATCCAACCGACACTCATCGTCGCTCCTCCAACGTCGAAGTATTCGTTGCGGTATTTGCATCGCACTCTGAATCGCCAAGCGTCTCGTGTTGAGCAAGCTGGCTGATGTGACTACGGATGAACTCGATGAATACCCCCGCTAGGGCTTCGTCGGCCCCCAAACACCTTGCCAATACCCACTCGCGATCCGGACTCTCCTGTCGCCATCGCTGGACCCGAGCCCTTAACTGATCCATCAACTCCCCCTCAAACAATAAATGAGGCTGGATCACCACCGTGTCGCATATCGGCGTCGTAGAAAATTCGCTCGATGAGATCGAGCTAGTCGGATCAGTCGGATCGGTCGGATCGGTCGGATCAGTCGGATCGGTCGGATCCGATGGCCGCAGCGCGGCGGCTTGGGCTAGCAGCTCATCGACGCTGGGCACTCCACCTGCAAAGAAGCCGGTCGATACCCAAGCTAAACTCCGTTGCTCGGCCGCCAACTCCGTAAATCGCCTCATGTGCGCCAGGGCCTCCGGGTCGCTGGTCCCTCGACCCACCATCGCCAAAGCGACGCGACGGGGGGACTTGCCTCGCATGGGACAAACCTCCGCACAAGCTTGCGGATACCCATAACCGCAATGACCCTCGGGGCATCCCCGCTCTTGGGCCTGCGAGGTGATCTCGATGTACCTGCGATTCGATAACGCGATGACCTCCCAGGCTGTCCCGAGCGATGGCGTCTGGCCGACGACGGTGATCCCATGCTTGGCAGCAAACTCAGAGACCGCGTCGGGTATGTCCGACTTGGCATGCGCCGCCGTAAAGAGCAAGATCGGTACGACCAAGATCCGTCGGAACCCCTGCGCCGAGAGACCCTCGATCGCTTGCTCGATCGTCGGCTCGGCCAACTCCAAAAACGACGCTTCCATCCGCCAGCTCGGCTCGATGCGCCGCATCTGCTCGACCAACTCCTTGAGCTGCTGCTGACCGCTGGGTTTACGTGTCCCATGGCCTACGACTAAAACGGCAAGATCGCTTGGAAGCATTGGAGACCAAAGTGCGAGGGAAGGGTGGGTAAGCTAGGTATTCTGCGCAGCCAAATCAACTCGATTGCCGCTCGGAAATCGGCCTCAATTCGGACCTTGTACCGGTTGCATCGATCCTAACGATTGGAGGATTTGCAATATAGTAAATGTCTTACGATTTGGGAAAAAACTCCGGCTTTTCCTAAAGAATGCACTCGAAACCATTTGCATTCGTTTTTTTGTTGACGATTCCAATTTCTTATTTGATCCCGACGGCATCTTTGACAAAGATATTGGAGATAGTTCCGACAATTTCTCAAGTTCCAACTCACGCGAATCACGATGTCCCATCGATCCGTAAGTCGACGCGCCTTGGCCAAGGCCCTTCGATCCTGCTGCTTTAACTCCCTGGGTCAGGCACACTCTGCAACCCTCGGACTCTCAGCCCTGTGCTTGGCCGTTGGAGCGAGCAACGCACCTGCACAAGACTGTGCACCTTGCGGTCCGAGCGTCCCGGCGATCCGCTACCGATTGCAGTCCGAAACGATCTACGATCAAGTCCCGGTGACCAGGAACAAGATCGAGTACCAAGATGTGATGGTCGAACGGGAGATCGTCAGCTATCGACCCGTCACCGAGACCCGCGTCGAACGCAAAGCCGTGACGGTCCGACGACCTGTGATCGAAACCTCGACCGTCAACCAAACCTACTCGGTTCTCAAGCCCATTACCAAGGTCGAGTACATCGATGAGACGACCCTCGTGACCGAGACGTCTCAAGTCGAGCAAACCGTCACGAGCTACAAGCAAGTCACCGAGACGCAGTACCAGACCCAATACACCACCGTCCAAAAACCGGTCACCGAAACGCAGATCGCTGTTCAAAACTTCTTGGTGCAAAAACCCGTCACCGAGACGACTTACCAAACCCAACAGTACACCGTTCAGCGACCCGTCAACGAAACGACGATGCAAACCCAGACCGTCGCTGTCCAACGGCCCGTGACCGAGACGGTCATGCAAGCCCAGGCCGTCACCTCGATGATGCCCGTGACGACTTATCAACCCGCGACGGTCGACGCCGGTGGCTACATGGCCCAGAACTACTACAAGCCCGGAGATGTCCGATACCACTTGCGCTGGACCCAACCGGCCTACGGCGTCAACCCACAGACCGGTCAGCCGATCTACCAACAAGGGGGCTTGAACTGGGTCCCTTATTCGGCCCCAGGTCAGACAACCACCGCGACCTACTACCAACCGAACTACCAGCAAGTCGCGATCCCCCAAACGAGCTTGATGCCCCAGACCCAAAACATCCAAGTTCCAGTCACCTCGACCCGTATGCAGACCGAGTACCTGCAACAACAAGTCCCGGTGACGGTCCAAAAGATGCAGACCGAAGTGCTTCAGCAGCAAGTCCCCGTGACCACGACCCGAATGCAAAGCGAAATCGTCCAGCAACAAACACCCGTGACGACCACCCGCTACGAAAACCAAGTCGTCGCTCAGCAAGTCCCCGTCCAGGTCCAGAAAACGGTCGCGGTTCAAGAAAAAGTGATGGTCCCTCAGACCGTCTCCAAACCGCTGACCAAACGGGTCGCCAAGGAGAAAGTCGAATACATCACCGAACAGGTTGTACGACCCGTTACGGTCCAAAAGGAAGTCTACAAAGACGAAGTCGTCGTCGAAGAGACCCCTGTCCAGACCACCCGGATGGAACGCGTGGTCCAGAAGGTCATGGTACCCCAACGGGTCACCAAAACCGTTCCTGTCACCGAAATCCGCTTGGTCCCTCGGATCGTCACCCGACGCATCCCGATCGATATCTACGGAAACCCGATCTCGATCCCGTCGCTTGAAACCCAAGCATCCGAAACTCAGGCTGCTGAAGCTCAGACGCAAGAAAATCAGACGCCAAAGGTTCAGACACTCAGCGCACCTGCGAGCTCCCCGTCGGACCAATCGGCAGAAAAGCCAGCCGCCGGACCCGATGCAAGCGGAACGGCGGGCCAGGGAACGACGGTGACCTCGAAGAAACCCGCCTTGACCGAATCGGGTGATCTGCCTGCCCCGACGGCCTTGGCAGCTCCCCGCGTCCCCACCGAGATCCTTCCAGAGAATGCAGCCGCAGAGACCGGTGCAAGCGCTTCGAGCAAGACCGAGCTGAGCATCGGTTCGCCGGAGCCAGAACCAAAGCCAGAACCAAAGCCAGAAGCGAAGCCAGACGCTCAGCCCGCCGATACAAAAACCGAGAAATCGGGTAAGATCCGAGTCACGGGCGAGGAGTAACACCCTCGAACCCAGTGTGCCCGTACTCTTTGTACCCGTGCTCTTTTTTGACTGTGTTGGATCGGCTCCCATGCGCGCAATTCAAATCGTTGAACCGAAGAAGCTTCGCGAGATCTCCATCGATCGGCCCGGGGCTCCTGGACCGGGTCAGGCGTTGGTTCGGACCCATCGGATGGGGGTCTGCGGAACGGATGTCAGTTGCTATTTGGGCAAGTTCCCTTTCTTTGCCTTCCCGAGGATCCCTGGCCATGAGCTCGGGGTCGAAGTCTTGGCCGTCGGATCCGACGTGCAGAACGTCCGGCCTGGGGACGCTTGCAGCGTCGAGCCCTACATGCACTGTGGGACTTGCTATGCCTGCCGCAAGGGGGCGAGCAATTGCTGTGCGAACTTGAAGGTCATCGGGGTCATGAGCGATGGGGGGTTGTGCGAAAGGTTTCTCATTCGGGCCGACAAGCTCCATGTGTCTACGAAGTTGACCATGGACCAGTTGGCATTGGTCGAGACCTTGGCGATCGGATGCCATGCGAGCCAACGATCTCAGACCGGAGCCCAAGACAGCGTCTTGATCATCGGGGCCGGCCCGATCGGCATCGCGACCTTGGAGTTTATCAAGCTCACAGGGGCAGCGATCACGGTCATGGACATGAACCGCTCTCGCTTGGACTTTGTCCAGAGAAACTATGCGATCGAGCATTGCATCGAGGTTACCCCCGAGGTGTCCGGATTGGAGATCGCCAAAGCGATGACCCAAGGGGACATGTACTCGGTGGTCATCGATGCGACCGGAAACCGTTTTTCGATGGCTGGAGCTTTGCAGTTTGTCGCACCGACGGGTCGGCTGGTCTATGTCGGGATCACGCAGGATGAGATCTCGTTCAAGCATCCGGCATTGCATCGGCCCGAAGTGACCTTATTGGCCTCGCGCAATGCCTTGCCTAGCGATTTCCCTTATATCATCGGGCTGATCGAGGCCGGGACGATCAAGACCGATCCGTGGATCACCCACAGAACCAATTTGGATCATGTCGTCGAGGATTTCGATTCATTCACACGTCCTGAGAATGGCGTGCTCAAGGCCATCATCGAAGTCGTCTGATGCATTTCTGGGATCATTCCTTTTCAAGCCCCGAGGCGAACCTCGCATTCGACGAAGCGGTCCTCGAGCACATGGACGCTCGGACGGATCCTACCAGTGGCGATCCCAGCGACAATTCGAGCGCTAATTCGAGTAGCGGGGAGTTGTTGCGGCTCTGGCAGATGCCCGCGCCATGCGTGGTCATCGGAAGATCCTCGCGGGTATCCCAGGAGGTCGATCAGGAGGCCTGTGCGAGGGACGGCGTAGCGATTTTTCGCCGGATGAGTGGGGGCGCATCGATAGTCGCCGGGCCGGGTTGTTGGATGTTCTCGCTGCTGTTGTCTTTGGAGCATCGGCCCGAATGCCGAGCGCTCGACGGGGCGCATCGGACGGTCATGAGCCGTATGCGAAACGCCGTCCAGGGGGCATGCAGGGAGCTAGGATCGGATTGCCAGGTCGGGATCCAGGGAATCTGCGATTTGACGATTGGGGGGCGCAAGGTATCGGGCAATGCATTGAGGCTCAAGCGAAATTGGATGATGTACCACGGGACGTTGCTCATCGACATGCCGCTCGAGTGGATATCGCGTTATCTCTTGGAGCCACCCAAGCAGCCGGAGTATCGCCAGAAGCGATCCCATCGGGATTTTGTCGAGAGCTTGGGCACGAGCCTAGCGGATCGAGCGCAGTTTACCGAGGTGCTCAGCGAGCAGTCGCGAGCTGTGTGGCAAGCGGATCGAGAGTGGAGCGAGCATCCCTTTGCCGGTTCGCACGTTGAATCGGTCCAATCGTGGATCGATCGTCGCTATGGCGATGTCGCTTGGCATTTTCAACGCTAAAGCTTGACTCGTGGGGCTTGAGTTGAGCCACCAGCTTGATACTTCCCTGCCGCCCACTAGGCTAAGAGCCATGTAGCCACACGGGCGGGTTATTGGCCAACGGGATGGATACTCGGTGGTGGGTCGATTCGTTTTCCCAGGTCCATCGCATCGCGTTCGAGTCGTGCGAGGAGTTCATCATCGAGCGAATGTTCGGTGTAGTCTGCGCATCGATCGATCGCATCGGGGCTAAGGTCTGCCCAGTGGGAGAAGTAGAGTTCGAGGAGTCGGTGCCGTCGGACGGCACGGTGGGATTGTTGGATACCGGCTGGACTTAGGACGAATTGGTTGGGGTTTCGATCGATGATCCAACCCTTTCTTGCCAAGGTTTTCGCGATGCGGTCGAGATGGTTTTTCGACCAGTGCAATTGGTTAGCGAGGCGGAGTTTATCGACCGGCTCGGATCTTAGATCGCCGTGGATGGCTGGGGCTCTGCGATCGCTTTCGAGGAGCTCGAAGACTCCGCGCAGCAAGTGCTCTTGGTCGGCGAACCATCGGGATTGAAACCGTTGTCTCCAGCCCCAAACAATCCCGTGTCGCGAACCGAACAGGAGGCTCAGGGCGAAGAGTCCGGCGGCGACGAGGACCATGGAGGCACCCGAGGGGAGGTGTTCGGATCGATAGCTGCACAGCGCGCCGAGGATTCCTGCGGTCATGCCGAGGAAGCTGCTTGTCAGGAGGTTCCAGCCGAGTCGATCGGACCAGAAGCGGGCGGCGGCCGGGGGGATGACCACCATGGCCACGACCAGCAGGACCCCGACGATCGAGGTGCCGACGATCACGATCAGCAGTCCGAAGCCCATGAGGATCAGATCGAGGACCAGGACCGGCCAGCCTTGGGCCGAAGCATAGGACGGGTCGAAGCACAGGAGTTGCAGTTCTTTTCGGAGCAGGAGAACCCCGGCACAGACCATGCCGCAGACGATCGCGATGAGTTTGGCGTCTTGGGCGACGATGCCTGCGGTATTGCCGTAGATGAATCCTTCGAGTCCTGCGGCGTTTCCCGATTCGGTTTGTTGGACGAGGCTCAGCAGGACCATCCCGAGGGCAAAAAAGACGCTCAGGACGATCCCCAGCGCGGCGTCTTCTTTGAGTTGGGTGAAGCGGCGCAGGGCCATGACGGCTAGTGCACCGAGGCATCCGCTCAGGGCCGCACCGGCCAGGAGGACCAGGGGTTGGCGGCCTTGGCCGCCGAAGGCGAGGCTGACAAAGAAAGCGATGGCGATGCCCGGGAGAGAAGCATGGCAGATCGCATCGGCGATCAACGAGCGTTTGCGCAGCAGCAGGAAGACCCCGACGAGACCGCAGGCGGCTCCGAGCATCGCGCAACCGAGAATGACCAAGCGAGTGTTGTAGTCCATGACGGTATTCAGTTTACTCCAGGCTCGGATGCTAAGGCAGGTCGATTCATGGTAAACTTCGTTTCGGCAGTGTTTCCCCGTCGATTCAGGCACTTGAGGATGGAATTAGCGAAAATGGAATACAGGACAGAACGGCCGTCGACCTATGCAAGCCGAGGATGTTGGGTCGCTGTGCTGTTGGCCTTGGGGTGCTCTTTAGGGCAGGTGGCTGAAGCTCAGGTGGCTGAGGCTCAGGTGGTAGAGGCTCAGGTGGTAGAGGCTCAGGGTGGTGGCAAGAACCGCTACCAGATTTCGAGGCGGGCAGCGGACATCCATGCTCGGGGTTATGTGTTCGATGGGCACAACGATTTGCCTTGGGAGGTCCGGACCAAGGCGACTCGGGGTTTTGACGAGTTGGATATAGCCAAGCCGCAGGCGAGTCTGCATACCGACATCGATCGGTTGCGCGTTGGGAATGTGGGGGCGCAGTTTTGGTCGGTTTTTGTGCCCGTCGATACGATCGCGGCGGGGAATGCGTTTCAGACCACGCAAGAGCAGATCGCGTTGGTGCACAAGATGATCGCGCGATACCCGGATGTATTTGAGTTAGCGCTCAACGCGGAGGACGTCCGGAGGATCCAAAGTGAGGGAAAAATCGCTTCGCTCATTGGGATGGAGGGGGGGCACAGCATCGAGGGGTCGATCGGTAAGCTTCGGCAGTTGCATGCGATGGGGGCGAGGTACATGACATTGACCCATACCGATACGCTTGAGTGGGCCGACTCGGCGACCGATGTAGCGCGGAGCGATGGGTTGAGTGAGTTTGGCGAGGAGATTGTCTTGGAGATGAACCGGCTTGGGATGCTGATCGATCTATCGCATGTTTCGCCGGCGACGATGCATGATGCGTTGCGGGTATCGAGGGCACCGGTGATCTTCTCGCATTCCTCGGCGAGGGCGATTGCGGATCATCCTCGGAATGTGCCCGACGAGGTGCTCGTCGAGCTGCCGAAGAATGGAGGGGTGGTGATGATCAATTTCTTCTCTGGTTTTGTGGTACCCGAGTCGGCGGGAGTGTTGCTTGAGCAATCGGCGTATCGCAAGGAGCTCAAGTTGAAATATCCCGAGAGCAAGGAGCAGCAGGAGCGAGAGCTCAAGCAATGGCAGTTGAAGCATCCTTATCCGGCCGGGCAGGTGGAGATTCTAGTCGATCATATCGAGCATGTGATACGCGTCGCGGGGATCGACCATGTGGGATTGGGCTCGGATTTCGATGGCATATCGAAACTTCCGGTGGGGATGGAGGATGTTTCCAAGTATCCGGTTTTGACAGAGCTTTTGTTAAGGCGCGGCTATGAGGAAGAGGCGATCCACAAGGTGCTCTATGGGAATGTGTTGCGGGTGCTTGAGGAGTCGAGCAAGGTTGCCAAGCCTTAGTGGGCACAAAGGCGCAGCCTTTCTTTTTGGGGCTTAGGCGATGCGATCCTTGGGGCATGGCCAGAAGGTTCGCACGGAGCATCCGCCGAGGGCGCTTTGGGCGATCTCGAGCGAACCGTTGTGTTGTTTGAGGATTCGGTTGACGATTGCCAATCCTAGTCCGATGCCCGCATAGTTAATCGGTGTGCTTTGATTGGAAGAACGGTCAAGTTGTCCAGGGAGGGATCGGGATTGCCCGGTTTCGGAGAGTCGGACGAAGGGTTCGAGCACCTCGAGCCATTTGCTTTCGGGGATCCCTGGGCCATCGTCATCGAATTCGACGCATGTCCTGGTTTTGGATGGGTCGCTAGGGTGCGGGGTGTCGTACGCCCGAATCCTCAGAGTGGATTTGGCGTAGCGTTGGGCGTTTCCGATGAGGTTTTTCGCGACCCGAACGAAGGCGATCCGATCGGCGAAAATCATGGGTGATTGGTCTGGGTCGCTGGGAAGAAACTCGAGTTTCAGATGGGGAGTTTCCTCTGCGAGGGCGAGGGATAAGGGTTCGATGGTCCGGCGGACATCGACCCATTCTTGGGACCGCAGGTCGAGCTCCTCTTTGTTTTGAACGTACTCTAGGATTTCGCTCACGATCGTATCGAGATCATCGATCGAGTGTTGGATGATCGCCATGCGGCGATTGGTTTTCGCATCGGCCGAGTTTGCATCGATCAGATCGGCTGCGAAGCGAAGTCGAGCTAATGGAGTTCGGAGTTCGTGGGAGACCATTTGGAGCAACTCTCTTCGCGAGCGGATCATTTTCTCGGTCTTGGCTGCCATCGCATTAAAGGCAATCGCGAGTTGTTTGGCTTCGCCGGATTTCGAAACATCGACACGCGCAGCGAGATTTCCGCGAGAGAATGATCCTGCGACATTTTCGATCCTGCGAAACTTTCTCGACAGGTTCGCGACGAGTCCTCCGATCAAGATCGCCGAGATCAACAGCGAGCCAGTCAACGTCGTGCTCGAGGCCCGTTTGGTAACGTCTTGGAATGCCGGGAGCGGGCCTACGCGCAAGCACTTCGCGGTATCGTTTAGTAGGGTTGCGGCGTAGAAAGAGTTTTGTTGGCCGAAAAAAACGACTTCACGGCCGATTTCCAAGCGGTCGATCGCAGTTTTCGGTAGTTCCTCGGTCGATTGGATCAAAAGGGGCAAACCGAATTCGCCGGAGAGTTCATCCAAGGCCTGCTGGGACTGGTCCGACTTATCGACTTTCAGGGCCAACAACCGGAGCCAGCCCCAGAGGGAATCTTCGAATTCGAAGACTGAGTAATCGGTGAAGGGTCCTAGTCGAAGGTAGTGTTGGGCGTCCAAGGAGACACCGAGATGTTCTTTATCGGTGTTTTGAAACTCGTAAAAGTGTCCTCGGAGCAGTTTGAGTTTCCGTTGTTGATCGGGGGGCAATTCGATCAGTGGGCGAACTTCGAGCGGCGCGCGAAACTGCAATCGAATTTTTTCGAGCAACGATTCGACGCGATCCTCGGGGGCCAAGTTGAGTTCTTTGGCGATCAAGTGCATGCCGCCTAAGTGGACTTTGGTGATCACTCGTTCTCGGTCGCTGAATTGCTGACGAGCGAGGATCGCCTCAAAGGACCACTTGGTTGCATAGAGGATCAAGATGATCAGCAGGAAGAATTTCAGGAACAGGCGGATCATAGGTCAGATCATGGCTCGATCGAAAGCAGGTAACCGGCTCCACGGATGGACTTGATTCGGGTGGGATTGCTCTGGGTATCGCCGAGTTTGCGTCGCAACCTGGAGATCCTCAGATCGATCGAGCGGTCTTGGGCATCATAGGTCTCGCCTTGGAGAGCTTGGTAGAGCTCAACGCGACTGACGATTTTCCCAGCTCTTTCGGCCAAGAAGACCAGCAGGTCGAATTCTGCGGTCGAGAGTTCGACGGGAGAACCGCGCAGTTCCGTATGGCGACGCGAGGGGAAGATTTCCAAGCCTCCGAGTTTGATGACGTCTTGCGTTTCGGAGTTAACCGCAGGGCTTTTTCTTAGGTGGGTTCGGAGTCTTGCGAGCAGGACGCGGGGCCGGACCGGTTTGGTCAGATAGTCGTCGGCTCCGAATTCCAACCCGAGAACTTCGTCGACCTCTTCGTTTCGGGCAGTGAGCATGACGATGGCGCCAGGGTAGAGGTCGCGTACCATACGGCAGACGGCAAACCCGTCCATTCCTGGCAGGTTGACGTCGAGCACGACGAGGTCTGGAGTTTCGCTGATGATTCGTTGTGTGGCGGTATCCCCTCGGGTTTCGACCGAAACGGAGAATCCGTTCTCGGTGAGGTAGTCGCGAACGACCTCGGCGAGTTCCAGATCGTCTTCTACCAGAAGAACCGAGGGGAGCATTCTTGTATCCTTGGGTTAAAAAATTTTTTTGGGGTAAGCTTGATGAGTATAGCGATCCGGCGGAATGGTCTGCAAGTTCCGCCTCCGCCGGGACGAGCCCGAATGGGAGGCTTAGCATGGGAACTTCGCGCGGTTTCAACCAGATTTTACACAAGGATACAAAAGTAAAGCTACTCTGATGAGAGCGGATGTTTTTGTGCGATTCTTGTGATGAAGTGGAGAGAGTTCTTGAGTTCACCGACAAGCCCAACGGAGCGGCGGCATGATTTGGACGCATTGCGAGCAAGCGCGATGATGCTTGGGATCGTCTACCATGGAGCGCTGTCGCTTGCGCTGGGGTTTCCTTGGTTTGTCCAGGATCCATCGGCCAATGGCCCGATCTATGTTTTTCAGTCTTGGGTGCATGGGTTCCGCATGCCCTTGTTCTTCATCATCAGCGGTTTTTTCACCGCGATGCTATGGAGGAAACGGGGAGCAAGTGCGCTCGTATCGCATCGTTTTCGGCGAGTCTTCTTGCCGTGTTTGGTCGGTGCAGTGACGTTGGTCCCGCTGTGCAATTTGGCGATCCTCAAGGGTCTTTTGGAGAGCAATCAGCGGCGCTTGATGGCGATACAGAATCTACCGCCTGAGCAGAGTGTTTGGGTAGCGATTCAGCAGAAGCGGTCCGATGCGGTGAGAGTCCACGTCGAGAAGGGATTGGGCTTCGGGGAGCTTCACCCTGATTTTAAGACGACTGTTCTGAGTTGGGCGGCGATCCAAGGGGATCTCGAGAGCGTCCGTGTTTTGATCGAGATGGGATGCGACCCGAGCATTAGCAACCCCGATGGAAACACCGCTCTGCACGCATCGATGTTCTTCGGTAACTATCCACTCGTGGAGTATCTGCTGGAGCAAGGGGCAGACATCACGAAGAGAAACAGCAATGGGGAGACCCCCGTCAAGAGCCTTCGGGTCGATACGATGATGGTGCAGTACATCGCTGGGTTGCTCTCGGTCCAACGGGAGTTGGCCGATATCAAGGATGGCAGAGCGCTGATTGAAAACGCATTGGTCGAACGGAAACTGATCGAGCCGGCCAAGCAGACCGAGGTTGAGCAGGGGGCCGACGGGAGCACTTCGCAGACTCCTGCATCGGCAAGCGGATCCGCATCGACACAGAGTACCCCTAGGGCGATCGCGATGTGGTTGGCGACTTATCCTGCGTTTTCCTTCCTCTGGTTTTTGTGGTTCCTTTGGTGGTTTGCTGTCTTCTTTGTGATCCTTCAATGGGTTTTTGGTTCGATCCGATCGTTCTGGAGCCAACAACCTGTGGAGTGGAGTTCGCTTGGGCTTTACTCGCCGGTGGCTTTGTTGTTCTGGATGCTTGTGACGATGATCCCTCTTTATTTCATGGGGACGATCGGATTTATTTTTGGTCCGGACACGTCCGTCGGATTGATCCCGGCCCCGCAGGTTTTCGCTTACTACGCGATCTTCTTTTTGTTCGGCGTTGGCTATTACCTTGGGCAGGACACCGGCGCTCGATTGGGTCGGAGTTGGCGATGGCTCTTGCCATTGACGATGCTGGTTCTTTTTCCGATCGCTTTGGAGATCAACTTGGGCAAGTTTGGGTTGAGAGACCAGTGGATCACCAAGGGATGGGTTTTGCCGCTTTCGGTTTTGAGCCAATCGGTGTTTGCGTGGTGCATGTCGATCGCATGCGTCGGGTTATTCCGAAGTTGCGTTCGGGAGCAGACGCCTTGGATTCGCTATCTTTCCGACTCCTCGTACTGGCTTTATGTCGCGCACTTGCCGCTGGTGATCGTGCTTCAATCGAAGTTGGCTTGGACTGGCGGGAATGCTTATTTGAAGTTGCTGATCATCAGCGTCGTTTCGATTGGACTGCTGCTGTTGAGTTACCAGCTATTGGTCAGAAACACTTGGCTTGGAGTCTTTCTCAACGGCCGCAGAGAGTCCACGTCGACTTAGCGATAGGCTTTGAGCCAATGCGCGTAGGGAGCCGGTAGGGTTTTCCATGCGGCATCGTCGAGATTGAGTTCTTTGGCCGCGTGGTAGGGCCAGTGGGGATCCGACAGCAGAGGGCGTCCGATCATGACCAGATCGATTTTGCCTTCGCGGATCATACGATCGGCTTCGGTTGGACTGTGGATGAACCAACTCGTTGAGCCTGGAAGTTGGGTTTCGCGAAGGACACGAGCGGCGATGTCTTCGAGGAGGTTTGGTCCCCAGGGGACGTTTGCGTTGGGGGAATTGAATCCCATCGACACATCGACCGAATCGAGGCCTTGGGTTTTCATCACTTGGAGCAGCTCGATCGATTCGCTGAGCATGGTTTCATCGTCACCGTCAAAATCGATCACCCCCATTCGGGCGGTGAGTGGTTTGTTCTCGGGCCAGACCTTGCGAGCCGCGGCGAGGGTTTCGAGCAGGTAGCGTCCGCGGTTTTGGGCATTGCCGCCGTAGAGGTCTTGGCGTTGGTTGGATTTGGGAGACCAAAAGTTTTGGGCGAGGTAGCCGTGAGCGAAGTGGAGTTGGAGCCATTCGAAGCCGATGTCTTTGGCCCGTTGGACGGCGCTGGCCATATCGGCTTGGACCCTTGCGATGTCCTCGATGGACATGGCTTGAGGGACCCGCGAAAGGTTGGCACCGTAGGGGATCGCTGAGGGGGCGATGGTCGTCCAGGAGTTGGGTTGGCCTTCGGGGATATGGTTGTCCCCTTCCCAGGGGCGATTTGCGGAGGCTTTTCTGCCTGCGTGGGCAAGTTGGATGCCGGGGACGGCACCCCAGCGTTTGATTTCTTGGACGATCGGTTCGAGGGCTGCGGCTTGTTGGTCATTCCACAGGCCTGCATCGGCCCAGGAGATACGGCCTTCGGGGGCGACGGCAGTGGCTTCGACGACGACCAGCCCAGCTCCACCGCGGGCCAGTGTGCCGTAGTGGATTTGGTGCCATGAGTTCGCTGTACCTTGGTCGGACATGTATTGGCACATGGGAGAGACCGCGATTCGGTTTCTCAGGGAGATGTCTTTGAGGGCAAAGGGCTCGAAAAGATGAGGCATCGAGATCGGCTTTGTTGGTTGGTTGGTTGGTTGGTTGGGTTGGTTAGGTGGTGGTTGGAATCGAGCGGGCGCTCAGCGCGATTTTCGGGCGCTCATCGCGATGCATTGAGTCGGAGTTTCGAGAGCCATCGGTGCAAGTCGGAGGGCCAGGACATTTTGAATTCGAGTTTTTCGTTGGAGATCGGGTGTGCGAAGGCGAGGGTAGCCGAGTGGAGGGCTTGGCGGGGTGCTCCGCTAATGTCTTGGGCAATCGAGCCATCGGCATTTTTCGCGTAGATCGCATCGCCGCAGAGCAGGTGGCCGGCTTCGGCCAGGTGGATACGGATTTGGTGGGTTCGTCCTGTTTCGAGTTGGCATTCGATCAAGCTGTAGGGGCCGATGGTTTCGAGGGGCCGAATGTGGGTGATGGCTTGTTGTTCGGTGGGGTCAGGGGTTTGGATTTCGGGGGGTTTGGTGCCTCGGTGGCCATCGCCACGGTCGCGGATGAGGGTGGTGTTGAAGGTTTGTTGTTGGGGATGGCCGTGGACGACGGCGTGGTATTTGCGGATGACTTTGTGGTGTTTGAAGGCTTCGATGAAGCCTTGAGCGATGCTTGGAGTGCGAGCAAAGAGCATCAAGCCGCTCGTATCGCGGTCTAGGCGGTGAACGGCGATGACGTTGTAGCGTTTGAGTCGGTGTTCGAGGTTGCGGCGATCCTCGGATTTGATGTCTTTGAATTCGCGAGGGGTTCCTGGGATGCGTTTGGTCCGTCTGGGCCCTGAGTTTTCATCGTCGTCGTTTTGGGGTTTGTTCCAGTGCGACTTGTCCTGGAAGTGGTGCATGAGAGCCAGCGGGACGAGTTCTTCGAGGGTTGGCTGGAGTTGTCGACGTTTCTCCGAGAGGTTTCGTTCTTCGAAGTGTCGGACGCTGGTGATACCGGCGGGTTTTTCGACGACGACGAGAAACTCATCGACGTAGGCGATTCGGATATCGGTCGCCTCGATGGGTTTGGGGAGCGACTCTTTCCAGAGTTTGATGACATCTTTGGAGGTCACTTTGCGGACCGGGTCCAAGCAGAGGTTGCCATTGACTTGGACTTTGCGGCGTCGAATCGATTCACGGACCTCGCCCCAGCTCCAATCGGTGAGCCTTTTTTTCAGGGCTCTTTCCAGGACCGATCCATCGTCGGAGGGGTCCAGGTGGAACCGTTGAAAGGAATCGGAGTTTTGCGGGTTCATCGGAGTGGTTTTCCGTGGGGTTACTTGCCGGTTAGATACGGACCGGCGGCCGTCGGTGTGGTTGCTGGGCTACCACCGCCAGTGGGCCACAGGCTACAATACAAAAGGATCGCTCCTTTTTGTCAATGGAGCGACCCACGAGGTCGTTCGGAAACCCAAGGGTTATTGCGTCCATTCTCCGCTTAAGAGGTATATTGTGGTTGTCCTAAAAGGTTTCGGTCGGATTCTGGCTGCTGGTCCACTGGGTGTGGCGCTGTTTGGAGTCCCGTTTTTCGGAGCGAGTTTGGCTCTAGGGCAGGACAAGCCCCAGGTGGCAGCGACGACCGACGACTACAAGGGATCCGAGGCGTTCGAGGAGGCCAGCCGGTTGCGGGTGACCGAGGCCTCCAAAGAGTCGCTTGGGAAAGTCATCGAGCTTTGCAAAAAAGCGTTGGAATTGGGGCTTGATGAACTCGACGCAGCCGACGCGAAGAAGATGCTCGGCGCGGCGAATTTCCAGCGAGCCCAGAGCACCCTTGAGGAGCTGGCCGGAGCGCGTTTGCCAGCCGCACGCGTGACGAAGGTCACCAATGAGGCCATGCAGGACTTGCAGTCTGCCATCGAGTCGGACCCCGAGCTTGTCGACGCTTACGTGCTCAAGGCCCGGATCCACTTGTTGCGGCAGGAAATCAACAAGGGTGGCGAAGCGCTCGATTTGGCACGCGTCAAGCTCCAGGCCATGGTCGATGCGGGAGAGCGCGATCCGGAAGTCAAAAAGAAGCTTTCCGAAGTCATCATCATGCGATCGGTATCTCGGCAGGATGTCGATGATCGAATCGACGATTTGCTCAAGGCGATCGAAGCCGATCCGGAGAATGAAAAAGCGATCCAACTGACCGTCGAATCCCTGGCTTCGGTCGGTCGGCTTGAGGAAGCCGAGGCGACGATTCGAAAGTTTTTGGAGGCCGATCCGACGAACGAGTATGCGCTTCGCCGATTGATTATGATGTTCGCTCAGAGCGAAAAGATGGACCAAGCCGAAGCGCTCTTGAGCGAGAGAATCCAAAAGCAACCCGAATCGAGTCTGGTCTACGCGTTGCGAGCGAACGTCCTGCTTGCCAAGGCCAGCCAAGGGAATACGGGTCCGGAAGATCGAAAAACATGGCTTGAATCGGCCAAGAAAGACTCCGACAAAGCGATTGAACTCGATGAGGAGAACCTCGATGCTTATTTGAACCGGGCCCGAATCAGCTTGGCGCTCAAGGATCTCGAGCAAGCCAAAAAGGACATCGGATATTTAGAGGAAAAGCGTCCTGAAATCCCTGATCTCGCCTTTTTGAGGATGGACATTGCCATCCAAGAAAAGCGGATGTCCGATGCGATTGGAGAGTTGGAGCGTCTGGTCCAGCTCAATCCCGAGAACCGCATGTTGCTCATGCAGCTAGCCTCGATGTATCAAATGGATGATCGTCCTCGCAAAGCGATGCGGATTGCGGAGCGATTGATTCAGGCCGAGCCGACCGACTGGCAAGCTTTGCGTCTTCGGGGGGATGTGCTGTTGGCATTGGGTCGTCACGCCGATGCGATTGGCGATTACGAGGAGGCCATCAAGAATATTCCGGAGGACGAAGAGGATTTGTCGGGGGTGTTGAACAATTTGTCTTGGGTGCTTGCGACGAGCCCTGAGGATTCGGTCCGCAATGGGGACCGGGCATTGGAAGCTGGTCTGAAAGCATGCGAGCTGACCGAGTACAAGAAGTCGCACATTTTGAGTACACTCGCGGCGGCTTATGCGGAGTTAGGACAATTCGACAAAGCGGTAGAATGGTCGACCAAGGCGGTTGAATTGGGGGGGCAGGAAGAGAACGAGCAGCTCGAGCAACTCAAAGAGGAGCTCAAGGGCTATGAGGCCAAGAAGCCTTGGCGGGAGAAGAAAGAGACTGAGGAGAAGCAGACCAAGCCGGCCAAGCCTGATTCGGGGATCGATACCTGATCGATCTCCTGCGGCCAGTGTAGAGCCATTGTCCCCAATGGCTCTGAGAGTTGTTTCGGCAGTGTAGAGCCATTGTCCCCAATGGCTCTTTAGGGTCGTTCACGACCGGTCTTAAGGCTGTTGTTGGGCTGTTTTGGGATTTCACTGGGCAATCGTTGGTTTCCTGCTTTTTCGTACTCAGTCCGCCGCGGCGGACGGTACTCGTGCTCGTACTCGATCTTTTTCATCGACTAGGGTCGAACACCATTCTCGAAGCACCTGAGAGCATCAGCAGCCGGGACATTTACCGGATGGGGCTCGGGGGGCGTCTGTTGAGTACGAGTACCATTTCATTGAGTGCGAGTACGAGCAGCCATTTTTAGCCACGATAACATGTGGAGAACCGTTTTTGGTTGCGGTTTGGGTTGGAGCGATGGGTGGGCAACGATTTGGGGAGATTCTGGGGAAGCGATCCTATTCGGCAGGGGCGAGAATTTCGGCCTAACAAAAGCGGGAACTTCACAGATTTCTAATCGATCCTCGTTAAAAAATGAAAAGGTTGCGGGAGCCTGAATGCTCTGCTTGAAATTCCGTGGTTACTGAGTCAAGCGAAGATTCTTTCTAAAGTAATCACCCGGTTTGAAACGAAAGTAGCTCCTGGACGGCCTGTACTGCGCTGGACGGCTTGAAGGAGTCAAGTCCAGTTCGGTCGAGCCGGGGGAGACAAAGCAAGGGGGGAATCTTAAGCGTTTGGTGTCGCCTAGGCACTGAGCGTCGTGTCTGAGATCGGTTTTCCGTACGACCGCATCGCAGGCATATCTGGTTCCAATTCGAGTGTTTGGATTTCTCGGCCGCATTTGGCCCAGCGATGAATACCGGATCGAGCAGTGCGTCGTAGGGGTGCGATGTTCGAGCGACACCGGAGCGTTGTGGGGTTGAGGGAGCAGGAACAGGAAAAACTTTGGGTCGCTTGCAGGCCGATGGATCGGATTGCAGGACGGCTACCGAGCGTCCAACAACGTAAATGCCCTGACCCAGTTGTTTGAGCCTTGCAAGAGGTAAATTCGACAAGGGCAACCACCGTCCTGGGCTGTTACTTGACAGGTAACGGCTCTGACTCGATTTCATAATTGGAAGGTAACGGAGACCAAGAATATGAAGGTGTTCACCACAGGCCAGGTCGCGAAGATCTGCAAGGTGGCCCCGAGAACCGTCAGCAAGTGGTTCGACTCCGGCCGACTCAAGGGGTACCGCATCCCCGGTTCACAAGACCGTCGCATACCCCGCGAGTATCTGATCAAATTTCTCAAGGAGCATGGAATGCCTCTTGGAGATTTGGAAGATGAGGCCATGGCGAAAGTCCTGATCGTTGCACAAGATCAGGTTTTGATCGAGAATTTGAAGCGAGAACTTCCTTTGGAAAAAAGCTTTAAAGTTCAGGTCGCCGCGAGCGGTTTCGAGGCAGGGATTCAAGCAGAGAGTTTTCACCCAGATTGCATGATTGTCGACTTCTCGGTCGGCAAGCTCGAAGCGTTGCAAATCTGCCAGAACTTGCGCAAGAATGCCGACTTCTCCGAAATCGTTCTGATCGCTCTGCTTCCCGACGACGGAAACACGATGAGCTTTGATCGTTCCAGCATCAATGAAACGTTCAAGAAGCCTTTCGATGCCCGTCTACTCGCAGAGAGACTAAGAACTCTGATCGGCGCGAAGAAGGAACTCGTGTAGTCGACCTTAGCGTCGCAGGCACGGATTTCAATCAAACTAAAAAACCCTCGGTGTGCTCACTGAGGGTTTTTTTATTGGCATTCGGCGGAGACTTACAGGTTTCGCGTGGGCCGGATATTCAGTTGGAGGATCGGCGGTAGCCGTTGCACTTTGCCTGTCCGATCGATGCTTGCGATTTGACTTCTGGCCGTGACGATCAAGTCTTCCGCGATTCCATCGGCATGTTTTCGGACCAAGCGGTAATGATGCTCGATACGGGCTCCGTGGCAGTATTCGATGCGGGTGTTGAGTACCAAGAGGTCGTCGAAGAGAGCAGGCATGAGGAACTGGACTTCCATGCTTCGGACCACCAGGAGAATGCCGCTTTGCTCGAACTCCAGGTAGGAGAGTCCGGAGGCTCGCAGCATCTCGACACGGCCTCGTTCAAAGTAGTTCAAGTACTGAGCGTTGTGAACGCGGCTTTGGCCATCGACCTCGTGGTATTGGACCCGAATTTCGATTTCATGTTCGGATTTCATGGAGTGGATCCGGATCGCTTTTTGGATGCATAAGACTTGTTCGAACCGACGTTGACTTGCCAACCTCGGTTTTGTTACTACCCCCTGAAGCATCCACAATGGATCTGGTGGGTACCGACGATTGTAACAAGCGTCGGCGACTCGAGTCATAGGGGAACTTCTCGGGGAGACACTCGGGAGGATTTCGGTTCACGGTTCGCTTTGCGAGGATAGTTTCGCCATGCACAGTCGTTTTCCAATTTGGGTCCGCTCTGGTCTGTTGCTCGCGGTGCTTGCCGGCTCACAAACCGGCTGCAAAGCTTGGAAAATGCCAGGCGCCGATATGTTTCCTTGGTCCAAGAAACCCTCGCAGGATAAGCTTCTAGGGACCAAACCCCCGACGAATTTACCCAGTTCTAACGCAACGACGCTGGTCCAAGACTCCTCGAGTTCCAGCGGTGCAACGTCGAGCGGTGCAACGTCGGGAGGGCCTGTGAGTCCCGCTGCGCGAAACACGCCAAGCCCTATACCCAACCAGTCGATGGCAACTCGCCCCCCCGGCAGCCCAATGCCCGGTAGCACGATGCCCGGTAGCACGATGCCCGGCAACACGATGCCCGGCAACGCGATGGCAGGCAGTGCCAACGGCATGCCTAGTCCTGGCGCGGCGGCGAGCAACAACGGCTTTACTCCTGGGAATTTTAACATTCCACCGAACCGTTCGACGACTGGGATGCCAGCGACGGCCCTATCGGCTCCGAACCCCAATGCATCGAACCCTTACGGTTCAACCCCTCCTGCTAACGGCGTCTACACCGCGGGTGCGGCTCCGATAGGAACGGGGATTCCCAATTTGCCAGCGGCCTATGGCGGACCTAGCAACCAACCGTTGGGAACACCATCGCTCCCTCCGGCGGCGGCCAGCGCGCCATCGAATTATTCTTCGGCAGGCTCATTTGCTCCGCAGGGGATGCCCCCACAGGGCTCACTTCCGCCACAAGGGATGCTACCCCCGCAAGGGATGCTACCACCACAAGGGATGCTACCCCCGCAAGGGATGATGCCCCCGCAGGCAATGCTTCCGCCCTCACAAGGCATGATGCCACCGCAGGGTAATTTGCCACCGCAGGGAATGCTTCCGCCCTCGCAAGGCATGCTTCCGCCTGCGCAAGGTATGATGCCACCGCAAGGCATGCTTCCACCCGCGCAGGGCATGATGCCACCGCAAGGCATGCTTCCACCCGCGCAGGGCATGATGCCCCCGCAGGGGATGAGGTCGTCCACTGGCACTCTGCCGACTGGCACACTGCCGAGCAGTACGCTGCCACCCGGACCCTTGCCGCAAGCAAGCTCACAAGCCAACACGCAAGCCACCGCGGCACCATCGGCTTATACCCCAGCAGGTCAGCTTCCTCAGGGGCAACTTCCACAGGCTCAGCTTCCACAGGGCTATGCACCTTCATCGGCCCCCATGGGTGGACCCTCGAATGCTCCATCTGGGAATGGAACGACCTCGAGTCCTACGTATCGTCCTGGAAGCGTAGGGCGGAGTACCAGCTATGACTTCTCCGGTCAAAGCCCAACGCGGTAGTCGCAGGTTTTCAGGGCTGGCACCACTGCTGGCCCTGGGACTCTTGCATCTTTGCCTCGTAGGCTGTTCGACTCGGCTTGCCAAGGGATTGAGTGAAAACTCGTTGGTTGGATTCCTCAAGAGTGGTCAGGCCGAACCGCTGCTCGAGCGAGTCCACCGTCGACCTTGGCGCGCCGACTTGATGATCCTTCCTTATGTGGAGTTCGACGACGAGACGATCACGATACGCAACGTGCGGAACTGCCGATACCGCAGCGAGTCGGACTACGATGTGCGTCACTACGATTTGCGTTTCGTCCTTTCGGACGTAAAGTCCGTTGATTTCATCATCGTCCCGTTCAAAGAGACGGCGTTGCTCGCCCATACGATGCTCAGTTTTGGGCTCGTTGATGGTCGGCATTTTGTGGTGTCGGTTGAAGCTCGTCTGGAGCATGACCAGGACTATTCGGCCGTTGCCGGCGCGGGGCGTCGATTTCCTCTGACATACATTGTCGCCGACGAGCGGGATATGATCCTTTTGCGCACCCTCGTACGCGACGTCGACGTTTACTTGTATCCGGGTAGGGCGGATCCTCAGCAGGTCCAAGATCTTTTGGTCGACATGCTCGCGAGGGTCAACAAACTTCATAAGGATCCCGAGTACTACGACTCGTTGACGAACAACTGCACGACCAATTTGGTCGACCATGTCAATCAACTTCGACCGGGCCGTGTTCCTCTCGATTGGAGGGTGTTGTTGCCGGGGCATTCGGATCGATTGGCTTATGAACTTGGGCTACTCGAAATCCAAGGCACCTTCGAGTATGCTCGGAGCCAGGCGCAGATCAACCCATTGGCTCAGGCTTACGCGGACGATCCGGAATTTTCGAAGCGGATCCGTCGGCAATAAGGACTTATGAGTTCCACCCAAGCGAATTTCATTGCACAGCGAGAAAACCGGGAGCGGTGGCAGCTAGCTAGCCGCGATGCCTTGGAGGCTTGGCAACTCCAACGGCTCAATGCATTGTTAGCGAGGGTGTTGCCCGAGAATGCATTCTACCGCCAACGGTATCAAACCGATCGGCTCGAACTCAGCTCGCTCGATCAATTCGCCCAGTTCCCACTGACAAGCAAATCCGAGTGGATCAGCGATCAAGCTTCTGGGGTCGCCAAGCATCACAGTTATGCTGCACAGGAGTACCGTCGCTACCATCGGACCAGCGGCACGCGAGGCCGACCGATGGTGATCCTCGATACCGAGTCGGATTGGCAATGGTGGATCGACGTTTGGCAGTATGTTTTGGATGCTTGTGCGATTACCCAGAACGATCGGGTGTTGATGGCATTTTCGTTTGGCCCCTTCATCGGTTTTTGGAGCGCCCACGATGCTTGTTTGCAACGCCGTTGCATGGTCATCCCATCGGGGGGAATGTCCAGCGAGGCCCGGATCGATTTGATCCACAGTTCAGAGCCGAGTGTCTTGTTCAGCACACCGAGTTATGCGATCCATTTAGGGCAACTGGCCGAATCGATCGGCAAGGGTTTTGCGCGATCCTCGATCCGATGCGTGTTTGTCGCCGGTGAGCCCGGCGGGAGCGTACCGAGCGTTCGCCAAGCGATCGAGGAACTTTATGGGGCCCAGGTCATGGACCATGCGGGGGCTACGGAAATCGGCCCTTGGGGTTTTGGCAGCCGGGACGGTCGAGCCTTGCACGTGATCGAAACGGACTTCATCGCCGAGTACCTGCCGGTATCTTCCGAGGCGATAACCCCCTCGGACCTTGGCAAGTCCGAGGTCCGGGAGTTGGTTCTGACGAGTCTCGGACGCCTCGGCGCGCCGGTTTTGCGATACCGGACTGGCGATTTGGTCCGGCCGAGTTACCCGACATCGACGGCCCAACAGGCCGCCTGGGGGACCTCTTTCGTGAGGCTCGAGCAAGGCATCTTGGGGAGGCTCGATGGGATGATCGTCGTACGGGGCGTCAACATTTTTCCTTCGAGCATCGATGCGATTGTCCGGGAGTATCCGAGCATTGGCGAGTACCGATTGGTCTTGAGCAAATCCGGGGCGCTCGACGAGTTGCAATTGCAGATCGAGGCCCGAGAGGACGTCCAGGAGCAGTTATCGAAGGACCTTTTGAGTCGCTTGCAGTTGCGAGTCGAGGTCCGGCGTCTTGAGGAGGGGAGTTTGCCTAGGATGGAGGGCAAATCCAAACGGGTGTTGGATTTGCGCCATGGCAGCGTTAGTCCCAGTTTCTAGGCCCTGCTTCTAGCCACTTTCTGTAGGCCCTGAAAAAATACGTTGGGGCGAGCCGTCGGTTCCTCGCGACAGGGGGAGCTTTTTAAGCGACTCTATTGACCCATAAAGCCGTTTTGCGGCAGGTTTGTGGCGTTTGCGCCCGAAAGGCTCTTTGGAGGTAGCTTGGAGAGTGCAGGCTGGCAGCCCCTTAGTCGCGTTCGATTCGCACCGATGTTCGATTCGCGTCGATGATTGGCAAGGGATAGTGGCAGAGCCAAGCGAATCGAGTTGTGATTGAATCGCTCTGTGCGCGTCGCTATATTCTTGTTGGTAAGAACTTTCATCCTCTTTTTTGTCGGAGAATCACTCAGTGGTAACTCGAATCGCGATCAATGGCTTTGGGCGGATCGGTCGTTTGACATTTCGGAATTTGATGGCCCGTTCAAGCGAGTTCGAAGTCGTCGCGATCAACGACCTGACCGACAACCAAATGCTCGCTACGCTGCTCAAATACGACAGTGTTCACGGCCGATACGATGGCAAGGTCGAGTACGACGATAAGCACTTGATCGTCAACGGCAAGAAGATCTTGGCTTTGGCCGAGAAGGACCCATCGAAGCTTCCTTGGGGCGAGAACAAGGTTGACATCGTGATTGAGAGCACTGGGTTTTTTACCGGTAGGTCTAAAGATGGTAAGCCCGGTTATGACTCGCACCTTGCGGCAGGTTGCAAGCGGGTTGTCTTGAGCGCTCCTGCCAAAGATGGAGCGGATTTGACTTGCGTGCTCGGGGTCAACGACCACAAGCTCACGAAGGACATGCTATGTGTCTCGAACGCATCGTGCACCACCAACTGCTTGGCACCGGTGGCCAAGGTTCTCCACGAGAGCTTCGGCATCGAGAGTGGCTTGATGACCACCGTCCATGCTTATACCAACGACCAGAAGGTCCAGGATCTACCCCACTCGGATCCTTACCGAGCCCGCGCAGCGGCCTTGAACATTATCCCGACGTCCACCGGTGCGGCTTCGGCAGTCGGTTTGGTCATTCCGGAGCTCAAGGGCAAGTTGACCGGGATCGCCATGCGGGTACCTGTGGCGACCGGTTCGGTCGTCGACTTGACCGTCAATCTGAAGGTGGAGACGACCGTCGCGGAGATCAATGCAGCGGTTAAAGCGGCAGCCGAGGGTGCTTTGAAGGGGATCTTGTGCTACACCGAGGATCCGATCGTATCGAGCGACATCATCGACGACCCGCACAGCAGCATTTTCGCGGCTGACTTCACCCAAGTCCTTGGCGACAAGGGCAAGATGGTCAAGGTCGTATCGTGGTATGACAACGAATGGGGTTACAGTTGCCGAACGGCCGACCTGTGTGCACGCTTGGCCAAATACCTCTAAGCCAAAGCTAGCTAAAACCAACAAAGACCTGGGAGTTGCAGAAGCTTCCAGGTTTTTTTGCGCCCAGAGTCGAAAGATTTTTTGCGTTTTTTCTCAAATGGAATTTGGCTGTGACCAGAGGTGTCACAACCTTAGGCGATCTTTAAGGTAGTTGTTGACGTTGCTTCAAAGCGTTAGCATGGTCAAATAGTTTTGGATACGAAGGAAGAAGCGGGCAGAGGTCCGCTGGAAAGAAAAGGAGACTTGCCGTGGCTGCATCATCAGGAAAAGGTTCTGGGATTAAGAAGAAAGACAAGGCACCAGTCGAGCCGGTAACTGGCTTGGAGAGCATCCTGAAGAAGGAACCGAACCTGAAGTCCACATTGCAGCAGATTGAGAAGCAATTTGGCGAGGGCTCGATCATGCCATTGGGGGGCGAGACGCAGTTGAAGATCCAGGGGATCAGTACTGGCTCGCTTTCGATGGACTTGGCCCTTGGTGGGATCGGTTTGCCACGCGGGCGGATCATCGAGATCTTTGGCCCGGAGTCCAGCGGTAAAACCACCATTGCCCTTCACGTGTGCGCTGAGGCACAAAAGGCTGGTGGTATCGCGGCGATTATCGATGCGGAGCATGCGTTTGACCCAAGCTGGGGCAAGAAGCTCGGTGTGGAGCTCCATACGTTGCTAGTGAGCCAACCGAGCAGTGGAGAAGAGGCGATGCAAATCACCGAGATGCTCGTCAAGAGCAACGCGGTCGATGTGGTCGTGATCGACTCGGTTGCAGCTCTTGTTCCACGCCAGGAGCTTGAGGGAGAGATCGGCGATACGCACGTCGGGCTTCAAGCTCGATTGATGAGTCAATCGATGCGCAAGCTCACGGGAGCGATCGCTCGCAGCAAGACCTCTGTGATCTTTATCAACCAGATCCGTGAGAAGATCGGTGGGATGAGCTATGGGAGTCCCGAAACGACCCCTGGCGGTCGGGCTCTGAAGTTCTACGCTTCGGTACGTATCGATGTCCGCCGGATCGGGCAACTCAAGGACGGGGAAGAGGTCGTGGGCCAACGGGTCAAAACCAAGATCGTCAAGAACAAAATTGCGCCGCCTTTCCGAGTGGCCGAGTTCGACATGATGCACACCAACGGCATCAGCTACGAAGGGGACTTGATCGACCTGGGAATCGCCCACAAGATCCTCACCAAGAGTGGGGCTTGGTACAAGTACGGTGATGCCTACATCGGCCAAGGCAAGGAAAAGGCACGTAACTACTTGATGGAGAACAAAGAAGTCGCCAAGGAGATACGCCAAGGCATCGTCGCAGCGGGTGGTTACGCAGGGCCGGAAGGTCCAGGTGCTGCCGACGAAGTCGAAGACGAAACAGAAGCCGATTCCTGATACCGATGAGCACTTCCTCTGTCGACTCTCTCCCGACACCCGAAGGTGTTTTTATCGAAGGTCCTAGGGCATTGGACTCGGCCTCCGGGTGGCTCGCTCTCGATTCGATCCGAACTTGGATCGAAATCGAACCGAGCCACCACGAAGCCAGCTCCGGTGTGCGCTTGCGGCTAACCCCCCAAGCCTTCGCGCGTTGGACCCCGGCATACAACACGCTCATGCTTGCCGATCAGCTCGAGCAACACTTCGGCAAACCCGCCGAGGAATTGCTCGAACTAGAAACCCTTCTTGCGATGTTGGCCTCTCCGAAGTGCTTTGTATATCCAAGCCTTCCAGAGTGGGAGTCCTCGACGAAAATCCGAACCAATATCGCAAGGGCAGCAGGCAAGACCTTTCTGGCCTTCGATGCCTACGGCGCCGAGCGGCCCGAAGAGTATTGGACTTATGATGAAGAGAGGGGATTCATTGTCAATTCGGGCAAGTCCCTGATCGAGGCGTTGCGACTGGCCACTCAACCGGGCCAACATGGGACCGTCTACTCCTTCTCATGCTATCGTGCCACCGAGTATGTCGTCGCACTCGGTGTCGCCGAGGAAGCCTTGAGAGTCCATCCGAGCCTGTACCGTAAGCTCGAGGCCCAAGCCCAACGGCGCGCGATCCGATCCCGCGAGTTCCATGATGTGTTCATGATCGAGTACGGATCAAGGCAGCAGCCATTGCCAGAGTCCTACTACGTGCCTGGCGATCGCGTGTGGTTCAAGAATCCAGATCCCGCATCGGCCGAGGCGCTGGGGTTCGAAGGGTCCTGGCTATTCTATATGGGACGCGGGGTGTTCTCAGATTTCTGGAAACGGGACAAGTGTTTTACGCTCGATCGCAAGTGCCTGGAGATCTATCACTGGCGCCATGGAGCTTACCAAGACCCCGAGGGTATTTGGCGGATGGACGAGAAACTCGTTCAAGACCGCATGCGAGAAACCGAACAAGATCCAGCCGAGCACGCAAGGATTTTAGAAGCAATGCGCAAAATCCAAGATGGGCCGGGAATCTATGCCGACGGCGGTTGCATCGATGCGACCAGGGAATACACCCGCTTTGTACGTCCCGAAAGCAGCAACATCGAACTCAAAGACGCCCAAGACGTCGTCTGAGGTGGAATGGTTCCTCACAACACCCGTGGGATAGGCTTCCAGCCATTTTATACCCCACAAGTCTGATCTTGCTATCGAACCGATAAAGTGCGATTGATAGCTTTTTTGGCGATCGCATGGATGGTGGCTCAAATGGTGACGGATTGGGTTGAAG
>JAJTFB010000032.1:21931-63849 GCA_021300015.1 Pirellula sp. | reverse complement strand
GGATGGTCGATCAAATCCTCAAGGCTCCTCTCGTTGCTTTTGGGAGTATCGTTGTTTTCGACGATCATCGCGGTCCCTTTCCTAAACCATCGTCTTGGCCCTCGTATTGGCCCAGAAGTCGCAACCCCAGCAGGACCTGAGTTTTTAGTGCAGGCGCCCAAGACATGGGGCCAGGAAGCCGAGGCGTTTTTTAAACTGCAGCCGCTTCAATTCGCCATGCTTGGGATTCTGCTTGCATCGGGAACTGGTGCCTTGGCGATCTTTCCGATTTACTACTCGTTTGCCCAAGACGTCTCGCCGATGCACCAGGGCAAGGTGACTTCGGTATCCGCGACCGGGGGTTGGTTGATGTCCTCCTATGCGCAGCCTTGGTTCGGTTGGCTCAAGGACCAGACGGGCAACTACGACATCGGGCTGTTTCTGATCAGTTTCTTGCCGGTATTCCCGTTATTAGCCCTCTATTTCTTTTGGCCTGACGATTCCGAAACGTAACGCCATTTCCCGCCTTTTCACTTGATCATGGAGTCTACAGAGATGATCCCCCGCCGTACTTTCCTTGCCGGCTCTGCTGCCGCTGTTGCTTGTGCCCATACCAAGCTGATTCCTATGGGATTCGGAGCTACTGAGTCTCGCAAGCGAATCGCATTTCTCGGGACCGTAGTTTTTCAGCATTCCCATGCTCAGCATTTCCTCGATCGCCACTGCATGGGCTATACCTGGGGCGGCCAATGGCAAGCACCCCGTTTCGATGTCGCATCGGTGTACATCGAGCAGGAGCAGAAGCAAGGTGATTTAGCGCAGCAGCGGATCGACAAATACAAGCTCAATCGGGTAACGAGCATCGCCGAGGCGTTGACGCTTGGGACCTCCAAGCTGGCCGTCGACGGCGTGGTCCTCATCGGCGAGCATGGCGATTATCCGACGAATGAAAAAGGTCAACGCAGGTATCCTCGCTACGATTGGTTCAAGCAGATTGTCAAAGTCTTTGAGCAGACCGGTCAGAGTTGTCCGGTGTTCAACGACAAGCATCTCTCGACGGTATGGTCCGAATGCCGCGAGATGGTCGAGGATTCCAAGAGGCTGAAGTTCCCGTTCTTAGCCGGATCCTCTTTGCCAGTGACTTGGCGATTCCCTTCCATCGACATGCCGATCGACACGCCGCTGAAGGAAAGTGTTTGCGTGGGTTATGGTGGGGTCGACAGTTACGACTTCCATGCATTGGAGACCGCGCAATGCATGTCCGAGCGGCGGCGAGGGGGAGAGGTAGGGATCGCGTCGGTCACGGCCCTCCAGGGCGATGCGGTTTGGGCCGAGATGGACAAATCGACGAGGGAGGATACCAGGAAGTTGTTCGTCGCAGCGTTGACAAGGTCCCACAATTTGCCGGTCGAAGGTGGCTTTCCGACCGCCCCGGTCAGCTACGAGTGGGGAAAGAAGGTCATGTCGGGTACGACCGCTTATTTCATCGAGCATCTCGACGGGTTCCGGACCACGATGTTTTTGTGTCCGATCCGCGACTTCAATTATGCGGGGATGCGCTCGGACAACCGGCAGATCGTTTCATGCCAAATGTATCTACCGATGCCGACGCATGGATCGACGACTGCGGACTTCTTCAATCCATTAGCTCGTCATATTGAGACGCTGATTCTGGATGGCAAAACGCCTTATCCGGTCGAGCGAACTTTATTGACCAGTGGAATGGTCATCGGTGGGGTTGAATCGCTTGCATCCGGCGGAGCCACCTACCAGACGCCTTCGATGCAGGTGGTTTATCGCAATGAGAATCCTGCTGCATTTTGGCGAGAGTAGGTTCTAGCACGATGCAGCATATTGCGCGGTCGCTGATCCATCCCCTGGCTATCTCCCTTTGCGTCCTTTGCGCCTTTGCGGTGAGACTCAGGCTCCAGGGTAGCAACCAGCACCGCACCAAAAGAGGGTTTCTCGCCAAGCCGCCAAGCTCGCAAAGGCCAAGCTCGCAATGGATTGGGACTAACAAATTGCCTGGAAATACACTTGCTGGAGTTGCCCAAGTACGCTCCTTTGGACGATAATCCACCGATTGCAGATCTACGCGATCCGCCATCGGAATTAAACAGCAGTCCCCCCCCTGGAAAAAGTTTGCACCATGCATCGAATCCCTCAGGCTTTCCTCTTGAATCGTCTGCTCTCCGTGGGGATGTTCTTGGTCGCCGCAGGAGCCCTCGGCAGTTCCCTTTGGGCCGAGGAACTCGGTCAAAGGGCCGCCGAACCGAAGTCACCGGCCGAATGGTACGGGCAGACGATTCGGTCCTCGGCTTGGCGATCCCCAGCGGACGAACAAGCCGGATTCCATGTCCCCGAGGGGTTTGTCGTTGAGCTGGTAGCCAGCGAGCCCCAAATTGCCAAACCGATGAACATGGCCTTCGATGCGCAGGGGCGTTTATGGCTGACCCAGAGCGTCCTTTATCCGTTCCCCGCGAAAGCCGATGCACCCGGTTCTGATGCAATTGTGGTCCTTGAGGACAAAGACTCCAACGGCACGATGGAAACCAAGACCGTGTTTGCCGATGGTTTGAACATACCGATTGGACTATTGCCTTACCAAGACGGAGTGATCGCCTTTTCGATCCCCAATCTCTACCATTTGAGGGATACCGATGGAGATGGAGTGTGCGACGAGCGCAAAGTGATCCTTGGACCATTCGACACGTCGCGCGATACGCACGGGATGGTCAATGCGCTGCGCGACGGGCTCGATGGTTGGATCTACGCTTGCCATGGCTTTAACAACGTTTCGAAAATTCAAGGGACCGACGGCCATGCGATCGAGATGACCAGCGGGAACGTGTTTCGATTCCGGCCCGATGGAAGCCGAGTGGAGTTGTACACTCAGGGACAAGTCAATCCGTTCGGGATGACCAGGGACAAGTATGGGTTTTGGTTTTCGGCGGATTGCCATAGCAAACCGATCACGCAATTGCTTCGAGGTGGCTGCTATCCGAGTTTCGGTCGCCCGCATGATGGACTCGGGTTTGTCCCCTCGACGATGGAACATTTGCATGGGAGTACGGCCATTTCCGGGGTCGCTTACGTCGCCGGGAAAACTTTCCCTTCGAGCTTCCGAGGAAATCTGCTCAGCGGCAACGTCATGACCTGTAGGATCAATCGCAACGGGCTTGAGTACTTCGGAGCGACGGCCAAAGCCGTCGAGTTGCCCGATCTCTTGACCAGCGAGGATCCTTGGTTTCGACCCGTCGACCTTCAGTTCGGCCCCGATGGATGTTTGTATGTCGCGGATTTCTACAACAAGGTCATCGGGCACTACGAAGTCCCGTTGGACCATCCGGATCGGGATCGGACCAGCGGGCGAATCTGGCGGATTCGGTGCATCGCTCAAGATCCGTCCGATGGCCCCAAGCCCCCAGCCGCCCAATCCCAAGACGCACTCGGGGCGATTCGACCCTCCGAGCGAACTTACCAAGAGACCATCGCGATTCTTGCCAAGCCCATCGGCCAGGCGGCCGATCCGGATTCGGCGATCGAGCGGCTCTGGGCCGTCGAGCGACTCGGTCAGATCGGAAGCATTGCTGATGCGGCGAGCCTTTTGGATCGGGTTCGAAGCGTCGATGATCGCGATGCGATCCTCAAGCAAGCCCACTGGATCGCTTTGCGAGACATCCTAGGGCGCGCAGCAAAGCAGTCCGACGCATTCCCCCAGGATGGGTTGATCGGTTCGGATCTTGGCACCGACGGTTACCAACAGCGCACCGAGGACTTGCTCAAGGTCCTTCAAGCGGTCAAGGATCCCAGTGCGGCTCGCTGGTCCTTGGATCTGATCGAAATCGCCTCCAAGAAATCAGGACAAGGTCCCAAGGCCGTCTGGCTCAAGGACGCACTGCTGCGTGTCGCAACGGCCGTCGACGAAACCCAAATTCCTCGGGTTTTGCGATTGATCGATGCGATGCTTGAGGAATCATCGACCAAGGCCGAGCAAATCCTTTTGATCGCCGAGTCGCAAAAGCAGCGCAACGGCAAGTTATCCCCAATTCTTGTCGAGTTGGGTAAGCAGTCTCTATCGCAAGCCGCAGGAGCCTGGTTAACCCAAGCGGCCGCCGAGAATGTTCGACTCACCGGCTGGACCGCCTTATCGGCCAAAGGTCGGGAGGTGCGTCCCTGGCCACTCGAGCAGCGGTCGCTCCAGGCCGAGAGCCACCCCAACCCCCGAGATCTACCGGAGCTAAAGATACCGTTTTGGAGCAGCCTGGGACTCACCGAACGCTACCAGGGGACTTGGACCAGCGGAGTTTTCCGCGCCGAGGATAGTTTGTCGTTTTGGGTGGTCGGTCATGATGGGAACCCCAATGAGCCCGAGCGCAAGGAAAACTATGTCCGCGTTTTGGTCTCCAGTTCGCAGTCGGGCGATTGGACTGAGATCTATCGCATTTATGCCCCTCGCAACGATGCGGCCCGGTATGCCAAGATCGATTTATCACAGCACAAGGGTCAGTCGGTACGGATCGAGGTCGTCGATGGATGCGGACAGGACAGTTATGCATGGATTGGGATCGCCGATGTTTCCGAGCCAGGGTTGACCCGATCTGTCTTGCGGGACCGATTCGAATCGATGGTACGTTTGGCCAAGTGTTTTGGCTCATCGATCGTCGCTTTGGAACCATCGAGCAAAGCCGAATTCCTCTCCCTATGGAGCCAACTCCTAAAATCCGATCGACTCGATTGCTTTTGTAAAGCGAACTTGCAACAATGGGTGCAAGGCCAAGAGCAACCGGTCCTTTCGGAGTTGGTTTCTTTGGTTGTTGAACGGGGTCTAGAGGATTTGCTGACCAAACCGGATTTGCTAACCAAGTCACCGGCGAGCAAAGAGGGCAAGCCCTGGAGTTTCGATTGGGACTGGAGTACCGGTTCGGATGAAACGCTTGGGCGATTGTCGGAAGCTTTTGGAAAGAGGGCCGATGCGGCGACCCAGGAGGAACTGGTCTTGCGATGGTCGCGCCACAGGGATGCCATTGCGTTGATCGAAAGTTTGATACGACGTGGGGCGTTGTCGAAAGAAACGCTTCGCGTCTTGCCCGCCTCCTGGTGGGATGCTTTATCGGAGTCCAATACCAAGCGGTTTTCGGATTTGAAGCCGCAGGGGGAGACCGATACGGCCCGCGCGGTGTTGGTCCAGAACAAGGCCCAGGCGGTCAAGCAGCTTGCAAGCGATTGGATGGTTGGAAAAAGGGTCTTTCAGGAACGATGCGCCACGTGCCATCAGCTTGGAGGAGTCGGTAAGGTCATCGGACCGCAGCTCGATGGAGCGGTGGTGCGGACCGTCGAGAGGTTGTGCGAGGACATCCTGTGGCCCAACCGCAATGTGGACGAAGCGTTTAGAATCACCAATGTCTTGATGGAGGATGGAGAGACCATATCAGGTTTGATACTCGATCGGACCGACAGCTCACTCGAGGTAGTCGACCAGGCAGGCAAATCCCAACGGTTTGCCCGCAGTGACATCGAGCAAGAGAAGATCAGCAAACTGTCCCTGATGCCAGGGAACTTTGAGGAACTCATCAGCGACGCAGAGCTCGCATCCTTGATCGGCTACTTGAAGTCACAGCAACCCGAAAAGAAACCTTAGTCTCCAGAACCTATGTTCCGGTTCATTCACGCCGCCGACATCCATCTCGATAGTCCACTGCTGGGACTGAGAGCTTACGACTCCGCCCCCATCGAACGGTTGCGGACCGCTCCGCGTCGAGCGCTGGAGAACTTGGTAGATCTTGCGATCCGAACCAAAGTCGACTTTCTGCTCATCGCGGGCGATGTTTTCGACGGGGACTGGAAAGACTACTCGACGGGTCAATTCTTCGTCAAGCAGATGGCCAAGCTGCGCGATTGCCGGATACCGGTTTACCTGATTGCAGGCAATCACGATGCGGAGAACAAGATGTCCCGCTCGTTGCCTTATCCGGACAACGTCCATGTGTTCGAGTCGAGTCATGCGACCACACGGCGGATCGAATCGATTCAGGTCGCTATCCACGGCCAGAGTTTTGCAACGCAAGCCGTTACTGAAGATCTTTCGATGAACTACCCCGCACAGGTTCCCGGATGGTTCAACATCGGGCTTTTGCATACCAGTTGCACGGGTCGCGAAGGGCATGAAAATTATGCTCCCTGCACCCTCGAGGGGCTCGGGACGCGCAATTACGATTACTGGGCCTTAGGGCATATCCACAAGCGCGAGGTCCTGAGCCAAAAGCCCTGGGTGGTCTTTCCTGGAAACATCCAAGGCCGGCACGCCAAGGAGACCGGCCCCAAAGGATGCTATCTGGTAAGCGTCTCGGACCAGCAAAGCATCGAGGCAACCTTTGAACCCCTCGATGTGCTCCGCTGGGAGACTCTCGCCCTGGATGTCGGGCCGATCGGCGATCTCGGCGAACTACCGAACTTGTTCAAAACCTCCTTGCAAGAGACCATCGATCGGGGCCAAGACCGGTTGCTTGCCGTACGCGTCGAGCTCCAAGGCCAAAGTCCCCTCCATCGTAAATTCCGAGTCGAGCGGGAGCATATCCTCCAAAGTTGCCAATCGGTTGCAACAGGCCTATCGATCGATGGAGTATGGATCGAAAAAGTCCTGTGCAATACGCGGATGCCCAATGAGATCGACCAGCAGTCGGATGCCTCACAAGACGCGATACGAGCCGTTATGGAGGTCTTTCAAGACGCAAAAACCAATCCCGATTTTTATAAGCAGATCCAGTTCGACATGAGCTCCGTACGGAGCAAAATCCCATCGGAGCTTCGAACAGCCGAACTCGATGGGTACCTCGGAGGATCGGAAATCCTGCTCGAGCAGGCTCAGGAGCGTTTGCTCGACTTGCTAGGAAGCGAATTTTCGCAAAGCGACTCTGCGAGAGCCGATTCCCTGAAAAGCGATTTGGGGGAAACGCGATGAGGCTACAGCGTTTGGACCTGACAGCATTCGGACATTTCACCAACTACAGCATCGACCTGAGCGCCGGTCGCTATGGGCTCCACATCATTTATGGGCCGAACGAAGCGGGCAAGAGCACCTCGCTGCGGGGCCTGACGGCATTGCTTTTCGGTTTTCCTACCAGGACAGACGACAATTTCAAGCATGCCAACAAAGACCTGCGAGTCGGAGCGATCTTGGAAAATCGCGACGGCAAGGTACTCAGGTGCGTACGCCGCAAAGCGAGAACCGCGACGCTCCTGCATGCCGAAAGCTCCCAGGAAGTCACTGAGTCGCATTGGGCCGAGTTTTTCCCGAAGATCCAGGAGGATCATTTCCTGCGAATGTTCGGATTGACCCATGAGTCACTCCGCAAGGGTGGAGAGGACTTGGTCCGCGGCGGGGGGGATTCTGGCCAAGCCCTCTTTTCGAGCGCGTCGGGGATCGCCAATTTGCAACAGAAGCATCAGTCGCTCGAGGATCGCATCGAGGAGCTCTACGGGAAGGCCGGAAAGAAAGGGCGATTGTTTGACAGTCTCAAGCAGTACAAAGCGCTGCGCGACGAGGAGAAAAAAGTCGCCCTGTCGATGGATCAGTGGCGGAGACTCGAGAAGCAGCTCCAGGAGTCCAAGGACCAGCTCGAGGAGTCCAGGAACCAAAGCGATGCGGTTCAAAGGCAGTTGCTCGAAGCGCAGAGAATCCAACGCTCGATCCCGACGGTTGCCAAGTATCTCGAACGCCTTCGAACCATCTCGACGCTTGGAGCAGCTTCGAAACTGCCACAAGATTTCCAAGAGCGCGTGCAAAAAGTGCTTGGAACAAAAGCTGAGAAACAAGTCGCCTGTGAAGAGATCGCCAACCAATTGCGAAGCATCGAAGCGGAACTTGCAAAGATCCCCGAGAGTGTCTGGGATGACGAGCAGGACAACAATGTCCGAAGCTTGCTCTCCGGACTAGGAATCTACCTGCAAGCCCTCGAGGAGCTTCCCAAGTTGAAGATCCAAAGCGAGCAATTAGCCCGACGAGCTGAGCAGAAATGGGAGGAGATCGGCAAACTCGATACGCTTCGCGATAAGCTCGAAAAGCAAAGGATTCCGCTTTCGCACAAGAAGTGGATCGGGACTTTGGCCAACCAGTACGAAGCCCTAGAGAAGCAAGTCGCCGACCGGAAACTCAGGCTATCGAAGCTTAAGAAACGGCTCGACGAAGACAAGAACTCCGAGTCGCTTCCGCTCAGCGATGAGTCGTTGAAGATGCTCGAGCAAAGGATCCAGCAATACAGGCCCTTGGCAGGTCAATCCGGTCCATTGACCGCGTTGCTCGAGGATAGCCAACGAGGACAAGATCGCTTAGAGAAAGGAATTCAACGATGGAGAATTCCCTTTCAGACGGCTGAGGAGTTTGTCCGATTTCCCGTCGCAAGTCTCCCATCGATCGAGCGTTGGGGAAAGGAGCTCGACAAGCGGCAGGAAGCTCTAGACAAGGCCAAATCGGAGCAAAATGAGCTGGATCGCAAGAGGTCGGCCAAGCAGCGAGAATGGGACCGCGAAGCGAAGAAAATTCGCGTTCCCACAAGGCAGGAATGGGAAGCCGGCAAGCAAGCTCGCGACGGGCTCTTCGGAATGCTCGCCGAGCACCGCTCCGGTTCGACGGAGCAGTGGAACGAATTCTCGGAGGATTATTTAGCCAGCGTGCAATCCGCCGATGCGATGGCCGCCGAACTGCTCGATCAAGCCGAGTTGGTCGCCCAGCGCGAGCAATTGCAGGAGGCGATCCTCGAGCTCGAGGCCCAGGTGGCCGAATGGGCACATGCATGCCAAGAACGCCAAAACGAATGGACGCTTAGCCAGCAAGCTTGGCAAGCGTTTGTTTCCGAGCATCGGATCGCTGCGGAAACCCCCACCGAAGCTTTGGAATGGAGCCAGGCCGTCAGTTCCCTGCAGCGAGAGGCGCAGGATTTGCTCGACAAGAAGATTCGCATCGAGCAGATACAAACAGCGATGCAACAAGCGATTGTGGTTTTGAATGAGTCTTTAGCCGCATGCGGATTTGCAGCCGAACCTTGCGAAGGACTCGACCGAGCCTTGACCCAGGCCTTGACCCGGGCCGAGCTGGTTTTGAACAAGGCCAATGAAGCTCGTGGAAAAGCGGAGGCTATCGAGGGGCAGCGCCAGTTGAATCTACAAGAGTACCAGGATCAGACCAGCGAAATCCAGGGTCTTGAGGACCAGTTCAAGGAGCTCAAAACTCAGTGGTTTGACGCATTGGCAGACATCGCATTGCCCGACGATGCCACTCCCGTCGAAGTTCAGACGATCCTCGATCAAGTCACCGAATTGCAGCAGACGACCGATGAAATCGAAGCGACCCGAGTCCGATTGCGCGAGAGTCAGGAGCGAATCGATCGCTACGAATCGGACCTCAGACCAGTGCTCGAATGGCTGGCCGGCGCGAGTCCTGACTTGGCAGAATCGATCGTTGCACAGGCCACAACGGCATCCAAGGTCCGGTGGCTTGAACGGCAGAGCAAGCGTTCCAGTCAAGAAAAAGAAAAGCGAGTGACACTCGAGACCCTGAGAAAAACGGCGCAAGAGCAATTGGATCAAGCTTTCGGCGGAATTCGTCTTTTGGATCGCGAACTCGAGCAGATGCAAGAACTCGCAGGGGCACAAGACCAAGAGCAACTTCGCGAGTTGGCTCGCAATTCGAGAGAGTATCACGTGCTCGATACGGACCGAAAGGAGCTCCAAGAGAGACTTTTTGCCGAATGCAACAGCCGCGATATCGACCCATTTGTTCAGCGGGTCGAACAAGCCGACGCAGATCAAATCACCATCGATATCAAGCATCTGAGCGAAGAGATCCGCAGGATCGATCAAGCTCGCGAGGAAGCGATTCGAGCCACGAGTGCTTTGCAAAGAGACTACGACCAATTGGATACAAGCGGCAGAGCGGCGATGCTTGCCACACAGGCAAGTGGCGTGGGACTCGAGATCGAGGAAGCCGTCCAAGAGTTGGCGACCTTGCGGCTCGCCTCGGCAGCCTTGACCGCTGGCATCGAACGCTACCGATCCGCCAACGAGGACCCGATCCTCAAGTTAGCCAGCGAATCCTTTCACCAAATGACCCTAGGCCGATTCCGTGGGATCGAGATCTCGCTCGACGATGCAGGCAAGCACCTGTTGGTCGGACGCAGATCGGAGGATGGTCCAGGATCCGAGGTGCTCGTCGAGCAGATGAGCGATGGAACGCGGGATCAATTGTATCTAGCTCTGAGGCTCGCGAGTCTTGAGCAATGGAGCAAGCTGCACGAGCCACTGCCGTTGGTCGTCGATGATATTTTGGTCCATTTCGACGACCATCGGTCGGTCGAGACGCTCAAACAACTCGTGCGAATATCGTCCCAATCCCAGGTGATCTTCTTTACCCACCACCAGCACTTGTTGGATTTAGCCCGAGAGACACTGCCAAGCGATCAGGTATTCTTTCACGAGTTGGCTTGATCCGAGCGGTTGGGCGATTTGAATCAGCCCGCCAGGACGCTGCGTTTGGGCAAGAGCAGGTGTGCGATTCCTATAGCCATCGCCCGCGGCTTGCGCCTAAGCGGCTCACAGGTTGAACCACTTGTGAGCCAACCAGCGCCAGCGGTTGGGCGATTTGAATCAGCCCGCCAGGACGCTGCGTTTGGGCAAGAGCAGGCTAGCGATTCCTATAGCCATCGCCCGCGGCTTGCGCCTAAGCGGCTCACAGGGTGAACCACTTGTGAGCCAACCAGCGCCAGCGGTTGGGACTTACTTCCCTTCCGAGACGCTCGAGCAGTCGCTTTTGAGGTCCAAATCCAAAGAGCTGGTCGCTCCGGTGATTTGGATGAAATAAGCCGACTTGCGCGAGTAGCACTCGGGTACCTTCGGTCCTGCGGAGGATTGCTCTGCCGCGGGGGCTGCTCGGTCGGGGTCATCCTGCTCGCCCTCGGAGGCACCCGTGGAGTCTGTCGTTGACGACTCGGACTTTTGTTTAGGAAGGACACGCAGGAGTTTACGTCCGGGGATGATCCCAGCGGTTCGGCTGTCGAACATCAAGGAGAATCGTCCCGAGTCGTTGGTTGTCCCGTAGGAGTAGATCGAGGTTTCGGGATTCTCAAAACGTACTTCAACATTCGACAGAGGTGCGCCATCGAGTTTGAGAGTACCAGAGACCTTGACCAAACCCAGCGAGGCATAGTTTGGGCTGCTCGTCGGTGAGCATCCGAAGATGCCCATGAACAGCGCATAAAGCAAGCCGAGGTTCACGAGTGATGTTTTAGTCTTCAAAGTCGAAGGTCTCCCCACCGTTTCGGGAACCCACAGCGCGAATGATTTTGATATCGGTGCTGTCGGATACATAAGCGACAGAGCCATCGGCTTTGCCAAACATGGTTCCGCCGGAGTGGAAGCTACCGAAAGCGACTTCCAGCAGATGACCTTGGGTCGAAGGATCGATAACGGCTGCATTCGGTTGGACGAGCATGCTACCTGCTGCTTCGGTGAATTCGGTACCTCCGGTTCCTCCATCGCAACGGCATGGATCTGCTTGAGGGCTGCCAAAGGCCCACCAATCCATCCCTTGACCATCCTTGACGAATTCAGGATCGGTGCGAGATTCACCGAAGAGGACTGTCCGCGATAATCCATCGGTGAAATCTCTTAGCCGTATCCGGCTGCAACCAAACATCGCCCCGTCAAGGTTGAGCTCCTCGAAGGATTGGGTGTTGGGCAGAGGGCGGGTCGACGCGTCATCGGAGCTGACACGGCTCCCGCCGTTGGCGCGGTAGCTGATCGGAACGCGGCGTTCGATACCGTTATAGTTCGCAGGCGCGAGGTTGGGACAAGAGGGGCATTGGAACATGGAGATTGGGGTTTGGCAGGCCCGGTAATTGGGGCTTGCAACATTGTCCCAATTCCCGATCCCAGACTCGGCAAAAATCAGCGTGCTGTAGAGGCTCGCTTGTTCGATCTGTGGGAGGATCGCCGCGCTCCAGAGGGTGCCGTGGTTATTCCAACCCGGGGGGAGTACTTTGAAAGAGCTTTCGTAATTCAGGGTCGCCAACGAGAGTTGCCGCATGTTGTTCGAGCAACTCATCCGGCGAGCAGCCTCACGGGCTTGCTGCACAGCAGGCAGGAGCAATCCGACGAGAACTCCGATGATAGCGATGACCACAAGCAGTTCCACAAGAGTAAAGCCCTTACGACTTCGAAAACGCATCCTTTAGACCTTCGGTTCAGAGAATTGAATGAAGTGTGAAAACCACTTCGACGTCAATCTACGAAGTATAGAAGCACAGTGGATTTCTAGGTCGCATAGAACGATGAAGGAATCGAGAGGATTCGATGAAGATACTTCTTTAAACACAGAGGCTCAGAGAGCACAGAGGGATGTCCTTGATTTTACCAATCAACCGCCTCCGAGTGTTGAAATTGGTTTAACCGCTCTGCCCGCGCTGGTTCCTATCTGTGTCCTCTGGTGCCTCTGTGTTTCCAATCCGTATTGGGTCAGCGTAAAATGGATTTCTTCATCGCAACCCCTCGACTCTGGAGCGGAGACAAAAGATGCCATTCGATGCGTATTCCATTTCGCCGGTGTCCGCTCGTCCTGGGCTAGCGCAGATGATAAGAATCATCGCGCCGACTTCAGATCCGGTCTTTGCGACGCTCGGGGGGCTTGAGCCGAGGTTTTGCCGTTGCGTTCATGCGGTATGCAAACCATGCGATCGCCAAGAGCCCGAGAAGCGTCGTGAGGATCGATCCGATGGACCACATATTCGAGGGTACAGAGGCTCGATCGGATTCCAAGCTGTCTGATACCAAGGGTCCCTCGGGGAGATTCCAGCGATCGACTACCAGCATCGGAGCTTGCTGGTAGCCTGTGTCTTGGGTCACCGCAGAGACTTGGGGTGTCCGAAACCGCCAAATCCGGTAGGCATACCCAGAGACATCCACGCGGATTTTCGTCGTCCAAGCGATTGAAGATGCCGAATCCAGGTCGATTGTTTCTTGCGATAAATCGCTAGACGAGATCAACGTTGTCGGATCCGAAAGCAGCCATGCTGGGAGCTTTGTCGCGACCAACGTGATCGGAAATTCCCGCTCATAAGCAATAGGTTCGTAATCCTTGCCGTACTTGACCTCGATTCGACTCGGACCGATATCGGCTAGGCCGTCGAGCTGGAAGTAGTGGTTGCTACCTAGCCAAGCTTGGCTTTGGGCATTGCGGACATCGACGCGCTGAATACGTCGAATTTGGACGCGGGCATCGATCCGTTCCCCGACGGACCGCTGCTGCTCTCGAACAAGCGACTTGTTGGATTTCATCGATTCGGTACGTCGAATCCACTCCATGACGCTGTAGGCTCGAGCTTGGGTTTCTTGAGACTGGGGCTCGTTGGATGCGGCCAAGAGCGTGTAGAACGGGCGAGTGTCTTTGCTTGTAAGCGACTGGCCTTGCAAAAGCTCAATCGCATCGCAGAAGGCCAAGTCCCAATTCGATCGCAACAGTGCTGACCACCCTGCGCTGAGTTCCGGTTGCAATCCTGAGGCCTGTTGGGCTGTGCTCGAACCCGTCGCGCTTCGATGGGACTGCCATGCCACTCGTGAGGCGACCACCACTTGGGGAACGCGCGGGTTCCCTCCCTGGGGTTGGCTTTCTTTTTCCATGGAAATGAGCCCGAGGCCTTGAACACAGATCGGTTGGTTCAGCGCGCTTGCCGAGAGCCACAACGCGGGCACATCCTTGGCGATGACTTGAAGGTTCGGTGCGAGTTTCAGGGCGTAGACCTCTTTCCAGCCGAGTCCAGGCATCAGGTTCGGATCGATCCGAATCGTTCGGGCTTCGATCACCTGGCCGTGCCAAGCCCCCAGAAGCCCTTGGCCTTGGAATTCCAAGGGATTCGGAGCGACTGCAAGCATCGCGGAATTATCGCCTGAGACGACCGTGTCGATTTCGTTTTGAAATTTCAGGACCGTAGCTAGCGAGGCCAATACGGAGGTATTTTTCGCGAGCGAATCGACATCGTTGGTTTCGGAGGAGCCAAATGGGATTTTCCCAAGATGCCCCGAGAGGGCTCTTTCGACCAAATCCAGCGGTATTTGTCGATCGACCGGGGGGATCCAAGGGATCGGATTTCGGAGTCGAGCGAGTTCTTTGGATATCACCAAGGATTGCCCGTTGTTGGCCAAGGATGGACCCTGGGGTTCGGAAGCATCGTCAAGAAGCAATCCAGTCGCGATCAGGACCGGCGCGATTTCGCCCCCGCGTTTGGATGCATAGGCTCTTCGTTTGGCGATTAGACCAGCGACGTGCAGCGAGTCTCCGACTTGAAGCTCCCTGGCCGCTGCGACCCCCTCGGGGACATACACATTGATCGGTTGGTCGCTAAGGTCTTCTGGCCTAAGCCAAAAAACCGAATAGTTCAGCTTGCGTCCGTCAGCAAGTTCCATGCTGCTGGGTTGGTCGATCCGTCCGATGGTTCCTAGGGTGCGAAAGCATCGACCTCGCAGCGTATCGGTCTGCGAGAGCAATTGAGGGATAGCGATGGTAGGAACAGCATCGATTCGGATCGAGGTGTCGAATTGCCGGGAAAGATCGGAGGCACGAACCAGCAGTCGGGCCAGAGCTAGGCGTTCGGTGGTTTTCCATGGCGTATTGTCCGCGAGGTCCGACATCAGGGCGCGGTCCATAGCCAATTGCAAGCTGCGTTGAAATCCTGCGAGGGGTTCGAGTTGAGTCCAACGCTCGAGACTCTCACGTACCTCGGTGAGCATCGTATGGTCCGCTGTGGTCGAGTCGCTCAGATCGATCCAACGCAAGATCGATCGTTGGGCATCGCTCGACCAGAGTTTCAGGCCAGCTTGGCGATCGCTAGCCGTCGGGTCGGGGGATTGTGGGGCTCTTTGGTCGAGGATGCCAAAGAGGCGATCGGCAAGTGTCGCTTTGACGCCGTCGGGCAGGTTCTTTAGTAGCACTTCGAGAACTTGGGATTGACGTTCGACGTCGGGGTCTGGGGATGCGAGGCCTAGGGCTTCGACGGCCGTGGAGAGCCCATCGGGCACCTGCTCCGAGGGTAGGTCGGTGCTCTTGGGTAGGTCGGTTGGGCTTTGGGGGGCAAGAACCGAGGAGGCACCCGACGGGTTGCTGGGCGAGGCGGTGTTGCTCTGGGGTGGGTTGTTTTGGGTTGCGTTGTTTTGGGTTGATTGGGGTAAAAGACCGACTGCGCCTGCGACCTTGCCGACTTTCTTCGGGTCGGAGACTTGCTGGATCATGATCAGGACCAGGACAAGCAGCACGATGAGTGAAATCAGGCGTCTTGGCCCTGCGTTGCTTTGGAGGGCCGACTGATGGATTCGGCGTTGGCCATCCATGGAGTACCATCTTTCGCGGCGTTTGGGAGACATGTGTGGGGATCCGAGGAGTCTGGAACGAGTTTTCTGCGGGGTTGTTCTATCCGGTCTGAAGACCGTTATAATGCGCTCGACGACTTTTCCTCATTGTACCCGCGTTTGTCAAACGAGCGATCTATGCTTCCAAGTTGCAATCGGCAGCCTACTGGAGTCGGAACATCTCCTGATTACGAGGTGGTTCGAAACCATCGCGGGAATCGAAAACGAATACGTTTTTTGGCGTTACTGCTCGGCAGTGTCGGTTTATTGCCGTATTGGCATACCGCTCCGAGGGCTTGGGCAGAGGAGCCTGCAGCGAAGTTTCTCCAGGGGCTCAAGGACGCCGGGTATTATGACGAGGCGTTGAAGTATCTGGAGATCAGTTCCGCGCGAAATCGGCTTCCAGAGTCGATGAAGGGAGACATCGGTCTGGAGAAGGTGATGCTTTTGCAGCTTTCGCTCGCCGAGGCTCGCACATCGAAGGACCTCGACGAGAAGCTCGGACAAGTCGAGTTGGGCTTTAAAGAGTTCCTGACAAAATCTCCCGAACACCCACGTCGAGGGGAGACGTTGCTGAAGCTTGCTGATTTGTACCTGAACCGTGGTACGAAATACTTGGACGATAGCAGGGAAGCGCTTGGCAAGCCGGAGACGGAGGCCAAGGCCAAGGAGCTTCGCGAAAAAGCTAGGCCTTCGTTCCAACAAGCCTTCGACACCTTCTCCACGACGCTAGAGACCTTGCGACCCACGCTTGAGCAGTTGCAAGGGGCCAACGTCAAGCCCAGCGAGACCGAGCGATTGGCCTTAAGAGAAAAGTTGCAAAAGGAGTATCGCCAAGCGCAGATCCTTCAGGCGATCACTTCGAAGTTGATCGCAGAGACGTTTGAACCTAATACACCTGAGTGGAAGCAGCGGCTCGAGGAGGCCGACAAGAAGCTCTACGACGTGGCCGAGAAGAGCACCGGTGCGAAGTACGCAGGCTCAAAGTATTTGAGTTTGCTAAACCGCGGACGAGTCCAAGCCTTGCTCGGTCAGATCGATGGCGCACGCGAGACGTTCAAGCGTGTTGCGGAGAATGACGAAGCTGGGATTTTCCGAACGTGGAGGATCCAGGCCATCGCGGAGATGGTCCGCCTGGACAGCACACCGGCCTCGGGCAAGTACGAAGCGGCCGTCATGGCAGGCGAGGAACAGCTCAAGCAAGCCGACTTTCGCGAGCGAGAGAAGCCCGAGTGGCAAGAGTTGGCCTTAGCCGTCGCCGAGGCTCGTATCGCTTGGACCAAAGCTCTCGACCCGAAAGCAGATGACGGCAAGATTCGAAACATCCGTCGCGAAGCGCGCGAGACTTTTCAAGCACTTGCCAAAAAGAGCAGCCCTGTGGCCAACAGGGCACGGGATTATCTCAAGGATCTTGGGATCGAGGCCAAAGCCAATGACGACACGAAACTACCGGAGGTCAAGAACTTCACCGAAGCGATGAAAGCAGCCCGCTCGAGGCTCGACCGCGCCGAGGAAGGGGATGGCACGATCAAACTGCTCGAAAAGCAACTTGCAGGAGCTCCGGAGTCCGAGCGCAAAGCGATCGAAGATCAGGTTCGATTGGTCGAGTCGGACTCGAAGCGGGATCGAGAGCAAGCCATCGAGTTAAACGACATGGCCCTGCGATTGTACCGAGACGACGATTCACGCGAGGACCTGGCACAGATCCGATTCCTGCAAGCCTACTTGCACCTGCGTCTGCAAAACTACTGGGAATGCTTGGCGATTTCCGAGGTTCTGCTTCGGACCGGCAAGGGGACCGAAACGGCGCAGAAGGCCGGTTCGTTTGCCTTGATGTCACTCGGTCAGATCATCGAAAGTTCGCCGGCCGAGAGCCAAGCTGAGTTGATCTCAAGCTTGGAACGCCTCGCGAACAATCTCAACGAATCAGCACCGGGCTCTCCCGAGGGGGAGCAGGCAGTCGATATCTTGGTAAGCCTCGCGTTGCGTGAGAAGCAGTACGACAAGGCCGAGCAATATCTCAAGAGCAAGAAGACCGCAGGGGGTGATAAAGCGTTCTTGCTCGGGCGGATCTTATGGGCCGAGTATCGCAAGGCGATCTATGCGCATCGTCAGGCCAAGACCGAGCCCACAGCGGCCGATGAAGCGTTGCGCCAACGGGCCGAAAAACTTCTCTCGGACGCTTGGAGCAATCTATCCCTCGAGAGCAGTGCTACAGGGGTACTCGAAGGAAGCAACGACTTGGTCGGATTGTATCTTCAATCGGGCCGGCTCGAAGAGGCGATGAAGGTTCTCAACGAGCCGGGCAAAGGTGCGATCGCCGTGATGAAAGGATCGCCCGATGCGCCCCTGGCGGCACAACTCGATACCTACCGATTGAATCTCCAAGCCATGGTGCAATCGGCTGGCCAAGGCCGATCGGACTTAAGCGCCGAGCAGATCGATGAAGCGATCCGCACGATGAAGGGGTTATGCGACAAAGCGGGGGACACGACGATGTTACCCAAGTCGCTTCAGAATCTCGCCGCCGAGTTGCAAAATCAGATGGAGGTCAACAAGAATCCCGAGCAGCAGGCCAAGCTTGCCAGTTGCTTCAAGATCCTGATCGACCAGTTGACCGGCGTCAGCAGCGATCCTGCGGTGATCGAATCGGCAGGAGCGGCAATGATCGTTTTGGCCACCAATTTAGAGAAGGTCCCTGCACTCGCAGCACGCGCACCGGAGATGATGGCAACGGCCGAGAAGGCCTACGCCAAACTCTCGACCCTGTCCCCTGAAGAGCTCGAAAAAATCAAACGCAAACCCGAAGAGATCATGCTCAAACTCGGGCTTGCCAAGCGAGGGGCCAAAAAGTTCGACGAGGCCAACAAGCTGTTTATCGAGGCGCTTCAGAAGAATCAAAGCAACATCACCGTGCAGATCGAGGCGGCTAGAAACCTGCAGCTATCCTCCGGTGGCAAGGACATCGAGAAGCTCAAATCGGCCATGCTCGGAGCCGAGACGTTGCCCAACAAAAAGAAGTTGATTTGGGGCTGGGGTCAAATCGCTCAGGTCACCGCCCGGTACCCGAATTTCCAAAAGGAGTTTTTTGAAGCTAGGCTCAATATCGCCCGTTGCCGAGGTCTCATCGGGGATGCCAGCTCTGGCGCAGAAAAGCAGAAGCTCTACGAGGCAGCCATCGCCGATATCTCGCAAACCTATTCCCGATTCCCCGAATTGGGCACTCCAGAAACCCGCAATGAATTCGATCGCTTGCTCCGGGAGATGCAGCAAAAAGCCAGCAAGCCAGCGACAGGCTTGGCCGGTTTGCCCAAGCTTCCAACCGAGCCGACTCCCGAGAAATAAAGCGGCCATCCTTCTGATCTGACTAATCCCCATCCGACTAACCCCCACATTCGACAGCCCCCTTTTCCGATAGCAAAGTCCCTTATGATGATTCATCGATCCAACCGTTTGCTCCCAAGCCGATTTTCTGCGCTCGTGGGTCTTGTGTTTTTGTCCATCGGGTTCGGGCCGTTAGAGGCCCAAGAACGCGACCGGGTGTTTCCCATCAAGGGAGCGGCCGTGACCGGAAAGATTGTCGAGAAAAGTCGCGATCGGGTCGTCATCGAGGTCAGGGGCAACAACCAGAATTTCCCTTCCAATGAGATCCTACGAGTCCTCTATGAGGGGGAGCCACCGACCCTTTCGCGGACCAAGGACTTGGTCGCTCAGGGGCAACTCGAGCAGGCCGTCGAGGAGTTCAAGAAGATCGATGGGGCTTCATTGCCATCGGAGGACATGAAGCAGGACTACCAATTCCTGCGGGGTTACATCGCAGGAACCTTGGCGATCAAGGGCAAAGGGGATCCGAAAAACGCGTTGGGGCTGATGACCAACTGGGTCAAAGACAACGCGCAGTCTTATCAATTTTACCCCGCAGCCGAATTGATGGGCGATTTGGCCGTGGCCGCAGGAACTCCCGACCAAGCAGCCAAGTACTACGGCGGCTTAGCGGCTGCTCCGTTTCCGGAGCTCAAAACCAAGGGGAGTTTCTTGCAAGGCAAGGCGCTGATGGCTTCGAAACAGAATTCGGATGCCAAGTCCAAGTTTCAGGCGGTGCTTGAGGCCAAGCTGTCGGATGTCGTATCGCTGAAATACCAGAAGATGGCCAAGATCGGGATCATTCAGTGCGACGCTTTGGAAGGCAAAGCGACCGAGGCGATCGGTGAGCTCGAGAAAATGGTCGACGAAGGGGATTCGACCGACGGAGAGCTCTTCGCAGAGCTTTACAACACACTCGGTTCGATGCTCTCTGCGGCCGGTCGCAACGAGGAGGCCGTTTTGTCCTATCTCAAGACCGATTTGCTTTATGGAGCACAGAGCGAACCGCATGCAGAGGCCTTGTATCGGCTAACCCAGTTATGGACCAAGATGGGCTCGGCCCAGCGTGCAGCCGACGCAAAGCAAAAGCTCGAAAAACTCTATCCGACGTCGGCTTGGGTTCGCAAGTAATCCTGTGCCATACTGGCTTGGTCGAAAAACGGATTGGTTTCTTGACAAGCTAGCCCCCTTGGGCCACAGAGTTGGCTAGAATTATTGTTAATCAGCTTGTAACGGTGCATCGCAAAGAGGTAGCCTTGCAAGCCGGTTGCCCTGCACGAGACCGACGCATTCCACGCACATCACCTTTCTCATCCTACCGGAGTCACCATGCCGTCTTGTTCCCGCACTTGGTCCGCCCAACTGCTCATCCGCTTTTCTAGGATCCTCGCTGTTGCCTTTGCGATCGTCTACACGGCAGGTGTTTCGTTGGCTCAAGAAGCAGCCGACGCTGCGCCCCAGGCTGCAGCAGGCGAGAACATGCTGGTCAAAACGTGGAATGCCTTGGGGACGATGTACGCCATCGTGTTTTTACTCATGTCGATTATTTTGGTGGCGTTGGTTGTCCGAGCGATTTTGGCGGTTCAGAAAGCGAATTTTGTACCTGAAGATTTGGTCCAAGGCATCGAAGCGAGTTTGGCAGAGAACAATCCACAAGCTGCTGCCGAGTTGGTCAAAGCCGACGAAAGCTTCCTGGGGAACCTGCTCAATGCTGGGCTTGGCCAATTGACCAAGGGCAAAGAGGCCGTTCTCGAAGCCATGCAGGTCGCAGGAGACGCCGAGACGATGCGAGTCGAGCATATGCTCAGCTACATCGCCTTGATTGGAAACATCGCTCCGATGGTTGGTCTGCTAGGCACGGTCCAAGGGATGGTCGCTTCCTTCGGCGCGATCGCGACAAGTCCCCAGACGCCCAAGCCCAGCGTGTTGGCCGTCGGTATCGAGCAGGCCCTTTACACAACACTCGTCGGCTTGTATTTGGCAATCCCCGCAATCGTCATCTACAACATTCTTCGGAACCTAGTCCAACGGCAGATCCAGCATGCCGGGGCTAAGAGCGAAGAGCTGATTGAAAAATTCCAAGATGCGGCGAAGTAGTTACGGATCGAATCGCTAAGTCACAGAGCTTTCCTTAGAAAACGACGCTATGGCACTCAAATCAAAGTTCGGTGCGAAGGCAGCCGAAGGGGACATGACGGCGATGATCGACATGGTTTTCCAGTTGATCATCTTCTTCATGGTGCTGATCAATTTTTCCCAAGATGACCAGAATCAAGCGATCAAATTACCGACGAGCGAGTTGGCCAAGCCAGCCGAGACTCCGTTGGAAAATCCACTCGTTTTGAACTTGGCGTTCAACGGAAATATCTATTTGGGAGCCGAAACCGCAACGATCGCTGGTCTACGTCCGCTTTTGGAGCTGGAAGCCAATGTACTGAAGTCCAACGGTAAGAGTGCCAAAGACGCCAACGTGATCATCCGAGCCGACGGCAATACATCCGGCGGTTTGGTCCAGGAATTGATCAAGAAGTGTCAAGAATCTGGCTACGAGAAGTTTGCCTTGCGTGCCAAAGAGGAGATCGGTCAGTAGTACCATGAAATTCAAATCCCGAAGCGACGAAAAGGTCGAGATGCAACTGACCTCGATGATCGACATCATCTTTTTGTTGCTGATCTTCTTTGTCATGACGTTCAAGATCGCTGCCCAGGAAGGGGACTTCAATATCCGCATGCCGATCGGAGGTGGTTCAGGTGCCGCCGATACGACGAACTTACCGATCAAACTTCGATTGCGATCGAACACCGACGGGGAGTTGGTCGATATCGTCGTGGATGACACCCGATCGTTTGGCAACGACTTTGGAAAGCTCCGAGCGTTCATCCTTCAGCAGACCGGTGGCAACGCTCCACCAAGCCCAGAAGAGGGCCCGGAGGTGGAGATCGATTTGGATTACAACCTGCGTTATTCGCATGTGATTAATGCGATCTCGACCATCACAGGGCAAAGGCAGGGTGATGAGATCAAGCGTTTGGTCGAAAGGATCAAATTCGCTCCACCTCGCAAACCTCAGTAGCCCAGCGCGATAACACTTGCTTTGCGTTTAGGCTTTAGGCTTTCTTTGCGCCTTTGCCTCTTTGCGCCTTTGCGTTCAACTTCTTCCGATCAGCCTCAGGATCTCTGCGCGAGATCCACTACCTAGCCGACGGTGCTTATCGATCGGGAGCAGCGCCGAAGGCCTCGAGTTTGGTCGGGGTTCCACCCACTTTGAGTTTGGCAAGGATCTCCATCCCGTAGATCGAGACGATCCAGATCTCCGAGTCTCCAGGCATCGAGATGCAAGCGGTCCGTCGGTCCGCCAGCAGAGCGATATCGTGCATTCCCGAGTGGTTCGAGATCTTGCTGGCTCCGATCGCTAGCTGCTTGTGAATTCGAGCGTCATCGAAGCGACCATCTCCGTTGGGATCGAGATCGATCGAGGTAAGCTTTTCTTCGTTGTTCGATCCACGGCGATGGTGGACGACCCAAGCATAGTGTTTATCGTTGGCCGCGACGAAAGCGACGGGAGTGCTCAGCGCAAGGCCTTCGGTCGCATCGAGAGCCAACGATGCGAGCGTCATGTCCTTGCTGCGGGCATCGAGCATACCGATTTTGGAGTTTGCACCAGTGCCGTAGGCGAATAGGACATAATGGAGATGGTTTTCGAACGCGCCGGTTCGATAAGGCTTCCCGGATTCAGGATCCTTGCCCAGGTCGATATGCTCAACGGTCGGTACAGTACCTGGCTTCCAGTTGCCCGCATCGATCCAATCGACGCCATCGCTTGGGGCAAAGAAGATGCGTTTGGTGTTGGCCGTCGCGCCATGAAGTCCACCGCTTCTGACTTTGAAAGACGCTAGAGACTCCGCATTTTTTGCAGCGATCGAGACGATATCGACACGGCCTACATTTTCGCCTTCGCGGTCCGGCCAGGTGGCAAAGCAATAGCGGTCTTCGAAGGCCGCCAAAGTGATATGTGAGCCTCCACCGGGATGGAATTTCGCGGTGTAAGAGCTCGGCGGGTTGGTCTTAGGAGCATCGGCCGAGCAAGCTCCCAGGATGGTAAAGCCTTGTTTGGCATCATTGGCCAGAAAGACTTGGTTCCCGATTCGATAGACGTGGGCTGGGTTGCCCTGGTCGGCATCGAGCTGCACACCGGCGATGCTCGGAGCAGCGCCGTAGTGGGCATGGAAATGGTCGCCGTGTTCCTCAAGACTCACCCCTGAATCGACCGCGATCCACCCACTTCCGAGAGTTCCATCTTCATCGTCACGGACTCCGACGATCAGAGACTGCCCGAGTCGTTGCATTTGAGAGAACTGCTGGTGCTCTGGGTCGAGGCTAGGTGCATTGGCGATCCCCTGGGGTTTGAGGGACCAGTTCGAATCAGTCCGCTCCAGATCCCCCCAACGCATCGATTGGGTTTCATTGTCCTGCCAGAGCACCCTTGCGATCTTGCGCGGCGGTGTTTCTTTGCTGGCCGATTGACCGAGGCAAACTTCGATTGAATTGGCCGACAGGATACCGGCTAGAAGCGAGTGGAAGGCAGCTTGGCGAATTTTTTTGAGGTTCATTGCAGATTCTCCGAGTGGGTTCAAGCAGGGATTAATCGTCGAGGGAAACGCTGATTTCGCCCCCGTTGGCCGAGAAGGCATTTCGGTAGGCGAGTTCTTGAACGTTGTTCGAGATAAAGCGGACCGAACCATCGGCGTACCCGAGTTGCACCCCGCTGCCGTGCATGGAGCGAGCCGAATAGAAGCCCCGTCCATGGAATCCGATATCGGGGATAGGATTGTTGGGGGTAAGGTATCCGTTGATGGTCGTCGCATGGGGGACCCCTCGGATCCAGCTTTCGCCACGATTCCCTCGGTACGAGTTAACGATGCCTGGGAACAATGCCGTGAGGTTCGGGTTGGAGATCAGGCTGCCGTTAAAGAGGAAGCCTTGGCCGGCGTTATTTAGGGTCGTTCCGGCCCAATTGCCGATGCGTCGTACGGGTTGTTGCACGGGCATGGTGTTGCTGAATTGTTTATCCCCGAGGATGGTTTCGGCCAAGATGACGGTATTGCTTGTTCCATCGACGCATTTGGCGAGTTTAGCGAACGCCCCCGTCCAGAACATTCCGTCGGTTTCGAATCGATCATCGTAGGACAGATTGCGACCGCTACCGATGCTGACCATGTAGTTCAAGCCGGCGGAGAAGCTAGCGGTGTTGTCCGAGAGGGTTGTGGGAAACAGGGGCGACTCGCCATCGCTTGGACATAAGAAGGTTGGGATAGGTTGCGATACCAAGGGTGCCATTGCGGCATCGAACCGGGCGGCAAACGCGGGTCCAAGCAGCAGCGGTCGTGCGAAGTCGATCCTCTGAGAGAGGTTGGCTTGTTCGATATGGGGGAGGATTCGAGCTTGGGCCGAATAGGTGCTGCTACCGAGCAGGCCTGGGTAGCGTTTGAAGGCCGATTCGTAGTTTTGGATTGCGAGGCTGATTTGCTTGACGTTGTTCGAGCAGGACATTCTTCGAGCGGCTTCTCGGGCGGCTTGCACAGCCGGCAAGAGCAATCCGACAAGGATACCGATGATGGCGATCACGACGAGCAGTTCCACGAGGGTAAATCCGCGACGGGCGCGATGGTTGCGAGACATTTGCGACTCCTGAATCCTGAATGAGGAATAACCAGAGAAAGAAACTCAAAACTGTGCTAGAACGCACGAGCAAATAATATCCACATGCAAACGATTTGCAAGTGAGAAACCTGACGTTTTTCATTAGCGATTCATTTGTCATCGATTTGCGATCAAATCGATGGCCTCGAAAGATTTTTGCGGCCGGGTTTTTTGGATCCATCAGGAATCAAGCGGGAGCTAATCGGCATTGGGGTCCGAGGGAGGATCGATCGGGAGGTTGGACTCCCAAGTTTCCCAGACGGCCGGTCCGAGTTCCATTTCCTGGTCGCTCAGCAGGCATTCCTCGAGGCGTGAGAGCAGCACGACCTGATCCATATCGGTGCCGATAAAGACGAGTTCTTGCCGGCGATCGCCCCAGGGTTCCTCCATGCTTTCACGGATCGAAGCGATATCGTCTGGGTCTTCAGGCCATTGGTCTTGGTCGACCGATGCAAACCAGTCTCCATCGTGTTCGATTTGGACCGACACGCCGGCTTGGGACCAACGGAAGGCTTGATCGTTTCGCGAGGCGATCCAGCAGTAGCCTTTGGATCGCAGGACACCTTGGAGGATTCCGTCTTGAAAATTCAGGGCCTTCATCAAGCGATCGGGGTGAAACGGACGGCGTTCTTCGAAGGCAAACGAAGTGATTCCATATTCATCCGTTTCGGAGACTTCTTCTCCGCGTGCGACGGCAAGCCAATCGGGGTGCCCTGCTGCCCATTGTTCGTCGTAGGATTTCGAGCCGACGATCTCCTCGATCGCGACGCGTCCCTGTTGTGTCCGAAGGACTTTGGCGAAGGGATTGAGTTCTTTGATGAAGGCTTCGATTGCGTCGAGTTCGGAGGGTTCGACCAGGTCGCATTTGTTCAGGAGGATCACGGTGGCGAATTCGATTTGATCGATCAGCAGATCGACAATATTGCGTTGGTCTTGGTCATTGATCCCGATGTTTCTTTCTTTCAGGTCGTCGAACGACTGGTAATCCTTCCAAAAGTTTAAGGCATCGACGACGGTGACCATCGTGTCGATGGTCGCTACCTCCGAGAGTGAGCTTCCTTGTTCGTCGGCGAAGGTGAATGTTTCGGCCACGGGTAAAGGTTCGGAGATACCTGTCGATTCGATCAACAGATAATCGAAGCGGTTTTCTTCGGCCAGGCGGCGGACTTCGATCAAGAGATCTTCGCGAAGGGTACAGCAGATGCAACCGTTGGAGAACTCGACGAGTTGCTCTTCGGTTCGGCTGAGTGTGCCTTGGCCTTGGACGATCGCCGCATCGATGTTGATATGGCTCATGTCGTTGACGATGACAGCGACTTTGAGACCTTCTCGATTGGCCAGTACGTGGTTCAGAACGGTGGTTTTTCCAGCGCCGAGAAATCCCGAGAGCACGGTCGTTGGAAGTTTGTTGCGAGGCATTCGCGTCCCTTTTTTTGTTGGAAACTGCAAGAAAAACAGGTCTTTTCTGAAAAAAGGGAAATTCCCGCGAAATTCCCCTCTTCCGATGCCGCAATCTTATTGCATCGAATCCTTATATGCAATACGATTGTATAAATGATGAATTTACTCATTCTACAAAAAGGAGTTTGCAATGAGAATGCATCTTGCCGCATGGATGGCGGCTATCGTTTTTGGTTTAGGGATGGTTTCGAGTCTTGAGGCTGGAATTTGGGCAAATGGGCACGGTGATATCGATGCCCATTTCCACGACGGGGCATTGGAGATAGGTCTGCACTTCCATAGCGGTGGTGTCGGAGCCTTCGGGGGCGGGACGCTCCCCGAGGGCCATCATGAGGCCGACGAGCATCAGATTTTCGTCCCTGGAGCGCCGATCACTCTACCCGGAACAGGCTGGGATTTTGCAGGAACCCCCGGCGATTCGGTATGGTTTCTTCCGCTGAACAACGACCCAAACAAGCCCTATTTGGGATGGGGCGCCGAGGAATTGGCCCCTGGTCTTTGGTCCAACGTCACCTTCTCGTTGCTCTCGGTCAATGGGCCTGCAGGCGGGGTCTTTTCGGTCTTCGCCGAATCGTTTGGTGTAACGAACGTCAAGCTATCCTCGGTCGATGGTTTTGCGAAATCATTCTCGCTTCCTGGAGGATCGCACGATCACTTCAACGTGGGGTTCAACCGAGCAGGAACGTTTGATGTGAGCCTTCGAGTCTCTGCGACGAGAATCTCGGATAGTCAAACTTTTTCAGGCGATGGTACCTTCACGTTCTACGTCGATTCGGTACCTAATGGGGGTGAGGTTCCTGAACCGGGTTCGATGGCGATCTTCTCGGTCTTGGCCATCGGTTCGGGCTATCGCAGGCTTCGACGTCGCAAGATGAGTTGATTGGCCCTGAGCATCGGTCGATATAAAAAGCAGCAGGCCAGCGGACAATCCGCTGGCCTGCTGCTTTTATTGGAACAACATTCGGTTGATCCGCGGCCCATGGGGCGATCGTTAGGGTTTTCAGGGTTTCGCTTATGCAAAAATATTGCAAATCTTATTTTTTGCAATTGATTACAAACCTCTTTTGTAAATACTAGGCTTGTGCGTCGATCGAGACTGGTTACGGATTTGTGATTCGCCCGGAGAGAAACTTCATGCCAAAGCCCTTTACCCCGGTTTTCCACGGGATCCCCCGAGTTTCACCATGCCGAACAAGGCTTGGTTTTACCTTGGTCGAACTTCTGGTCGTCATCGCCATTATCGGTGTCCTGGTGGGACTTTTGCTCCCGGCCGTCCAAGCCGCTCGCAACAACCTCAAACAGCTTTCGCTTGCGATACACAGCTACGAATCGGCCTTCAAAACCTTTCCGGTCACAATCACCGGCAGCGGAGTTCCGGGCAACCCGCGAGGCAGCGGTCTTTACAGTTGGCTTGCGATGATCCTACCCCAGGTCGAGCAACTTCCACTCTACCAATCGATCGATTTCGCCGTGCCGATGACCAGCACGGTAGGGACCACCGCTCCGAATTATTTGAGCCTCAATATCCAAGCCAACCATCGCAATGCGCAAGCCGCCGCGCAAGTCATCCCCACCTTCATTTGCCCCTCGGATGCTTGGGTCCCGACTCAAGTCGCCGGGACCGCCTCGCCAGCACCGGGAAGCTATGCAGCCAACATCGGATGGGTTCGACAGACTACCGGGATCACCGGTCAGAGCGGTCCACTCGGACAGACCAACGGAGCCATGCCGATCGACAATCCAGCCGATACGAATCGCTTCTGGTACCAACCCAAAATGAGGTTCCGCGATCTCGTCGATGGATCTTCGAACACCGCACTCTTGGCCGAACGTGTGATCAACAGCTTGGTGCCCGTCCAAGGACTCTTCGGCGCATCGATGCCACCTGGCCCGCCAAAGGTCATGTCCTTTTGCGGCGGTGGAGGTACGACCCGTACTCTTCCTCAGTGGGTCAGCTATTGCCAAGGCGTCTCGTCGCCCGATCCGCTTTACTCGGCACCTCACGGCAAAGCTTGGATTTCAGGCTTAACCCTCGCAGGCAATACCTACATGCATGTGATGCTGCCGAATCAACGAAACTGCCATATCACCGGTGGGGAAGCCAGTGGCAACAACATGGTCACGGCCAGCAGCCAGCACGGCAGTGGCGTGCATGTGGCGGTCGCCGATGGGCACATCCGTTATGTCAGCGGTTCGATCGAAGATCGCGTCTGGTGGGGATTCGGCTCCCGCAACGGTGGTGAGACCTTCGTCAACTTCGAGTAATCTGTACCTCTTAAGATTTCCGCTTACGAGTCGGATATACCTCTCGGCAAATCCCGCATACGGTTCCATCGCACCCTCGGGCCGAGCAGCAGCACCGCGACCGGTGCCAAGCACAGGAATGGCAATGCATCGGTTGTGTCGAAAGCGATCGACGCCCAGTTGCACCCGTCGTGACGACGGGCCTCTCGAGAAATCTTGGGAGCTAGACGTATCCGACTCGATCGTGTCGGTGTTTCCATTACGATAGAAAGACAGCTTGGTCCTCAGGCGAGACCTTCAACGTGCGTTGCTCGAATGGGTGCGGGTACCTGTTTACCTGGGGTCCTTGAACGTGCGGACATTCGAAAACGCGCTGGCACGAGATCCGGATCTTGGATTCGACTGCTTGTTAAAAACCAACTAGAATGTATGAAGAAGGATCGATGTCTCGCCGGTGACGGCAAGTGAATTTTCTTGAGTAAGCAGCTATGAGCACCATCACCAAACTTAGTGGAAATGATTTTGACCGCATGGTTTTACGAGGAGCTTTTGTTGATATCGAACCCAAAAAAGTGGAGTTGATTTACGGGGAGATTCGCTTTATGAATCCAGCAGGTCCAGTGCATGACGGACAGATCGAGTACTTAACCAATTGGTCCTATGCCAATACGGCTCGTCAAGAAGTATCCATTCGAGTGCAGTCCAGTATCCATTGTGGCGATCATCGTCCTGAACCAGACCTTGTATGGTCACGCAGGATGTCAGCCAAACGCATACGTCCGACGCATGCAGATCTGTTCCTATTGATCGAGGTCTCTGACTCCAGCACGGAGCAGGATTTGGGTGAAAAGGCCCGGCTATATGCCGAACACGATATACCTGAGTATTGGGTGATCGATGTTCGGGCCGAACAAGTTCACATTCACCGAACACCTAGCCAAGGAAAGTACCAATCGATCCAGACGGTTGACAAATCCGCGTTGATCAGCCCACTCTGCAAGCCAGCCGCAACGCTATCGTTGGCCGAACTGTTTGACCTCGATTCCTAAGTGCAGCGCACTCCGTTCCGCATTCGGCCCTTGATCAATCAACGGACAATATTCATCGTCACGGACTCTGACGACAAGAGACTGCCCGAAGCCATGGCATTTGTGGGAACTGCTGGTGGCTCTGGCCGAAGGACAGATCCGTTTTGTGGTCCTTAAGATTTCCGCTTGCGAGTCGGATAGACCTCTCGGCAAATCCCGCATACGGTTCCATCGCACCCTCGGGCAGAGCAGTGCTCGCGGCCGTAGAAGATGATCTGCAGATGGAGACGGTTCCAAGCCTCGATCGGAAAGAGCTTTTTCAAATCCAATTCGGTCTGTACCACATTCTTTCCATTGGTCAGTCCCCAACGCTGCGCCAGTCGGTGGATGTGCGTATCGACCGGGAACGCAGGTACGCCGAAGGCTTGGGCCATGACGACCGATGCCGTCTTATGACCGACGCCTGGGAGCCGCTCCAAGGCTTCGAAGTCTTGGGGGACCTGACCGGCGTGCTCTTCGACGAGGATCCTCGAGAGCCCTGAGATCGCTTTGGCTTTTTGAGGACTCAGTCCACAGGGACGAATGATCGCCTGAATCCGATCGACCGGGACTCGGCTCATCGCTTCAGGAGTATCGGCCAGCTTCCACAAATCCGGGGTGACTCGGTTGACCATTTTATCGGTGCACTGAGCGCTCAGAACGACCGCGACAAGGAGCGTATAAGGATCGGCATGGTCGAGTGGGATGTCGGTCGTTGGGTAGAGCTCATCGAGTCTAAGGTGAACGATCTGAGCGCGCTGCTTACGGTTCATCGTTTCTTTTTTGGCTTGCTCGCTCTTGCGGGTCATTGATTCTTTTTTGGCGTGCTAGCTCCTGCGGGCTGGACATGAGGTACTTGAGCAAACTGGCTTTTTGGTCCTCGGTGAGCCCCTCGAAGAGTCCCTCGGGCATGAGCGACATTTGAGAGGCGGATCGTTGTTCGATTTCACTCGCGAAGACCACGACTCGCTCCTGTGCGGTTTGCACCGTCAATTCGCGAGGGGTTTCCGAGACGACCACACCGGTAATGACACGTCCATCCTGCATACGCAGGGCCGTGACGCGGTAGTTTTCAGCGACAAGGGCGCTCGGAGCGAGGATGTTTTCGAGCCAGTATCGGAGGTTCGTTCGCTGGGCTCCGGTGAGTTCCGGTCCAATTTGGCCTCCCTCTCCATAGAGTTTGTGGCAGTTTCCGCACTTGGTGATCCAGATTCCTCGTCCGAAGTTAACGTCCCCCTTTTGGATCACTTCTGGCGTCAGGAGGGATTCTTCCTTTTCGATTATTTCCTGGCGGTTTCCCGGAAGCTCAAGCGACTTGTTGATTTTTCTCGCGCGTTCAAGCAGCTCCCAATTGCCTGCCGATTGGAATTGCCTCCAAGTCGTCGCATCGACGTGATCCTGGGGGATCGTGTTTTTTTCGATCGCTCCGAGCAGGACATCCATCGAATCGACTCTGCTTGCAAGGGCCGTGATAATCCCCGCGCGTGCCGTTTGGCTGGCTTGGGAATAGCGTGCGACCAAGGCCGCTGCGCGGGGTTTGCTCAGAGTGCGCCGCATGGCAAACGCTGCGGCGTTCCCCAGATCCGGATCCTCCATGAGTCGCTCGAGCTGCTCGATGGCTTCTGCGGTATCGATCGTACCGAGAGCCTCAAGAGCCGCCTTGCGCTCTGCCAGGGGGATATCCTTCATGGCGATCATTCGCAAAAGGGGTTCTGGGTCGTCGGCTCGATCGACAATCGAGTCGACCAGGACGGTCAATCGCGTAACGGCAGGGTCTGGATGTTTGCTTGCCAGGGATTTAAGCTGATCCCAGTAGGCTGGCTTGTCAACCTGCTGGCGGCCTTGGTAAGCCCCCCAAAGAGCCCGGATGCAAGCCGCATGCAGCTTGGGGTTGTCCCTTTGGACAGCGTCTGCAAAAACGAACGAGAGGGCATCGACAGCCAGTTGGGCATCGGGATGCTTTTCGGTGACCATCGAGGCAAGCCGCCTGAGGACCAACTCCTGAACTTTATGCAAGGGGCTCGACTGGATCGATTTGGCCATCGCCATGGGATTCTCGACGACTTGGTCTTTGATCCCGTACCAAAGGACCAGTGAGAACGTCAGATCGTCGGCAAGATCCTCGCTCATGAGCAATTTGTTCATGATGGGTTCAAACACTTCGGGAAGTTTGGGCAAATGCGAAGCGAGGGTCAGTCGCAAATGAGGAGGGGCATAGGGTTGTGAGTTGGCCAATAAACAATCGAGAATTTCGAGTTGGATTTCCCGATCGCCCGGGTTGCTGGTAGGTATGGGGCCCGATTTCCAAAGAGGATCCAGAAGCAATCGGATGGCCCAGATACGGACAGATTCATGCTGTTTGGTTTTGAGGAGCTGGAGAAGTTTTTCTCTGTCGAGCAAATTGCAGGCCTTCAACGCCCAAAGGGCTCGAAGCTGTTTGGTCACTTCGAAGCGAGCCTCCTGGGAACGGAAGTCCTTGGGTGCGTTGATGGCCATCTGAACAAGGGGGCCGGGGTCCTTCACGGGGCTTGCAAATCCATTCAGGGTGTAGTGTTTGAAAAACTGCTGGGTAAACCAGACGTTCGGATGCGAGACGATCGAGACGACGTCTTGGCCCGTAACGGTCGGTTGCTTTGTTCGATCCGCTCGGTACAGACCACTGAGTGTTTTCAGTAAATCGATGTAGGGCACTTGGTCTGAATTGTTATAAGCCACCTTATAGATTCTGCCGCTGGTACGGTGGACCCCGTCGTCGTCGTGGCATTCCCCGATATCGGACCAATCGATCACGATGGCGCTTCCGTCGGGGGATTGGGTAAGGTCCAAACCTCGAAACCAAGGGTCTTGCCAAAAGACCATGTCCGGCCCATGGGAGGCCAAGAAGCCCGCCCCGGACGGCTTGATGAAATCGCGATTGATCCGACGGCCATGGAGGTTCAGAGCATAGACGTTGCCATGGTACTCCTTGGGCCATTGGTCGGCTTGATAGATCATCAACCCGCTATGGGCATGACCACCGCCGGCCGCATCCGTTCGGTCGCTCGGTGGTCCTTTGCGAGTCTCTCGCCAGTCTTCGGCGCTTTGGTCCCAATGGACGTGGTCAGCGATTTGCGGGAGAAGCTCATAGACGTAGGGGTCCGAGTCCTCCCCGTACATGCGCTGCAGGTGAGCGTTGGGGATCGCGTGCCAAAGATGACCGATGACGGTGTTGATGAAGAATAGATTTCCGTGATCGTCCCAATCCATTCCCCATGGATTGGTCGTCCCCTCGCAGACCATCTCGACGCGTTGGCTTGCAGGCTCGTAGCGCCATATCCCACAGGTCAGTTTGGTTTTCACTGGCGGTATTGGTTTTACTGTTGGTATTGGTAGTGCTCTTGGTATTGCCGGTGGTGCCAAGGCGCCGGGTGCTAAGGCGCCCGGTGGCAATGGGGGGCCTGGGGCGTAGACTTCGCTCGGGCCGAGGATGCCGTGTCGGCCATAGAGCCACCCGTCGGGTCCGAATCGCAAGCCATTGGCGAAATTATGGCGGATATCGGCGTTGAAACCTGACAGGACAATTTGTGGCTCCGAGTCGGCGACATCGTCTAGGTTTGTGTCTTTTAGGTAAAGCAAATGGGGAGGGGCAAGAGCCCAAACTCCGCGGGTTGAGGAGCCTCCGATTTCGATGCTCGTGAGTCCTTTGAGGCCTTCGGCGAAGACCTTGCGCTTTTCAAACACGCCGTCGTTGTCGGCATCCTCAAGGATCACGATGCGGTCGGAAAGGGAGGCATCGACTTTTTTGGCCGATTCGGCATAGGTATAGTTTTCAGCGATCCAGAGTCGGCCCGAGGGATCCCATGCCATCGCGATCGGTTGCTGGACATTCGGTTCCGAGGCAGCCGCAGTGATCGAAAAGCCTTCGGGCAATCGGACCGTTTCGACAACCTCCTTGGGAGTCATCTTGGGGATGGTCTCCTTTTGGCTATCGTAGATTTCCTGGGCCTCAAGGCTCGGTGCGATTCGAACGGTCAACCCGAGTCCGGACACGAGAATCAGGCAGATCCAAAACGGTGATATTCGCGTTCGATGCATCGAAAAAAATCCTTGGAAAGGAAACAACACTCCCTGATGGTCCACCAGGAATGCCAATCGGGTAAAGCCAATCGGGTAAAGCCAGTCGGGAGCCGATGGGCTTGGGGTGGGTATTATGCCAAGTTTTCTCCGGGAATGCTTGCGCTACTTGTTGGCCGCTTGTCGAGATCCACGTGTTTTCCAGGCCCAGAACACGAGGAGCATGGCGGCTAGGGCTAGGATTCTCCACGTCCAATCCGTGGCATTCCCGAGTTGTTCGGCGATGGGTTTGCCGATGTTGGTCGCTACGGTATCGACCGTGTTTTCGACGAGCTGTCGGGTTCCGTCTAGAAATGGTTCAGGGTCGGCGACGAACACAGCCAAGGCGGTTCCGGCCGTCAGGGCGAGTTTATTTCTCCAGACAAAGTCCATCGCACGATCGCCATAGCGGCCTACGACTCCGAGCAGATCGCTGTTTTTCGCGAGGCTCGCAGTGGGAACCTCATCGGCTAGCATGGCCAAGCGACGGGCGCTTTGCTCGGTCAGTTCACGCATCGCTCCGACGGCGGGGGAACCGGCCGAAGCGATGAGTTTCTCGGCGACCACCCCGTGTTTGATCAGAACCTCTCCGGCCTCTTGGCCGAATTGGCGGACCATTCCGAGTCGAACGGGGTTTTCCAGTGCTCCGATCGCTTCGTCGCCGTACTTCGAGAGAAGCCGAGCAGAGATAGCCGCATCGGCTCCGGAGCCTTCGAGAATTCGCAAAGCGCGCGGTCCACCTTTTTCGATCGCCCGGAGCGCATCGTCACCCGATTGCACCAAGACGGCTTGGACCCTTGTCGTCAGTTTCTCGACCCCTTCGTCGGCGACTTCTTTCGAGAAGCGGCGAATGAGTTGCTCGGCAAGTTCCTTGGCCACCGTCACGGAACCTTGTGCCCATAGATTGCTCTGGCTCAAGACCAGTGCGACTACGAGCATCGGCAGGATCTGCAGAGCGTTAAAGCTTCGTCGTTGAAAGGGCATGCTTGGCCTCGTTGGGTAGGAAGACTCGGAAAACTGCGTCGCGTCGAATTTGATTTCGTTCGTTGATCCATAGGGCGAATCGACCATCAAGCCCTGATGCAGTCGGTAGATCCGGTGTGTCTGGTGTACCGGGCTCCCCTTTGCAGATCAGATCGTGGACCAAGGAAAGTTGCTTGGAGACCTGGTACTGCAGCTCGACCTCGGGCTCAGACCACCAGTCCCAGATCCGCGTGACGAGCTGATCGACAAGGATCCCAGCGACTAGGCCAATGCCCAGAGTCGCCCAACCGCTTGCGGCCCCCGTCGAGAGGATGCCAGCCGAAACCCCCATGCGGATTGCCACCTGGGCCATGACTTCCCCGGCGACCAACGAAATCAACTGGCTTTCGATATTCGATGAGAGGTCCTGAGAGACCACTTGGGAGGCTTGTGCGATGGCCTGCTGGAATCGAAGTTCAAGCTCGCTTGCATCGAGCGATTCGATTTGAGCAAGCTCTGGGAGCCCTTCGATGTCGGCTCGGATGCCGATGAGCATTTGGCTTTCGATATCGCGGACCTGATTGAGGCGCTCTTTGACGGCTTGCCGAACGGCCGATTCGAGTTGGTCAGACGAAAAAAGATGCTCCTCGAATTGATCCTTCAAGAAGCGGTCGTGGCGGTCTTTGTCGTTCCATGGAAGTTTGTCCAAGACCAATTTCCACTTGCTTTGGAATCCAAGGATCGAGTCGGCGAAGGCCGGTACATTGTCGAAGGCTTTGCCAAAGATGATCTCAATGGCTGGATAACCCTGTTCTGCGAGCCCTTGGATTTCGGATTCGGAATTCTGAAGATGTTTCTCAAGAAGCTCCCGAACAGCCAGTTCCCGAACAGCCCGAGAGGACTTTGCACTCTGCGTTGCCGGTGCGAGCATCGATGGTGGATTGGCTCTGAAGTAGCCCCATACCGCAAGGATCGCGCACAGGCTTGCAACGATCCAAATAGGTCGGATTCGAGGGTGGCTTTTTCGAGGTAAGCTGGAGAAGGAGTCCATCGATAGCGAGTCCGAGTTGATCACAACCGCTTGGGGCTTGGAACTACACGCGTCACACTTGGAATAATAGGAATTTTACCAAACGAAGTTACCTAGGATGGTCCAAGATCCGCGGAAATTGAGAAACCTCGGGGGGGATTGAGCGTCACAATCGAATCATTGGACAGTTGGCGGACCGCAGAATGGGTGGCTCGAAAAATGACCTTTTTTCAAAAACCTCTTGGAGCGACGCTTCTCTTAGGATCCGCCCTAGGGACTCCTTACATTCTCTTCGAGACCGAACCCGGCGAACAGATCCGACGCGCGGTGGCTTTGGAGGCGACATCGCCCATGAATGCCCTACCCGAAGATACTCTGCCAGAGAATGCCCTGCTTGAGAGCCCTATGCTCCAGAGCCCTAGGGCCGAGAGCCTTCAAAATCCCGTCTTACCGCCGTCGGTTCGACTCAGTGGGCTTGATCCACTTGGACCTGCCTCCGACCTCCAGCCCCCGATCGACCTGCGAGAAGTCCTTCGATTCGATATCGATCCGGACTTTGTCTATCGACGTTTCGCTAGGGTCTCGACCGTTCTTTCGGACCTGAGCTTAGACGGCCTACGGGTCCCGTTGGTAAGCGGTACGCAGGCCTATGATGTGGCCGGCTCGCTGACTTATTATTTCGACATCAACAAAAAGCTGCGGCGAATTCAGATGCAAGGGGTAACGGGAGATGCTCGCGGGCTCATCGAGTTGATGGTCCAGCACTACCGGCTCGGCCCTGAACCAAGCCTTGGGGGGCAGTTGTTGACGACTCGTTGGAACAATCGCGTGACGAGTTTCATGCACGTGGCCCCTGCTCCGGTCGTCACATCGGCGAGCCCAAACGCGAGGTTCGCCTTTTATTTAGAAATCAATCCCCCCGCAGACCGCTATGGACTGAGCCAAGAAGCAATGCAGATGCTCGTCCAAGCCCAGGCGGCAAAGCGTTGGTAATCGCCTAGCGATAGTAACCGGGCGGATAAGCTGGATTTTGCGCTTGACCGTATCCGTAGCCTGGGGGCAGCGTGCTGCCGTTTTGGGTGGGCGGAAACACAGGCGGATAGTTCTGGGGCGGATAGTTCTGGGGTGGGTAGTTTTGCTGGGGCCAGTTTTGCTGGGGGGGTGGAGGCAGCCAGTTGGGCTGTTGCTGAGCAGACCAAGTAAAGCTCTGCTTGTCCATTTCATCGGCGATATTCTGAGTCGCATCGCCTATTTTGTCTTTATGGAATTGGAGTTGGGGAATCCCGTTTTTCCAGTCGATCGACATGGCGCCGGTTGCCAAAAGACCTGCCCCAAGGGTCATGATGATGCGCGAGCCCAGGGGGCTCGAAGCGATGGCGCGGATCGGAGCCGGTGCGAACATCAACAGCGTCTCGATGATCCGCTGCGAATTGGACTTGTCTAAGGCTTTCGTCACTCTCTTGGGTTTTGCCATAATGCCTTGAGCTTGTAGGGCAATTCGATAGCGCGGGACAAGATCAATTCCGGCGCGTAGCGCAGAGCCGAGGGCACCCACCCGACGCACACCTGTCGAATGTCTCGACGCGGGTAATTCGAGGTGGGTAATCGGTGAGATTAGAAACCCCCTATCTTGGGGATTTATTGGGGATTTTCCCAAGCCATTTTCAAAATCTCCGGCAATCTAAGTTTTCCTTCGGCCGAAACTTCGTATAGAGTTGGAGTGTTGAATTCCAAGAGCAGGCAACGATGCCCCCTAGGAGATTTCGATCTGCAGTCATTCCCTATCCGGTTTTTTGTCGGGTTTTTAGACGGGTTTTTTGACTAGGAGAAGATCGATGTCTGCTGACTGGTATTTCATGAAGAAGGGTTTTTTTGGTGGATCGAAGACCGTCGGACCGATCGCCGAATCTGTGTTTGTCAAAAAAATACAGAAGGGTGAGATCGTTCCAGAGACGATGGTTTCGAGCACCACCAAGACCCATGGGCATTGGTTGCACCTGAAGGACATTCGGGGGTCAGACCAACTGCTCAAGAAAAAGTCCCAATCGGGCCCTAGCTAGCAAGTTGGTGATCCAACGGCTTGGGGTCCAGGATTGGCCGAATCAAGAGGCGTGGGCTCAACCACGCTTTTTTTCTGCGCCCATCGCAAAACATGCCAAGCCATCCCAAGCCAAGATGTTAAAGCTTGCCGGTTAGGTTGCCCACGACGGCACCATGTTGAAACGTCGCTCGAATTCCCCCAAGCACTTTGCAGGGGTCGTACCGATTTTGCCGAATAGTACCGATAGTCGGCTACCCTGATGGTTCCGTCTTTGGACGTGCGCACTCGGGGCACCCCTAAGCCGACTTTTTCTTACACATAACACAGAGTTCGCTTCAGTGGAATCGGTGGTGATGGTCATGGCAAGAGATTCTCTACTCAATCGATGCGTTCCAACAATGCTAGCTTCGGTAGTTGTTGCTCATGCGTCGTTGGCATTGCTCTTGGTCGGCTCGGGCATGGGCTTTAACCAGGTCACTTTGGCCCAGGTCACTTTGATCGAGCAGACACCCGTGGATTTGCCGTCCGAGAAACAACCTGGCGACCAACCACCCTCGGATTCGATTCCTCCGAAGCTTGATAGCCCAAAGCTTGATGACCCCGCGCTTGATGAACCAGCGAAAATTGAGGAATCTCCCTCGATCCCCAGGAGCAAAGAGCCTCTTCGCGTAGGGACCCTCTCGATTCCGAACACGTCGATCTCTGGGATCGGTACTGGAACGACTCCCGAGGACGCAACAGCGGGCCGTTTGCCTACCCCCATGCCGCTTCCCTATGGCCCGGATCGCGAGGCTGGATGGTCGGTCAAAACCAAGCATTGGGTCGCTCCTGTGTATTGCCACCAACCGACGTATTACGAGGACGTGATGCTCGAACATCATGGACACGAGCGCTGCGTCGCGTTGCAACCGGTTCTATCAGGGGCCAGGTTCTACACAGGGATTTTCTTTACTCCGTACCTCGCGACGCTTCGTCCTCCCTTGCAGGATATTCCAAGCACGGGCCATTACCGACCCGGATCGTGCGCACCTGCTCTTCGCCAGCGTGCACCTTATGATCCCACGGCGATGAAGGTGCAGGCGGCGGCGACGGCCGCCGGGGTGGTCGCTCTGCAACCCTAGACGCCGTGTCTCCGCTAAGCTTGATCTTGTTTAACAGTCAGCCATAGGCGTACTGGCCATCCGTAGGCTTCGAACGCGCCAAAAATCTTAGAGATACTTCGCGCAAAATCGTTGACTCCGTCTCGAAATCCCCACAATAAGTTCTCCCGGCGGTTTGTTCGCACGGCGCACTCGGGATCTTGGGGGCCAAAACATGGATGGGATTGGGGCACTTCTGCATCGCTACCGGACGGCTCGGCGTTTCGTTCGCAAAAACGCCCGGGGACTGTTCGCTAAACTCCAGGGCTACTGGTGGAGTTTTCGCAAGTCCCTTCGCTATTTCCCGCCTAAGCCCCAGGAAACCACCGGAGCCTATGGCGAGCGATTGGCGATCGAGTACCTGCGACGATCCGGCTACATGATTCTGGAGCGATCGTATGCTTGCTCGATGGGTGAGATCGACATCGTCGCGGCCTGGAAAACCTCCATGGTGGTTTTTGTCGAGGTCAAGACTTGGAGCTGCCAGCGAGAGAATCAAGGTGGCCCTAGCGACGCGGTCGACGCGATCAAGCAGCGGAAGATATGTCGGTCGGCATTGCACTATGCCAAACGCCATGGCTTGCTCGAGGCGCAAGGTCGCATGGACGTCATTGAGGTCGTTTTAGGATCCGAGCCGTGCCGACCAATTTTTCGGCATATCGAGGCGGCCTTCGAGAGCCCCGAGGCATTTCAGATGCACGCTTAGAGTTTGTTTTTCCAAAGAGCGATTTGCTCGGCGACAAACTTTGGACCGCTCGAACCCAACGAGCGATAGGACTCGACGGCACCTTGGACCCCTAAGCTCTTGCGAAGCGACTTACCGTCAAAGTTCGGGTCGACTTTGAGGAAGTCCTGATCGCTCAGTTCGGCCAGGGTGATGTTTTGTTCTTTGGCCAAGGCGACCAGTGCGCCGACCTTGTGGTGCGCAGTCCGCTGTGGGATTCCCTGGAGCATGATCGCTTCCATCAGCGCCGTCGCATCGAGGTAGCCTTGATCGAGCCTTTTGGCGATCGCCTCGGTCTGGAGCTGTGAGCCTTGGACGATCGGGACAGCCAGTTCCAGGCATGCGATCACGGTATCGAAGGCGTCGAACAGGGGAGGTTTGTCTTCTTGGAGATCGCGGTTGTTGGCTAGGGGTAGACCTTTGAGCAGGACCAAGAGGGTTTGGAGATTGCCGATGACTCGAGCCGACTTGCCGCGTGTCAGTTCAAGCGTATCGGGGTTGACTTTCTGGGGCATGATCGAGCTTCCGGTACAGAAGGCTTGCGGAAGTTTCAGGAATCCGAATTCGGTGGTCGACCACAGGATCCATTCCTCGGCCCAACCGCTCAGGTGCGTTGCGATCATGCTCAGAACGAACACCGATTCGACGGCGAAATCCCGATCGCTGCTGATATCGATGCTGTTGGCCGCAAGCGATTCAAAGCCGAGCAACTGGGCCGTCATCTGTCGATCGATCGGCATGCTGGTACCAGCGACTGCCGCGCCCCCGAGTGGGCAGCTATTGACCCTGCGTCGGCAGTCGGCAAGTCGAGATCGATCGCGCTGGAGTTTCTCCATGTAAGCCAGCCAGTAGTGGGCTGCGAGCACCGGTTGTGCCCTTTGCATGTGGGTGTAGGCCGGCAGGATGACTCCATGATCCAGATCGCACCGAGAGAGAAATGCTCTCTGGAGTTGCTCTAAAAGTTCGTCGACATGATCGAGTTGGTCGCGGACCCAGAGCCGCAGGTCGGTTGCGATTTGATCGTTCCGTGATCTCGCCGTGTGAAGCTTGCGTCCGACGTCTCCGAGCGCATCGATCAAGGCTTGCTCGATGTGCATGTGGATGTCTTCGAGTTCGATGCGAAACGGGAGCTCCTGGCGATCGATTCGCTCTTGGATACTCAGGAGTTCCCGTTCGATTTGGGCGAACTCCAGGTCGGTCAAGATCCCTTGTTTGGCCAACATCCGGGCATGCGCGATCGATCCGCGAATGTCGTGTTTGTAGAGTCGGTGGTCGAAGGAAATACTTTCGCTGAACCGCGCGAGCGATTGATCCATATCACCGGAAAAAACACCGCTACGGGATGGGGAGCTCAAGGTCTTGACCTTTGGAACATCGGGGAATGGATCGTTGGCAGCATGCTCGGGGCCAAGATTTTAGCAGAGCACCAATTCATTCGATAGCAAGGATTGTCGGAGGGCCGATCGCACCGGCCCCATCGACCGCAGCCAAGGCGACGGCTCGGACTTTCTTGCCGGGCGCTTCGTCGGATTCGATCGGTGCACGGTCGATTTGCGATCCGTGGATCGAGACTTCCCAACGGTCTTCGATCAAGCGGTAGAGGCACCAGCGGCGAACCGACTGGGGGTTCGAAGAGCTCCAAGTGACCTGTGGGCCTCCTCCGGAGCTATTCTGATCGGATGACTTAAGGTCGGATGGCTTGAGGATCGCGACCACAGGAGCGGTGGTTTTCTCGACGTTGAGCCAAGGGGTCTGGGGGCTCAGGGCTGGGGACAGATAAGTATTGGTCTTGAGTCGATCGGTGAGTCCTTCGCGATTCTCCATGATGGCTTTCATGCTGAAATGGATGGTGCCCGAGCTACCTCGCATGGTTCGGGCCAAGAAGACTTGGTCTTCGATCTGCTCGACGGAAAAGGGCCGATTTTTGTCGCCGACACGGCTGGTGAAGATTCCCGGTGCGATGGTTCGGTGTTGGGTGTTTTCGGAGACCCACCACTGGAGCAGGGCTGGAAAGCTTTGTTGTTTGGCGTGGATAGGCCAGTACAACTGGGGCGAGTAGTAGTCGCACCAGCCCTCGTTGAGCCAGAGTTTGGCATCGGCATAGAGTTTTTCGTATTGATTGAAGCCTTGGACGCTCGCGGGAAAGCCAGGCTTCCAGATCCCAAAGGGACTGATTCCGAATTTCACGTGCGGCTTGGTCGCTTTGATCTGCTGATAGAGACTCTGGATGAACTGATTCATCTGATCGCGTCGCCAGTCGTCGCGAGATAGCTTACCTCCGGTTTTGACGTAGTTGTCCCAAGCTCTATCGTCGGGGAAGGGTGCATCGTCGATGGGGTAGGGGTAGAAGTAATCGTCGATGTGAATGCCGTCGATGTCGTAGCGTTGAACCACGTCGAGGAATACCTTTAGGGTGTGCTCTCGCGATTGGGTTTCGCCTGGATCGAGCCAAAGGTAATTGGTTTTTTCGTTGCCGTAACGCTTGACCAGTTCGGGGTGCGTTTTGCTGATATGGGAATCCGACTCGGTGTATTTCTGCCCGGAGTTGCGCGCTCGGTAAGGGTTGAACCAAGCATGAAGCTCCATCCCGCGACGGTGGGTTTCTTCAACCCAGAACTCGAGCGGATCGTACCAAGGCTCTGGCGCTTTGCCTTGCTGACCCGTCAGGTAGTAACTCCAAGGTTCGAGCTGGCTTGCGTAGAGAGCATCGCATGAGGTTCGGAC
>JAJTFB010000032.1:0-21893 GCA_021300015.1 Pirellula sp. | reverse complement strand
CAAAGGGCCAGGCGCGGCGGTCTCCTGTGCCGAACCGATGGCACCCAAGGCGAGCCCAAGCATTGAAGCGTACAGGAAGACAAAGGGGATCTTGGGTATTCGATACATCGACTGCATTGACCGAGTGCGAGGAGAAAAAGTTACCATGTCAGAGTCCATCGATCGAGCACTTTGATCCAATGTTTTGTTCGTACGTTTTATTGTACTCGTACTCAGTCCGCCGCGGCGGACGGTACTCGTACTCGTACTCGAAGCGACCTAGTGTAGCTATCCGACCCATTGGTCCACAAGGTACCGCGAACCGCTTTGATCAACGATCGGCGTCGCCGCAGTTCAAACAGCCATCGAGTACGAGTACCGTTTCACTGAGTACCGCTTCGCAGAGTACGAGTACGACGAAATCCGATCCAATGCACGATCGAGAACCCCTCCGGGAGACTTGAGGGACTATATCTCTTGAGGAAAAAACGGGGAACCAAAGGGCAAATGGGCTTAGAGCAAGATCGGGCAGATATCGAACCAGGATCGACCCTGGCGCTCCATCCACTCGGTCGATTCGCTCGGACCCCACATTCCAGTTTCGTAGGTGAAGAGTTGTGGCGCAGCGGGGCTTCTCCAGGCGGCGATGATCGGGTCCATGATTCTCCAGGCTTGTTCGACCTCGTCGCTTCGAGCAAACAAACCCGGATCGCCAAGCATGACATCGAGCAGGAGGCGTTGGTAAGCGTCTGGTAGTTCCTTACCGCTGGAGTCGAACCGAAAGTCCAGTTCGCTCAATCGCAATCGCATATCGAGGTCGGGGACTTTGGATTGGAAGTACAACTGAAGGCCTTCGGCGGGCTGGATTTGGATGACCAGTCGGTTGGCCTCTGGGCGGTAGGATTTCTGCTCGCCGAAGAGCAGGTGGGGTGGTTCACGGAACTGGATCACGATCTGGGTGGTCCTGCAACTCATGGCTTTTCCGCTTCGGAGGTAGAACGGGACGCCGCGCCATCGCCAGTTGTCGATATAAAATTTAAGTGCAGCGAACGATTCGGTCGGGCTTCCCTTGGGCACCCCCTCTTCATCGAGGTAGCCTTGGTATTGCCCGCGGATACCGAATTCGGAGAAGTCGCTGCCGTGATAAGGCCGGACCGCTTGGAGGACTTTGACCTTTTCGTCTCGAACGAATTCCCCGGTGTAGCGAACAGGGGCTTCCATGGCCGTAACCATCATGAGTTGGAACAAGTGGTTTTGGAACATGTCCCGAAGGACTCCCGATTTGTCATAGTATCCACCCCGACGACCTACTTGGACCTCCTCGGCCACGGTGATCTGGACATGGTCGACGTAGTTTCGATTCCAAATCGGTTCGAAGATCGTGTTTCCGAAGCGAAGCACGAGGATGTTTTGAACCGTCTCCTTTCCTAGGTAGTGATCGATTCGGTAGATTTGGTCTTCCCGAAAGGTCTTGTGGATCGATTCATTGAGGCTTTGGGCCGTGGCAAGGTCTGTACCGAAGGGTTTTTCGATCACCACACGCCGATGGCCTAGGGAATCGTCATGCAATCCAACCTTGCCAAGCTGCTCGATCGCTGTGGCGTAAAGCTGGGGCATGGTCGAAAGGTAATAGGTCCGATCCGTCGGTTTGGACTCCTCGATTTGATCCAAGAAATTCGAGAGTTTATGAAAATCTTCCGTCGAGGAAATGTCAGCCGGTTGGTAGTAGATGCTCTGAACGAACGCCTCCCAACTGGCCGAATCGAAATCGGCTTTGGAGAACTTTGCGGTCGATTCTCCCAAAGCAGTCCGCCACTGCTCCGAGGTAAAGTTGCTTCGGGCTACACCTACGATCCGAGAGTTTTTCGGCAAACGCCCGCGTTGAAACTGCCGGTAGAGCGCTGGGATGAGTTTACGGCTGGTCAAGTCACCTGAAGCACCGAAAATGACCATCGTGTGGGACATCAAAGCGTTCCTTTTTAGGTAGGATAGTGTTTGGTTTCGGCCATATTGTGGCGCAGGCTCGAAGCGAACACAACGAGCCGCATGTGGAAGTTAGGAAAAACGGATGAACACAACCCAGTTTACCTTATATTTGGTCCGTCACGCGCAGTCGGCTAACAACGCCCAACCCGAATCGCAACGCATTCCAGACCCTCCTTTGACAGACCTTGGGGCACAACAAGCTCAGGCGTTGGCCTCAGCGATCGACCAGTTATCCCCGGACCATCTTTTTTCGAGTCCCTTCTTGCGGACTTTGCAGACGACCGCTCCAGTTGCCCAAGCCTTGGGGATCACCCCGACGATCCGAGCCGACTTGTACGAGCAAGGTGGGTGTTATCGGGGCTATCGCCTCGATGATCGAACTCCCGAGCCGGGTTTATCCCGATCGGAGATCGAATCGTTGCACCCGACCTGGCGGATCGATCCTGCAATCGATGAGTCGGGATGGAACAAGCACGCAGCGTACGAGACCCTCGACGAGGCCCGACTGCGTGCACAAAGAGTATCGCGGTGGTTGTCCGAACATCCATGGCCGACCGACTCGCGGGTCTTGTTGGTCATCCATGCCGATTTCAAAATCAGACTCCTCGAGTCGTTGCTCGGCAACCTCTCGATCGAAGAACAACTCGCCTCGGTGATCAATACAGCCTGGACGACCCTTCGATACCGAGCGGGTCTCTGGGAGCTCGATGCCTACAATTCGCACCCCCATTTAGAGCCCCAAATGATTACGAGCTGAGGGCTCCCGAGTACCCTGAGCCTCAGGTGGCTCGGGTAAAGGATTTGCGAAGGAGTTCAAGGCTTTTGGGGATCGCCGTTCGGTAATCCTCTTTGCCCTCGAATTCCAAGGAGACCCAGCCGCGATAGTTTGCCTTGCGCATCAGCTCGCCAACTTTTTGGTAGTCCAGATCCAGCGAGTACCATTCGCCCCCACCATAGTAGGTCTTGGCCTGGAGCAGTACGGTCTTGGGGGCGAGTTTCTCGAGCTTCTCATAGGGGTTCTCAAGAAAGTTTCCCGTGTCGAGGGTGACCTGAAGCCAAGGAGAATCGATCGCATCGACGATTCGCAAAACACCTTCGGGGGTCAGCCCGAGCCCCCAGTGGTTTTCGAGTCCGAGCACCACGCCGCATTTCTCGGCCGTCGGTAAGCATCGCTCCAACGCATCGATCACCCAAGGGAACCCATCCTCTTCGGTGTATCCAGGCAATGGCGGCTCAATGCCGCGGTTGGCCATGAGCTCATCGAAGTTCTTGCTCGTACCCCAACGGCCTGTGTTGACCCGCATCGTCGGGATGCCCAAGGCATAGCAAAGTTCGATCTGACCGATCGTCAATTCGATGTTTTGGCGGCGGACCTCTGGATCGGGCGATACAAAGCCTTGGTGGGTCGACATCCCGTAGAGGGCCAAGCCCGATCGCAGAGCTCGGCGTTTGATGTCCTGCAATGCGGCTCGGCTAAGCAACTCGGTCTGCGAAATCTGATAGAGCAAAATCTCCACCCCATCGAATCCCAACTGGCCAGCAAAATCGATGCACTTACCGACATCCTTGAACTCGTCGTTCTTGAACCGCCAAAGAGAGTAGGTCGAAAGACCGATCGGCAACGTGGTACGGGCACCAGCGGAGGACTCCTGGGGGCTAGCCCATAGACTCCCCGTTAGAATCCCCGGGCAGCTTGCTGCCGAGAGACCCAGAGTTCCCGAGAGCATACCCGTGAGCATGCCGTTGAACTGCCGACGTTGTATGGCTGATTCTTTCATGACTTGTTGGTTTCTTGCAGAGCAGAAGGTTTCGAGGGACTCGGATCGGAAGGATCAAAAGGGGCGTCTAGAAAATTGCGCAACAGGGCAATTCCGTTGGATTGACTTTTCTCTGGATGGAATTGCGTGGCAAACAGATTGCCGACTTGCACCGCAGCGCAGAAGTCGATCCCATAGCTGCTCGTAAGCCAAACCGAATCGCTCGCTTTGGGTACTGCGTAGTAGCTGTGGACAAAGTAAAAATACGGCAAAGGACCGAGTCCCCGAAGCATCGGATCCCACGCGCGATGCGATGCGACTTGATTCCACCCCATGTGCGGCACTTTAAGCGGTCCATGCACAAGCGGATCGAAGTGGAACTTGATGACCTGTCCGGGAATGATGCCCAGCCCCTGATGCTCGCCACCTTCGAAACTCACGTCCAAGAGTAGTTGCAGTCCAAGGCAGATACCCAGGAAGGGGCGATCGGCTTGGATCCAATCCTGGATAAACGGGACCCAATCGCGGCGTCGAAGCTCATGGATCGCATCGCGAAACGCGCCGACCCCAGGCAGGACAATGTGGGTCGCAGACCTCAAGTCTCGATAGGATTCACACACGACGGGAATGCCCCCGGCTCGCTCGATCCCTTTGGAAACACTCCGAAGGTTCCCCATCTGGTAATCGATGATCCCGACTTGAGGTGGTTGGTTCATCGCGTCAAGGCTTTCCTTAGGCTCTGAGTGGGCTCTGAGTGCTGTCGAAGTTCCCCCAAGGTTGTACCTTTTATTGGGAAATTTTCCAGCCAATACCGATCCTCTCCAAACCCCACCGACGGCGAAAAGCCAAGCCGCCAAGACTCGAACCCACCAGAATCCAAGGATACGCGGATCCCTAGGAAGATGGCGAGTTTGAGAATCAATTTGTTCGAATCTGTCTCGATTCGAGACAGTTAGTCTGAAAAACTGGCAGAACCCCCAAGTGGCGGTCGGCAAGCTTGACGCTGCTTCGGCAAAAACCGCTTTTCAAAACGGAAGTTTTTACAACCAAGCCATGAAAAGAAGCTAAGAATCCGCCATGTTCGTTTCATTCTGCTGAAAAAACCGCCTCAAGAGCGAACTTTGTGTTTTTGGTCCAGCACTTGCATCTACTATTTTTCGTCTCCTAAACGGTCGAATTGGCGAACCAAATCCTTCGCCATGGCGTCGAACGAATAGAGGGAGATCGTTTGGTTCCAACGCATGGAGCTTGTCCCGTTAAGCCGACATCGCAAAATCGGTACTGTTACCGAAACGAGCGATGTTCGCATGGCAGGAAGCGAGAACAAGATGAATAGCGACTACAAGATTGTTTTGATTCGGGAACTAAGGGATCAGCAGGTTCGTTTTACCCCGAGGAACAAACGGAGCGAGCAAGCCGACCGCGCTGAGAAGCTTTTGACGGAATTGGATCCTTCGAAGGACTACCCATTCGATTTCTTGTTCTATCGGGTAACCGAGGTTCGTCCCGATGCCCACTCGATGCGATTGATCAAAGGAGAGGATGCCGTCCATGACCTTCGCCTCTTCGTCGAAGACATCACCGACTCGATGAACCTGCGTCTCGAAGAAGCCTCCGAACCGGTCCACACCGTCGAGGATCTGAGCAAACGGTTCAACGTTTCGACCAAGACCATTTCCCGATGGCGAGATCAAGGCTTGGTCTCCCGCCGGTTCATCTCCGAGGGGCGCAAGCGGGTTGGGTTCCTGCACTCGAGCGTCGAGCGGTTCGTTCATCAAAACAAACTCCGCGTCGAGCGGGGCGAACGCTTCAGCCAAATGTCCGATACCGAACGCGATGAGATCATCGACAGGGCTCGCCGACTGGCCAGCCAAGGCGACAACCTTACCGAAGTCATTCGTCAGGTTTCCCGCGATGTGCACCGAAGCGTCGAGACCATTCGATACACCATCAAGAATTTCGACAGGAAATATCCTTCCATGGCTGTTTTCCCAGAACAACGCGATATGCTCTCCGAAGAGGACAAACGAGCCCTCTACCAACAGCACCTCCGAGGCCTCTCGACGGTCATGTTGGCCAAACGGTACCGACGTACCCGCAGCAGCATCATCCGAATCCTCAACGAACAACGGGCGATGAGAATCCGGGAGCTAGCCCTGGATTTTGTCGCCAGCCCAGAGTTCGAAAACGACTCGGCAGTCGACGAGATTTTGGCCGATACTCCCAACTCCATCTCGCCTTCGCGCAAGCTGCGAGCACCCAGCGGACTGCCTGCCTATCTGGCATCCTTGTACGAGGTCCCACTCCTGGAACCCCAGCAAGAAGTCCACTTGTTTCGCAAGATGAACTTTTTGAAGTACAAGGCGACGAAGCTGATCGATAAACTCGACCCCAAGGCTCCTTCGGTAGCCCTGATGGATCAGATCGAAAAGCTTTACGAAGATGCTCTGGCCGTCAAGAACAAAGTCGTCCAAGCCAACTTGCGACTGGTCGTTTCGATCGCCAAAAGGCATGTCGGACCTACCGGTGATCTGTTCGGATTGATCAGCGATGGAAACGTCTCTCTCATGCGAGCCGTAGACAAGTTCGATTACAACCGAGGGTTCAAGTTCAGCACGTACGCCCACTGGGCGATCCGCAAGAACTTTGCCCGCTCGATCCCAGATGAGTTCAAACACCGCGAGCGTTTCCGCACCAGCTCCGAAGAGATTTTTCAGAGCCGCGAAGACCTTCGTGCCGATCACCTGGCCATCGAAATCGATCAGCAATCCCGCGCCGATCAAATCGGTAAGATCCTCCACTCGCTCGACGAAAGAGAACAGCAAATCATCGTCCTGCGGTTCGGACTCGGCAAAGGTGCCGAGCCTCGTACCCTCAAGGAGGTCGGCGAGGAACTAGGGGTCACCAAGGAACGAATCCGCCAACTGGAACTCCGTGCCTTGGCCAAACTCCGCACCGCAGCGGAACGAGAAAAGATCGATTCGCCTGAGTAAAGGCAGCTTTTCCTGCTCCGAAGGAACCTATCCCAAAGAGCAATCAATGAGTTCATGGCCGATCACCAAGGCTGTACCGCGGTGGTCGGCTAAGAGCCTCCTCTCCGATCTTGGTATCACACACCAAGTCTTTTTGCAATGTTTTTGCGAAAGCGAAATTGATCTATCTGCGATTTCTGGTAACATACATCTATTCTTTTTTTGTGCGACCTCTTTTTCAATCATGGGCCCTCTACGATGGTCGACCGCAAACCACCTTCCAGCCAACGTGGCTTTACACTGGTCGAACTCCTCGTCGTCATCGCGATCATCGGGGTCCTGGTCGGACTGCTCTTGCCGGCTGTCCAAGCCGCCCGAGAAGCAGCCCGACGCGCTTCGTGCATGAGCAACCAGCGGCAAATCGGACTTGCCCTGATGAATTACGAGAGCGCCAACAAAAGACTACCAAGCGGTTGGGTCGACTTCCGACAGACCAAGCTCCCGGGGTGGAGCTGGGCGCACGCCATCTTGCCCTTCATGGAATCCAACGCGATCTACTCCTCGATCGACCTACGATCTCCCATCGATGCACCGATCAACCAAGCCGCCTTGATGCAAGTCGTCCCAACCTTCATCTGCCCCTCGGACATCGGGGGCAATACCTTCGAAATCGGCATGGAATCCCATGAGGAAGAGGAAGAAGAGCACGAAGGTCACAACGTCGACGAAGGGGCCAAGCTCTTCCCTATCGCCAAATTCAACTACCCCGGCGTTTTTGGAACCCAGGAAATCGAAGAAGTCCCCTACAGCGCAAACGGGACCTTCTTCGGCAACTCACCTATCCGATTCAAAGACATCGTCGACGGTCTGAGCAACACCATGATCGTCGCGGAACGATCCAGCCGACTCGGGGGCTCCGTTTGGCACGGCTGGATCTCAGAAGCCGCCGAACCCGGCGCACGCTTCCTCGGCGTTGCAGACCATACCCCCAACAGCAAAATCGGACACTTCGAGGATTTCTCGAGCCAGCACGGAGCCGGTATCCACATCGTCTTTGCCGACGGTTCTACCCGGATGATCTCCGATACGATCGACCTGGGGATCTACCAAGCGATCACCACCCGCGCAGGGAGCGAGATCGTCAACGGCCTGGAGCAATAGCAAGGTCGCGTAGGGAGAAGAGAAAAAGAGAAGAAGAGAACGCAAAGGTGCAAAGGCGCAAGGACGCAAGGAAGAAAAGAACGGCAAGGGAGATTCAGGGGATAGAGTTCAGAGCCGGAAGTAATCTTTAAAAAAAGACCGTCAGTAGCCTCAGAGTCCCTACCCTTTACTCTTCCTTCCCTCCTGCATTCCCCCCCCTTCCCCTCTTCTGATTTTCCGCCTTCCCTTTCGCGTCCTTGCGCCTTTGCACCTTTGCGTTCCCTTCTTCTCCTCTGCCTTCTCCGCCTTCCCTTTGCGTCCTTGCGCCTTTGCACCTTTGCGTTCCCTTCTTCTCTTCTGCTTCTCCTCTGCCCTGGGCGATTGCCCCCAATCCATCGGACCACGGAGGCCTTGGGCCATTTTGCCCTAGAGTAGAATTGCCCTGCCCGGTTGCTATCGGTGGGGTTTTTTAGATACTTATCGATACGTCCGGTATGCTCACATCGGAGCACTTGCTCCAGTTAGCTCCCGATTTCTCGTTTCTTCTACGCTAGGCAGGGATCCACTCCATGAAGTCCGTAGCAAACTTATTCCTTTGGATGGCGGCCGCATGCTGCGTCCTGGGTAGCTTGGCCACACCGGTCCGAGCGCAGCAGGCAAAACCCAATATTTTGGTCATCTGGGGTGATGACATCGGCCAGTTCAACGTCGGTGCCTACAACCATGGGATGATGGGCTACAAAACCCCGAACATCGATCGCATCGGCAAAGAAGGCGCACTGTTTACCGATTGGTACGGTCAACAAAGCTGCACCGCTGGCCGGGCCGCTTTCATCACAGGTCAATCGCCGATCCGCACCGGTCTGACCAAAGTGGGACTTCCAGGTGCCCCCGAAGGGATGCGCAAGGAAGATCCAACGATCGCGACCTTGCTCAAGGCACAAGGCTATGTCACGGGCCAGTTTGGCAAGAACCACCTCGGCGATCGGGATGAAATGCTCCCGACAGCCCACGGTTTTGATGAGTTTTACGGAAACCTCTATCACCTCAACGCCGAGGAAGAGCCCGAGCATCCCGATTATCCAAAGGATCCAGAATTCAAAAAGAAATTTGGCCCTCGCGGTGTGATGCACAGTTTTGCCGATGGCCGCATCGAAGACACCGGTCCGCTGACAAAGAAGCGGATGGAAACGATCGATGAAGAGGTCAACACCAAAGCGATCGATTTCATGGAGCGCGCCAAGAAGTCCAACAAGCCGTTTTTCCTGTGGTGGAACTCGACGAAGATGCATATCTTCACCCACCTCAAAGAAGGGGTTGCTGGAAAAACCGGTTTGGGTATCTACGCAGACGGTATGGTCGAGCACGATCGCCAAGTCGGAATTATTCTCGACAAACTCAAAGAACTCGGATTGGACGAAAACACGATCGTCATGTATTCGACCGACAACGGTGCCGAAGCCTTCACCTGGCCCGATGGTGGTACCACGATGTTTCGCGGTGAAAAGAACACCCAATGGGAGGGCGGTTACCGAGTTCCTTGCATGATCCGTTGGCCTGGTGTGATCAAACCCGGCACCGTGGTCAATGACATCGGTGCTCACGAAGACATGCTCACGACGCTCGTGACTGCTGCGGGTGACAAGTCGGTCAAAGAGGACTTGCTCAAGGGTCGCAAGATCGGCGATCGGGAGTACAAGGTCCACCTCGATGGATACGACTTGGCCCCGGCCCTTAAAGGCCAAGCACCTTGGCCTCGCAAAGAGTTCATCTACTGGACCGATGACGGAAGTGTTGCTGCCCTTCGTTACGGCAACTGGAAAGCGACCTTTCTGGTTCAAAAAGCCCACGGAATGCACGTATGGCAAGAGCCATTCGAAGTCCTCCGCGCCCCGACACTGGTCAATCTTCGAATGGATCCATTCGAGCTTGCTCAAGACATCGGGATGGACTATCAACGCTGGTACCTTGAGCACATGTTCATGATCGCCCCAGCAGCGGGCTACGTGGGCAATTGGCTTCAGAGCTTCCGCGAGTTCCCTCCTCGCCAAAAGCCAGGTAGTTTCAACCTGGAACGTGTGATGGAAGCGGTAACGGCTTCCCAAGGAAAACAGTAAGCTCGCGCCTTTTCAATAATGTACCCGGAGCAACTCTAGGCTCAAACAAAGTTCCCACGCTTGAGCCTAGGCACTACAATGGATCCGAGAGTTCCTACTCTCGGGTCCATTTTTTTATTTGTCCGTGACGCTTGATCCATGATCTCAAACCACCTTCTTCTTCCAGTCGTGTTCAACCCATCGTCCAGGCGGTCCAGGCCGATCCTAAGCTGCTTATTCCTGGTTGGCTTAGTGCTATCGGTCTTGAATCCAGCGCAGTCGCAAGAGTGGACCTTGAGCCGAGCCGACTCGGGCTCGAGTGGCTTTGTTTCGGGCAAGCTACCGAAATCCCCTAAGCTTCTTTGGGAGAAGTCCTGGGACAAGTCCGGTTTTGAAGGGACACCGGTGATCTCCGGGGGGAAGTGTTGGCTTGCCGATGTCGAAGGAAACGTCTACTGCCTGAACCTTGCAGATGGCTCGCAAGTATGGAAGCAATCGTTCAAAAACGGCTTCGTCGCTTCGTTGGCTTATCGAGACGGCAAGCTGGTTCTTGGGGATTACGATGGCCGAATCTATTGTTTGTCTGCAGAGGACGGCAAGGTCCTTTGGGAAGCCGACGCGATGCAGGCCATGGCGGGCGGAGCGAATTTTTATCAGGACTTGGTTCTCATCAGCAGCGAGGCGGGTGTGCTGTTTGCTTTCAAGCTTCAAGATGGCTCGAAAGCTTGGGAGTATTCCACAGGCGACCAACTCCGTTCGGCACCAACGATCTGGGAACACTTTGCACTTTTGGGAGGCTGTGATGGACGGCTTCACAAAATCGATTTGAAGCTTGGCGAGGCGCAAGGGGATGGGTTGTCGCTCGATGGCCCAAGCGGTTCGACTCCAGCGATGCACGGTTCGTTGGCGATCGTCCCGACGCAATCGGGCCAAGTACTGGCCTACGACGTTTCGAGCGGTCAAAAGAAGTGGGCTTTCTCCGATGCGGAGCGAGCTCAGGAAATACGATCCAGTCCTGCGATTCTAGGGGCGAGTCAATTAGCGATCCTGACGACTCGCAATCGCCGGGTCCTGGCAATCGAGCTAGGCGAAGGCAAAATGGTCTGGGAGGCCCTTGTGCGGAAGCGTTGTGACGCATCGCCGGTCATTTGCGACGCACGGGTCTGGGTCGGCGGATTGGACGGCAACTTGTACGCTTTCAACACCGCCGACGGCACGGAAGCTTGGAGCTACCAGCTCTCGGGCCAGTTGCTCGCCTCCTGCGCGATCGGCGAAGGAAAGATCCTAGCGGTGACGGACAAAGGAACCGTGGCTTGCTTTGGCGAGTAAGCCACTTGCGAGTAAGCCGCTTGCGAGCTCAGGCCTTTAGTGTGGGCGTGAGACTCCGTGCGTGTAGGCCCAGTAATTCCCGATCGCTTTGGCACCGGCGATGAAACTCTTGCCGTTGACTTGGCCAGTTACGTAGGCCAGTGCGTCCATGGCTGGGGGTTGGTCGAGGATCAGGACCGGACAGCCTTGGTGCTGCTCGGAGAGGATTGCAACAATCTCTTTGCGAGGCTTGGCGAAATCGACGTAGCGGACATCGAGTTGGTGTCGAAGTTTTGGAAAATAGGCCATCACACCGGTGATTTGGGCGCAATCCGGACAGTAGTAGGGGGCACCTTGCCCGTCGGCAAAGTCTTCTTTGAGCAAAAACAGTGTATCTCTGGCCATGGGTGGCTCCTGTTGAATAAGGGTTTTGGAATTCTGTGAAACAAATCGCTTTCGTATTGTAGCTGTAACGAACTATAATCGACACGGCTGATGATGGCCCGCTGCTGGCCTCTGGTCGCAGCTTTTCCCTTGGCTCTAATTGGTATCGATCCGTTTGAGGATCGGTCGTCCTTTGCGATGATTGTTCTTCGTTGGCTCGTAAACTTCTTCTTGAGAATTGCTCAGCAGTGTGCTGAACCGTTCGTATATTTCTATGAGCACTGGTTATTGCGCGATCCGGACATGCCGATGCCGGCTTGGGTCGAGCAGCGTCGGAAGTATTTCAAAAGGTCGATTCCTGCGATGCTCGCAGGCCTGGGCGTCCTTGGTATTGGGATACTAGGGGCAGCTTCGTCCTCCGGGGTTCAAAAACGCTATCGGGAGCGTTTGGAAGGGTTTGCCGGAGGCACCCAAGAGATCCAAATCGCGAGGCTTGGTCAACGGATCGTATCGGACAGTTCGATTTTTGGCTCTGAGGATCGCTTTGAGTTAGCTTGTCGATTGTCGGAATTGGATTCCGAGATTTGCACAGCGCAATCCGATCGCCTGTTGGATGACTTGGCACCTGGGGATTCCCAAGGGTACGCCCCTGCGCATCGTTTGCGGGCGCTTGCCCAATCGAGAATTTTGAGTCAAAGGCCAGTCGACCCAGGAGAGCTTGAATCGTTAGGTTGGCATGTTCAGCAATCGTTGGGGATCGAAGACGAAGCTTTGCAGCGAACTCGCAGCGATTTCTACTTAGCGACAGGAAAGATAAATCTAGCAACTAGCGAACTTTCGAAATTAGCGAATGTCGCTCCGGACTATTGGTTTGCGCTGGCCGAAGTGCTGCTTGCAAGAGGCGATTTGAACTCAGCTCGCAATGCGCTTGGCCGAGCCGCAGGTGCTTTTGAGAAACTCGTGAGTCTCAATCCGGCCGACATCGAGGCTCGGATTCGCTACGCGACGGCACTGGGAAGACTCGGTGAGTTCGATTCGGCGATTGAGATCATGAGCAACGGCTGGAAACTGACTCCGGATGAACGTTTTCGTGAAGGCTTGTGCGAAGTCTATCTGATGAAGTTCCAAAAAAACCGAAACCTCCAGGGGCCTATCGAGCCACAGTGGGAGTATCTGCAGAGCGCTCTGGAATGGAATCCAAAGAATCGCTTGGTCTACGAGGCCTTATCCCAACTGTGTGCCGACGTGAGGGTCCGGGCTATCGCTCCGATGGTACGGAGCAAAATCGACTCGCTGCTCGATGCACCCGAGTTCTCATCGGAACTGATGTTTGCCAAGTCGAATCTTTTGCTTGTCGACAAGCAATTCGGTTTGGCGATCGAAGCGCTCGGACTGATCGTCCAGAAGGATCCGAAGTTTCATCCCGCAATGAACAACCTGGCTTGGTTATTGATCGATCAAGCGACGGTCTTGCCCGAGCACTTCGAACAGGCGCAGTTGCATGCCAAACGGGCGGTCGAATTGCTACCGTCGTCTGCCTCGTACAGGGACACACTTGGGATGGTGTTTTTCAAGCAGCGTCGTTGGACCGAGGCGATTGCGGAGTTTGAAGTCTCGTTGCGGAGCTCTCAAAACTCTCTACCGACGCTTGAGAAAATCGCACAGGCATATCAAGAGCTAGGCCAAATAGAGCTTTCGAACCAGTACCGATCTCGGATCGAGCAACTGCGGTCCGTGGGTGGTTCGGCCAAGTCCAAGTAAAGCTCCGGGTACTTCGGTCTGGGGGCTTCAAGGAGCGGGGGTAAAGTAGCGACTGGCTTCCAATCCCCGCACATCGATCCAACGGATCGATCTCCAGAAGGCGTGCGAGGTACCTAAAGTCTCTTGGGAGGCTTTTTGGGAGTCGTCGAAGTGCTCTGGCATGGCTCGGGTGCTGATCACCAAGAGATGGTCGACGGTTCGATGTTCGCGTTCCAGGAGGGTCAGTGTTTCTCCGAGGGACGAAACCGAGCGACCATGGGCTGTGGCGAGTCGGTCTTGCAAAAAGTAGGCTTGGGATTTCGCAGCGACACGCGAGGCGAGGGTAGGGGTCGCATCGCTGATCGCAACGGTCACCGACCCGACGTTGCTCGAGGTGATTTGGTGGACCAAGGTGGCGACGAACTCGACGGCAGAGTTTTCGATGCTTGCGAGTTCTTTTTTGACGAGCTCGTCGTTTGTGATCGGTTCGAAAAGATCGAGCAGGATCACCAGTTCTTGATTCTCGGGTTGTTGGAATTGTTTGACGACCAGTTCATCGCGCCGGGCGGAGGATCGCCAATGGATCCAGCGTTTGGAATCTCCTGGGCGGTAGGCTCGGAGCCCGAAGAAATCCCCTTCGTCGCTCAGCGCACGGACTTGGCGTTGGCGATTGCCTGAATCCCTTTTGCGAAACAGTTCGCTCCAATTCGGGGAGAGTTTTCCTATGGCTGGTTGGACGGTCAGATACTCTGGGGATTTTTGCTGGAGGAACGCTCGCATCAGACCGAGCGGGAAGCGTGTGGTGATTTCCAAACCGAGCCATTGATAACGTCCTCGGCGTTGAGCGATGCACTGGTAACGCTGGGAACGGGTGGACTTCGGGGGGATCGACAGAAAGAGCAATTGGATTGCCTGCGAGGCGCTGTGGATCGACTTTTGCATCGGTGCGTAGACCAAGCGGTCTTGGACCAGAACTAGCCAAGCTCCGAGCCAGCCTTTGGGATTTTTGACATTGAGTTCGATTTCGAAGGAGCGTCGGGCTTGGATGGTCCTAGGCAAGCGTCTTGCAACAGACAGGTTTGCCAGGGTCCGGGTGCAAACGCGCCATTGAATCCAGATCATCCCGATCAGCGCGCCGGCCAGGATGACCAGTAGGTTCGCGTTTCGCAGCGAGGCTCCCAGAAGGATAAAGGCGATCATGAACCAGAATTGCCAGCCTTCGCGGGTAAGCCTGGTGTAGACCGGGTTGTTCGAGTGCCGGAAAGCTCGGTAGGTTCCGAGGAGTCGACCAGCCAGCTCGCGGAGTTTGGAAACAGGAGCGGCCACGAGCGATTTGATGGAGCTCATGGTGGATTAAACCGGAACTAGGACCGATTCGAGGCAACGCTGGATCATCGATTCGACGGCGACTCGTTCGCTTCCTGCCGCGAAGCCCCGGGGCATGACCCGGTGAGACAATACGCTGACCGCAAGTTCCTTGATGTCATCGGGGACGACATAATCGCGTCCTTGAAGAAGGGCGCTTGCTTGGGCGGCGCGGTAGAAGGCCAATGCTCCTCGGGTGCTGACGCCCACTTGCAGATCGTTGCTCTGACGAGTCCGATCGACGATGTCTTGGAGGTAATCGACAAGCGAGTCCTCGAAGCGGATCTCGCGAACTTGCAATTGGATGTTTTTGATTTCGGTCAACTTGGCGACCGCAGCGAGGGTATCGACCGGCTCGCCAGCGCGGTGGGATCGCAGGACATTGCGTTCGGCTTCGCGAGCCGGGTAGCCTAGGTCGATGCGCATGAGGAAGCGGTCGAGTTGGCTTTCGGGCAACACGTAGGTGCCTTCGAACTCGAAGGGGTTTTGGGTAGCGATGACCATGAATGGATCGGGCATCGGATAGGTGGTTCCATCGATACTCGCTTGGCGTTCGCTCATGGCTTCGAGCAGGGCGCTTTGGGTGCGGGGTGGGGCTCGGTTGATTTCGTCCCCCAGGACGACATTGGCAAAGATCGGTCCTTGACTGAACTTGAACTCGCCGTCGTGATAGATGCTGCTCCCGACGATATCGCTCGGGAGTAGATCGGGGGTAAACTGCACGCGGGTAAAGCGTCCATCGACGCTTTTGGCGAGGGCTTTGGCTACGAGAGTTTTCCCGACCCCAGGGACGTCTTCGAGCAGGATATGTTCGCCAGCAAGCAGGGCGATGAGGACCTTTCGGATGACCTCCTGCTTGCCCAGTACGACCGAGCCGATGTTGTTCTGGAGGCGTTGCAGGGTTGCGGTCGTAGTAGGATTCATACCGATGCTATCGTTGATATCAGGGCGTTACGTGCGGTGGAGGTTTCGGCTAGCGGATCGCCAGAGCCAAGGGAGGCAAGGATCAGGGGGTCAGAGGAACGGCCACCGGAAGTGCGTTTCCGAAGCGTTCGAAATCTTTGAAACTCCAAGCGAGTTTTTTATCGGGGGTGACCTCTAGGATTTGCGGGTTATCGGGACCCGCATGGCAATTGACGATCCAAGTGTTTCCATTTTCAAGTCGTTCGACCATGGTGATCCAGGCGAGGGTTACACCTGGGATATCCCCTTGTTTGAGTTCCCATACGATCTGCTTGCTGGGGTCGACTTCGATGACTCGGTGGCCATCACCGGTACCGATGAGAGTGTTTCCGTTTGCAAGTCGCACCACGGAATAGAGTTTGGATCCGACGTTGTATTCCCAGACGATTTTGCCTGTACGGTCGTATTCGCGAGCCAATCCGAGAGCTTCGTGGGCGACGATGTAGTTTCCGTTGGGGGTAGGACGAACGAGTCTGGTATCGCGGTGTGGATCCGGGCTAGGCACAGAAAGGGGAATCGAGTGAACGATTTTTTTATCGCGATCGACTTCGATGATCCTAGCCGCTCCGCTTTGGGCGATCATGGTCAAGCCGTTGGGTAGTCGGCGAAATGCGTGGATTTCGATCGGGCCGCCTGCATCGGTTTTGCCTGCATCGAAACGCCAGATTTCTTTGCCGTCGGCATCGAGCTCGACGACATTTCCGAAGGAGGTTTGGGTGAGCCATCGTCCGTCGGCAAGGGGTTGTGCATCGTGGATATCGCCGATGGGCAATTTCCATTTAGGCTTGTTATCGGCATCGAGAACGGCAGCGATTTTCTTTTGATAGTCGGCAGCAAAGAGGCTGCGTTTGGTCCCGGTCTGTTGGGCTTGGGCTTTGTGCTGGGCTTGGATTGCTCCGAGGGCAAGGCAAAGCACAAGGAACCGAGCGATCGATACACGGAGGAGCATGGGTGAATTCCTGAGGGGACAAAAAGCCTATTCGGTGCGAAATCTATTTGGACTGGAGGATGCGTTGGACTTCTTCAAGGCTTGTTTGCCCGAGAGCACAGGCCAGGATCCCTTCTTCGAGGAACCCAGAATGCCCGTTCTGTTTGGCGAATTTTCTGAGTTCGTCGGGTTTATCCAAAAGCTGTGCGATGGCTTGTCGCATTTTGTCGTTGATGATCAAGAGTTCGAAGAGGGCCATTCGTCCGAAGTACCCACGTCCGTTGCACCGTTTGCAGATTTCGATTTCGATGGGGTTTCCTTTGGCGTCGACTCGTTGTTCGGGTGGGGGAGGGATCGTTGGCTTGTAGAGTTTGGGGACACGGCCAGCCGGCAGGTTGAGTTTTTGGAGGAGCTGGGGGGTGGGTTGGTAGGACTGTTTGCAGGACTCGCACAATCGCCGGATGAGACGTTGGTTCAAGACGCCCTGCATGACCCCGAGGACGGCTTTGGCATGCTTGGGGTTTCCTTTGAGAATTTGACTCACCGCGTCGATCGCATCGTTGGCGACAATACGGGTCACGGAGTGCTTTTGTTCTTTGTGGATTTGGTGCAAGACGGCTTCGACGATCTGGGGGCTGATCAGCGAGGGCAGCACGAAGACATCGGGTTGTTTCAAGCGGACTTTCTCAAAGACTGCTTCGGGTGAATCTCCGCCGTCTTCGTAGAAGAATTCGGTGACGTTGATGATTTCGGGATCTTGGTTTTTCTTGTTGTCGATCAGGACCCAGTCACGGACGAATTTGTCGGCGTTATCCAGGGCCAGACGCCAGGTCGTCGGCAGTCCGTGGGTCGGAGGAGCGCTGATGACGACCATCCCTTTGTCGCCGTTCATGAGCCCTTTGAAGGTTTCTTGGACCGAATCGCGCATGCCCAGATCGGCGAGCGTTTTGAGAAGCGGTTTTTTGCGTTCGATGGTAAAGAGGACCCGTTCGCCCGAGGGCACGCCGGTACTCATGAAGGAGATCACCCAATCGATGTCTCGGAAGTTGGTGGCGAACTTGCCGTCTTGGCGGGCTTTGCGTTCAGCGGGGTTGAGCCCTAGCACTTTTTTCCATACGACCAAAAGTGCATCGGCCGTGGGGCGGTCCATGGCCGGGAGCGCTTCCCAAATTCCGTCGACGCGGTATCTAGGGACGGCACCTTGGGCGGAAAAATCGATGAGGATCCGATCGGCTCGCGTGTTGATCGCGTTGGCCAGGAGCGTCACTGCGAGTGGGTATCCTGGGAGTTGTCGGCAGGCGATCAGAAGTCCGACGGCTTCTTCCTTAGGGACGCCGGCGGCTTTGATTTCCAAGTTAGGGAGTTGGGGTTCTCCGGAGGTTTCTTTTTTGTCGGCGGTCTTCTTCTTTTTCCCGAAAATCATGGATGGTTGGTCGCTGGTAGGTAGAGATAAGTTGAGGAGGCAAAAGGCTGAGCAACGGAGGATTTGGCGTGTGGATCGAGCCCCGTTTTAGATGATACCCGGTTGGCTGACATTGATCCCCTTGAGAGCCATTTTGAGCGCTTCGGGGTTCGGAGCGACTTCGAAGGCCGTGGGTCGATCGATGAGTCCATCGTCGATGAGTTGCTTGAGGCTCATGGTGAAGTCTTGCATCCCTTCGGCCGCACCAATTCGGATCGCATCGGCGAGCTTTTGATCCTTTTCCTCCAGGAGGAGTTTTCGGATCATTGGAGTAAAGGTCATGATTTCGCAGGTCGGGACGCGCGAGACGCCTTGGCGAATCGACCGAAGAAGTTTCTGTGCGACGATGCCTTTCATATTGAAGGCAATCGCGTTTCGGATCGCTTTGTGCAATTCTTCGGGGAACAGGTCCAAGATCCGGCCGATGGTCGAAGGAGCCGAAGAGGCGTGGATGGTACCGAAGACCAAGTGCCCCGTCTCGGCCGCATGGATTGCGGTCATAAAGGTCTCTTCGTCGCGCATTTCACCGACTAGGATGATGTCTGGGTCCTCGCGCACGGCGTGTTTCATGGCGATGCTGAAGTCTTTGACGTCAGCACCGACTTCGCGTTGATTGATCAAGCATTTGTCTTCGACGTAGACGAACTCGATGGGGTCTTCGAGCGTCAGGATGTGCTTTCTGTAATTGCGGTTGATCCAATTGAGCATCGAGGCGATGGTCGTACTTTTTCCGGATCCAGTCACACCAGCAAGAAGCACCATGCCCTGATCGTACTTGCAGAGCTCCTCAAGGATCGGAGGTAGGAAGAGGCCTTCGAAGTTCGGGATGAAGTTATTGATTCGGCGGGCGACGAGGCCGGGGCGACCGAGTTGCTTGAGCATGTTGACGCGGAATCGCCAGTTCTCGCCATCGACATTGACGATGTAGGAGAAGTCAGCTCCCCCTTCTTCTTCGAAGATTCGGCGGTTTCGATCGTTGAGCATGGGGATCAGAAGTCGGACCATTTCTTCGACTTCGATCGGGGGACGATTCAGGGGCTTCAAATCCCCTTTGACGCGAACGATCGGTGAGGAGCCGACTTTCAGGTGCAAGTCGCTACCTTCGAGTTTGACGCAGGCTTTGAAAAGTTTGTCGACCTCGAGTTCTTGTTTGGTCACCAAGAGGGAAGCGGCAAGTTCGTCCTGAGTGGACGCCTTGGAGGGAGCCGAGCGGGGAGCTTCTGAGATGGACATGGCAATTTGGGATAAGGGTGTCAAATGACTTTGGTACCGAGGACAAGCCTCGTTTATTTTGACTCATCGGTCGCTTGCTGTCACCTTGATTTTAGCAAGGGTTGAGCGTTTTCAGGGAAGATGCCCATGAGATTGCCATTGGAAATCCGATTCCAGGGGTTCGATGGGATTCGATGGGTTTAAGCGAGTCGTACGGGGATCCCGTTGGCGGCCATAAGGTTCTTGGTTTGTGCGATGGTGTACTGGCCGAAATGGAAGATGCTTGCGGCCAGGACCGCGTCGGCTTGGGCCAAGAGGATTGCATCGACCATGTGCTGTGGGTTGCCTGCCCCGCCGCTAGCGACCACGGGGATCGAGACGGCCTTAGAGACGGCTTGGGTAATGGGCAGATCGTAGCCGTCTTTGGTTCCATCGCGATCCATGCTCGTTACGACGATTTCCCCGGCACCGAGTTCTTCGACTCTTTGGGCCCATTCGACGACTTCGATGCCCGTGGGGGTACGCCCGCCGTGGATGAAGACTTCCCAAAACTCTTTGCCGTCTCTGATGACCCTGCGGGGATCCATGTTCACGACGATGCACTGGGCTCCGAATCGTTCGGAAGCTTGGCGGATGAAGTCTGGGTTTTTGCAGGCGATCGAGTTGAGGGATACTTTATCGCATCCGGCTTGCAACAAATCGCGGATATCGTCGACGGTCCGAATTCCGCCTCCGACGGTCAGAGGCATGAAGACTTGGTCTGCCGTGCGTCGGACCACATCGATCATGATCGAGCGTTGTTCGTGGCTTGCGGTGATATCGAGGAAGACCAGTTCGTCGGCTCCTTCGAGTTCGTAGCGAGCGGCGATTTCGACCGGGTCCCCTGCATCGCGGAGCTGGACGAAGTTGGTCCCTTTGACGACGCGACCGGCATGAACATCCAAACAAGGAATAACGCGTTTGGCGAGCATCATTAGCGTTGGGAGTGTTGGTGCATCATCCGTTGGAAGGTATCGAACAGGTAGGCGCTGTCGTGAGGACCAGCCGAGGCTTCGGGGTGGTATTGAACGCTAAAGGCGGGAAGTTGTTTGTGTCGAACTCCGGCGATGGTATTGTCGTTGAGGTTCCGGTGGGTGATTTCCAAGCAATCCGGCAGGGACGACTCTTCGACGGCAAAGCCGTGGTTTTGCGAAGTGATTTCGACGCGTCCGGTTCCGCATTGGAGGACCGGTTGGTTGGCACCGCGATGACCGAATTTGAGTTTAAAGGTCTTGGCCCCGCTAGCGAGCGATAGGAGTTGGTGTCCGAGGCAGATTCCGAAGACCGGTTTTTTGCCGAGCACGCCTCGGATGGTCTGCTGGGCATAGTCGAGGGGTTCGGGGTCCCCGGGCCCGTTGCTCAAGAACACTCCGTCGGGATCCAAAGCGAGGACTTCATCGGCCGATGCGGTTCCTGGAAGGATCGTCACGCGGTTGCCTTGGTTGGCAAGATGCCGTGCGATGTTCCACTTCATGCCGTAATCGAGGCAGACGACATGAAAGCCTGATTCTGCTGCGGGACTGGCCGAAGTGTTGGCCAGATCGTGCAGTGTCTCGGTCCATTCGCGGACCGCCTCGGGGACGACCTCTCGGACCAAGTCCCTGCCGACTAGACCTGGGCTTTTGCGAGCTTTCGCCACGAGCGAATCGTGATCGAAGTCGATCGTCGAGAGGATACCGCGCTGTGCACCGCGATCGCGGATACGGCGGACAAGGGCACGTGTGTCGATATGGGCAATCGCGACGATCGATTGCTGGATCAAGTAATGCGAGAGGGACTCCTCGGAGCGGTAGTTGCTAGAGACGCGACTGCTCTCGCGCACGATGAAGCCAGCGACGTGAGACTTCGAGGACTCGCAATCTTGACGGTTGATCCCGACGTTTCCGATCATCGGATACGTCATGGTGACGATTTGGCCACGATAGCTCGGATCGGTCAGGATCTCTTGGTAACCCGTCAGCGAGGTATTGAAGACGACTTCGCCGTCCTTCTCGCCATCGGCACCGATCGATACGCCTTCGTAGACCGTTCCGTCTTCCAATGCCAAGAACCCGCGTTTGCCCTGGTCACTCACCTGCGATCTTCCCCTGCTTGTGATTGGATCAAGCTGAATTAAACCCGCCAGATGATAGTCTTTTTGTCTTCGATCCACCAGGGTTAATTCGGTGTTGGCTATCGCTTGGACCACGAAATCATCACGACCCCTGCGATGATGGTAGCCGAAGCGATCAGCATGCGAGGGCCAACTTGCTCACCCAAGACCCACCACCCCAGGAACACGGCGATCATCGGATTGATGTATCCATACGTGCTAACGAGCGTCGGCGAGGCATGTTTCATGAGCCAGACAAAGGAGGTATAGCCGACCAGGGAGCCAGCTAGGACCAAGTAGGTCCAGGCCCACCAAGCTTCCGGGGCGATTTGCGCCCAAGTAAATCCACTCCATTCTCCGAGCAGGTAACTGGCCACGAACAAGAAAACCGAACCGGCAAGCATTTGAACCCCCGCGCCGTCCATGGGATCAGCCGCCTGGCGAACATGGCGGATGTACATCGAACCGAT
>JAJTFB010000143.1 GCA_021300015.1 Pirellula sp. | reverse complement strand
ACCGCCGCGGGTTTTGTTTCACCTCTCATGGCTAGCAGCCCTGCGTTCGGCCAACCACCCCCCGGCCAACCACCCCCCGGCCAAACAACCCACGGCCAACCAACCCCCGGCATTGCCTATGCGAGAACCAGCGATCGGGCGGCACAAGCCAACGCACAAGCCAAACCCAAAAAAGCCATCCCGACGACCAGTGAGCCGCTGAGCCCGATGCAGAGGGTCCAAGCCTTTTTTACGATTGGAATCGATGGCCATCGCGAAATGCTCCAACGAGAGCCGATCCTTCTGCAAGTCCGCAGCTTGCTCGACAACCTAAAAACTTCGTTCGGTTCAACCTCAAAAAAGGATTCGAGCAACTCGATCGCCGCGGTGATCGCGATTGCCGTGATCCTAGCCATCTCGGGTGCCTCGGCGGTCTTGGGCTCGATCCTGGGTGCCTATGCGATCTACTACAGCTTATGGTTCTTCGGCCATGTAACTGCCGATGACCTTCGCAAAACCACATCGACCAAGGATGCCAGGACAATCTCCAGCCCCCTAGCCATGCAGGAAACCGTCGGCTATCCGACAGCCACCCTTCGACCTGGAACGACCGCCAATGCAAACCGGTCCAGCACACAAGCATCCAGCAAACCAGTATCCAGCAAGCCTGTATCGAGTAAAGAAGCCAAAAGGATCTGGAGGGCCGAGCAGCAGCAGAGCTTAGCCCAAAGAGACTTCTGGAGCTCGGCTCACAGTTGGATGCAGTCCCTGACCTTCTCAGGCCTGATCGCCGCCGTCACCTCGATCGCCGGTGGCTTCGTCGCCGTTTCCAACGGGTACCTCACATCGGCCAACGGGATATGGAACTCTCAGGCCCTGGGCGCCATCGCTTGGCTTTCCCTCATGTCGATCCTGTGCAGTTGGACCGTCGTGACCTTTGCCCGACGCTGGGAATCCAAGCAAGAGGATTCGATCGCCTTTCGCTTTGCCATGATGGTCGCCGGTCTGATCCTCGGGGCAATCAGCTTTCAACTCAGCGAATTTTTGCTGATTCCATGGAACTCGATCCTCAATGCTTCGTCCTCCTTCCAAACGCCTTGGTTCGGCAAGGAGTTCAATCGCTCGCTGAAGGGTTTCTACGATGCCGACCAACTTCCGAATCTAGCCGGCCATATGGCCTTCTTCGCCGGCCTGATGTGGATCGTGCGTTGGTGGCGGCAATCCGATGCTCTAAGGAAGAAAAAGTTTTCGATGTGGGCAATCGTCTGGAGTATGCTCATGGCAGGGCTGGTCCAAGCTGTGTTCTATTTCCCGAGCCCATGGTGCTTGTGGATGGCTGGGACAACCTCGCTGGCCGTCCAAATTGCCTCTCCATGGATCGATCCGTCGCAACCCCAACTGGCTCGCAAGGTCTCGCAAGGAAAGGATGCACATGCTTAATCAAACTCCGAACACCGAACCTATCGGCTCCCGAGGTTACCGGACTCTTACCTGGACCCTCCTGGTCGGCTTGGCTTGCTCGCTGGGATTCGCCCAGGAATCCGAACCCAACGGAGATTCCCAATCCCCGGTGCAAAGTGCTAATGGGGTGCCAGGTGCCTATGGGGCGGCCCAGCAGTCCCTCTCGTGGATGACCAACTCACTTCAGCAAATGGCCAAGAAACTCGATTCGATCTCTGAAAAACTCGATCCGAATGCCTCCGAGGAGGAGATCAACCGCGAGGTCAAACGCGCGATGCGCGAAGCCTTTGCCGATTTCCTTCCGACCGCATCGATCCCCAAACAGGGGAATGCAACCACCGCGACGCCAGCGATCCGTTCGACCGACTCGCTAGCCGAAGTCGACTCGACATGGCCTGGCAGCCAGAGCCCCATTTGGGATCCGAAAACTCCATCATGGGTCAAAGACCGTGTCGTCGACAACGAGGTCGTGCGAATAGCGATCGAAAGTTCCGTCGAGTCGTCGGCTCAGGAATGCCTCCTTGCGATGGATCAACAGATGGTCGAACTGGTTCAAAAGGTACTCGATCAGTATGTCCTGACCCACACGCAAGCTTCCCAAATCGAACAACTGACACCGGAGTTTTTGACCAAACAGTTGGTCAAAGCCGATACCCAATACGAATTGGTACTCGATCGACCCAGTGGCACCTACCACCAACTTTGGCGATTGGTGCACATCGGCCCGGATCAAATCCAACAAATCCATCAATGGGAACGCGAATCGGTGACGGCCAAACGGGTCCAATGGGTCGGCCAAGGAGCCCTCGGTGCCCTTGCGGTCCTCGCAAGCGCCTCGGGACTCACCGGGCTGCTAGCCAAACGATCGCGAAATCGCAAGGAACTGTCCTAAGCAATGAGCGAACCTCAGATCGATAGCATCCTGGTCGAGAACATCCGACGTGGCCAGACGCAGGCTTGGCAGGATTTCATCGACCGATTCGAAGGCCGTCTGTTGGCCTATGTCGGTGCTCGGCTCGCCGACCGAGCCCATGCCGAGGACATCGTCCAAGACACCTTCATTGGGTTCCTCAATAGCCTACCGAATTTTGATTGCTCTCGGCCTTTGGAGAGCTACCTGTTTTCGATCGCTTCGTACAAACTCACCGACCATTTGCGCCGCGAAGGGCGTCGGCATGCAACCCAGCTTGTCACCCAAGAAAACTCCAGCGATGCGATCCAACGCCTTCCCTCCGGAGGTAGACAAGCAAGCAGCATTGTTCGCTCCGGAGAGCAAAAAGATCGCGAGGAGAACGTGCTGCGCCAAGCCCTTGAGGACCAAATCAGCAAGTGGAAGCAAAAGGGTGATTTCCAAAAGCTCAAGTGCATGGAACTGCTCATCGTCCTGGGGATGAGCAACAAAGAAACCGCCCAAGCCCTCGAGCTCAGCGAGCAACAAGTGGCCAACTACAAATCCGATTTCATCCAACGCACCAAGACGCTCATCGCCAAGCAGGCCGACCAGGAGCGAATCCCGGAGCTCGACCAAGGGACTTAAACGATCTGGCAGCCCGACGGTTCTTCGATCTAGACCCGCAAGAAAATGTTTTGCCGCTGAAGGCTTCGCAAAAACAGCCACGTGATCAAGCAAAACAGGGCTAGCCCAGAATAGGCGTACCACATCGGTGAGTCTTTAGGAAAAAATGGCTGAACGGCGTTCGAGACCAGATCGTGCAGCACATAAGCGGCTAGAGCGTTGGTACCGAAGGTCTTAAAAATGGGGAGCTGAGCCCCTGCCAAATCGCACAGGACGTAAAACAGCACAAAGATCGCCAGCGAAAAACCTGCGGCAAACGTCAGATAGGAAAGTGTCCCGGCACGCTGACTCATCATCCAATAATTCCACTGCCGCTCCGATCGACTCGGGGGTTTGACAAACGGGGGTTCGGCCAACCAAGCCATCATCGTATTTTCTCGAATCTTGGACTCCACACGCGACCGATCCGGTACGACCGGGTCGGCAGGGATCTTCGCTAACTGAAGTGCATTCGTTTGGGAATTTTCGCTTGCAGACGCCACATCGTAGAACCTTGTTGCACACGAGAAAGCGTATCCGAGCAGCATCATGAGACAAGCGGTGATGACCGACAAGCCTATGGCTCGACTCGGAACGATCGGCTTGGCATCGGCAGACCGACTCGGAACGAACCAATCGCATGCAAACGTGCCGAGCATCGCCGGAATCGTCCAACTGAGGAACCCGAGCGGCCCCCCATCGATCGCATTCGGATCGGTGTTGCACCAAGTGAAGTTAAAAAGGTAGGAGAGGACCACGTGCAAGGTGGCCGAACCGAGCATCCAGGCGAGTCGAGTCGAAAAAGGACGATGAATCACCGGTACAATCCACAGCGAGGTCACGGCGATGTGCATCAAGGTTTGGAACCATTGCCTCTTGAGCGGCTCGGCGATCGCTCCCCAGATCCCAATCTCCTGGAGCTTTTCCCAAGAACCTGCTCGCGGTGAGACCGAATAGACCACGAATGCGACCAGGGCCAAGCCCAAGAGACGCCGGACTATCCGACCGTAAGTCTGCCATGAGGCTCCGTTTTGGAGCTGTCGACCGACCGTCAAACGCAACGAGAATCCCACCGCAAAGAGAAACTGCGGCATGATCGTATCGGCATAACTGCAGTAATCATGCGTGTGCTTGAGCACCTGAGGACAAGCTTGGTAACCGCCAAAGTAGTTGACAATGAGCATTCCAAGCACGGTGTACCCCCGAAATTGATCGAGGGAAGTGAGCCTTTTGGATGGCTCGGTCGACTCCGCTGCGCTGCGGGGGATGCTGCTGGATGCACCGGATAGCTCTTTGGCTCCGGCGGGCAAACTCGAATACTTCTCGTCAGACATGAACGACTCTACGACGGTTCTAGGGGTCGAAGTTTTCCCATCGATAAGCCGATGGAGGGCGCTCAAAAAATCCGGTTGTGCAAGGGGCACAATCGGACTGTGCGATCGCTACCGAGCTGGGTCGACCTTGAGCTCAAAGTAGTTCTTTTTGCCCGATTCGACGTTGACCTTCAGCGGACTCTTGACCGCATCGTAGTACTTGGTGTCGATCCGACTTTTTTTGCCGTCGGACATATCGACCCACGCGCCACCTTCGTCCAGATAGTCATCTTTGGTTGGCCAAGTATCTCGTAGACAGACCTGTTGCTCGCCCGCAATGACTCCCGACTGCCGACTCTTGTCGTCGATTTGCAAAACGAATTTTCCTTCGGCGTCGGTTTTCCCATAGGATCGCGGTCCGTTTTTGGACCAGAACTCGATATGAATCAGATCCATCGGCTTACCATCCATCAGCACAACCCCCGTGACCTCTGCAACGTCCCTTTTAGGTCCGCACCCGACCGAGGTAACCATAAAAATGGCCATCATCCATGCCATGAGCCTTGGAAACGAGAACTTGCTGGGAACAGAGCGAATCGTGCGATGCATGCGTCTACCTAAATTTGAACTTGTGCGAATAAGAAACCATGTCACTCCGTAGGTTCTTTGGCCTATCGGGTCGACGGTCGACCCGATAGGCCAAAGAACCAAACCACCTTGGTTGAAGCAATCGCTAGCAGGACTTTCGCCCTGCTAGCGATCCGTTCGATCGTTTTGAGCAGATGAGAAAATCAATCAGGTACCGTGACGATTTCCGACCCGGCACGAGTACCCATGGCGTTGTAGGTAATCGCATCGATGGTTTCGCTGATATACCTCGTGGAACCATCGGCCATCGTGAATTGACTACCCGCACCGTGCAGACTTCCGAAGGCATTGATTCGGTCGTCATAGCGAATAGGATCGCGGTACTCGACGCAATCTCGGATTCGGTAGTTGATCGGAACTCCAGTGCCCAGAAAGACGTTCCCCTCAGCCCCGAACCATACCCAACCCCAGTTGCCGATCTTGGTCGTGCTCCAACCGGTCTCTGGACCGCAACGGTCGAAGACAGGGTCGAAAACAGCCCGCTCGCCCATCATGATGGTGTTGCTCAAGCCGTCGGTGATCGAATTGAATTTCCGTGCGACGTTGCGACTGAAGATCCCATCGGCTCGGGCTTGCGATGCCGAGGATATCGATCCGGGTGGACGTGGGTAATCGGTTCCAGGACCAAACGGGTTCCAAAGACTCGGAAGCGTATTGCTGAAACCCGGATATCCACGGCGACCTGCGCAAGCGAAGTAATCGCCGCGCGCATAACCACCGCTCGAATTGACCCCTGTTGTGGGATTCGGGTGAACTTCATTGTAAGGGCTGCCGGGATTCGACGGACATCGGAGAACCGGTGTTACCAACTGGCCGACGGCCGAGGTTCCGTCCAAAGGTGGCGAGGCGGTGTTGGCCGTGCTCCCTCCAAAGGCGGGATTCGAAAGGGTATTGGCACCAAAATTCAGTTGGTTCCAATTGTTCCAGAATGATTGCTGCTCGACAAACGGCATCAATTGATGCATCAGAGCAAACCGTCGGGCTTGACCCGGTGTGCCCCACTCAGGATGCCCCCAACCGTTTCCGTCGGCTCGCAGCATTCCGAATGGAAGCCGCCGATTTGCCGATTCAAAATTGTGATTGGCCATCCCCCATTGCCTGAGGTTGTTCGAGCACTGCATTCGACGAGCAGCCTCTCGGGCCGATTGAACCGCCGGGAGAAGCAACCCAACAAGCACGCCGATGATCGCAATGACGACCAGCAATTCCACCAGAGTAAAACCTCGTTCAAACCGCCTTTTCATACTCATTGACTAGCCCTTCGAAAAAGAAAAAAAACCGTGAGGAGATATACTTATAGTGGTTCGATAACGGCATTGCAACAATGGCAAACCCGTTAGAAAAAAAATTCAGCAATGTTTTCCGGTTCGGCTGGACTCTTTTTTTTCGGTCTGTCGTTAGACATTCCACGATGGGATTTCAAGAGGGGATTTACTGTGAAACGTTGGCGTCAGCTCGGATTGCTCTTGGCCGTTTGTACCTTGGTCATGGCCTCCGGGTGGGGAATCCGTGGCTCGTTTGGCCATTCGCGCGGTGCGATGATGCCCGGGGCCATGCTCGG